>DASYEY010000126.1:0-98160 GCA_036498725.1 Verrucomicrobiia bacterium | reverse complement strand
TCACTTGCTGGTGTTCATGTGTGGCCAAAATTGCTTAAAGGTTGAAGATTGGGGATATTTTCCACTAATTTATTCTCCGTGCAGACCGCCCGCAAAACCTTTCCCATCGCCCTCACCATCGCCGGCTCAGATAGCGGCGGCGGCGCAGGTATTCAGGCAGATTTGAAGACCTTCGCCGCGCTCGGCGTCCATGGCACCAGCGCCATCACCTGCTTAACCGCGCAAAACCCCCGGCGAGTCCTCGACATCGAATCTTGCTCTCCCAAAATGCTGCGGCAACAAATGGAAGCCGTGTTTGCCGAACTGCCGCCTCAGGCCATCAAAACTGGCATGCTCTACTCGGCGGAAAATATTTCCGTCATTGTTAATTTTTTTACGCGCTACTTTCGCGGCACTCATGGGCGCGGGCGAAAAACCCGGCCCCCGCTGATTGTTGACCCCATCCTCGTTGCCACCAGCGGTACGCGTTTGCTTGAACCGAAGGCATTGAAAATCTTTTGCGAAAAGCTATTGCCGCTGGCCACCCTCGTGACCCCCAATCTATCCGAAGCGGAAATCCTTGGCGGCGAAACGATTTCATCCGTCGAAGAAATGATGGCCGCCGCGCAAAAGATCCACACGCGCTTTGGCTGCGCCGTTTTGGTGAAAGGCGGGCACTTGCCGGACGTTCAGGCCGAAATAACTTTGGACACTGGCTACGCCACGGATGCGTTCTTTGATGGACGTGACGAATTCCTGCTCTCTGCGCCGTACGTGAAGAATACCCGCACACATGGCACTGGCTGCACCTACTCAGCCGCCATTTGCGCTGCACTCGCGACCGGAAAAAACCTGCCGCAAGCAGTTCAAATCGGGAAAAAGTTTGTCACCGACGCCATTTCCAACAGTTACAAACTCCGAAAGCATCTGGGGTTGAATCATTTTGGCGGCGAATGACGCGTTTTAGGCCAATCCGCCATTTGCGCGGATATTTTGCCCGCTGATCCAGCTCGCTGCGTCACTTGCCAGAAACGCCACTACTTCGGCGATTTCCTGCGGTTGACCCAGCCGGCCAAATGCGGATTGTTTGGCTGAGAAATCAATTTGCTCCGGCGTTTTGCCGCTCATAAACAATTCCGTTTCCGTCGGACCGGGCGAAACAGTGTTGATGGTGATGCCACGCGGGCCGACCTCCTTGGCCAGCGAGCGCGTGAGTTGTTCGACTGCGCCTTTCGTCGCGACATACGCACCGTAACCCGGCATGAAGCGCGCCGTGGTGGAACTGGAAAAATTGATGATGCGTCCCCCGTCAGCCAAACGCGTCGCCGCCTGCTGGCACGCGAAAAAAGTACCTTTGACATTGACCGCAAAGATGCGATCGAAGTCGGCTTCAGTTGTGTCGCTAACGGCTTTGGTGAACATGATGCCGGCGTTGTTCACCAGAATGTCCAACTTGCCAAAATGTTTGATGGTCGCATCAAATAACCGCACAATCTCCGAAACCCGCCCGATATCCGCTTGAACGGCGAAAGCCTGACCGCCGGCAGCTATTATCGCCGCCACGACTTTTTCTGCTTCCATCGCATTACTGGTATAATTGACGACCACCGCTGCCCCTGCCCGCGCCAGCCGTTCGGCGATCGCCCGGCCAATGCCACGGGATGAACCGGTGATCAATGCTACTTTTCCTTTTAATGCCTCATTCATAAGTGACCATCACAATGACGCATAAAATGATTCACGCAACCCGCAGGGGCAAAATTACGGCCACACCAACCGGAAAAATTGCCCGGCATTCGTCGGGTTCAGCATTATGTAATTCTGCTGGTTCGTATAAATGACGGCTGGAATGGCATCAGTGCTCCAAGCCGCCGGTGGATTCAAGTTGGCCGTGGATTGAACCACAAAACCATTCGGCAAAATTGGCCAGCTTAAAACGGCATTCGGCCCGGATTTGGCCATGGTCAACACCGGCGCAATGGTCGGCGGCAAGGCAAAATTCCACGCCAGGGCATACGTTTCCGATGAACTGACCGTGCCAAATCCGCCCGCTTTCCAAACCTGTAGATCGTAACGGCCGGCGGGAAGATTCGTCACGTAAAGATGTTCGACATTATCCACCGCGCTGGTGCTGCAAATGACAAGGTTACTGTTCGCCACATTATAAAGAAACAGGTTGAGATTGTTGATGGCCGATTGATTTTGCTGGCGGTTCCAAACCAGCGTGGCCGTTAATTTTGCGGTGCCTGCTCCATTCGTCACATTGAAATAGTAATGGTTGATGCCATCGTTGAGCACCGAACTGCTGCTGGTGTTCAAATCCCAACCGCTGAGCACAGCCACCGTTCCCGTCGCACCATTCGGCGGATGAGCGCCGCCGCTTGAAGCCGTGGTGGAGACAATATAACTTCGCTTGCCGCCAATAAGTTGCTCATAGGAATTAAATAGATTGAACACGCCAGCCCCATAACGCATATCGAGCGGTGACGCCGTGGAATTTGTCCAGTCCGCCGGCTTTACCGCGCCATTCATCAAAAGCGCCTTGATGGTGCGCAGGTCAAAGGCAGAATTGGTATCGCTGCCGCCGTCGCCCCGCAACGCCGCTTGCATCAGAACCGCCGCCGCACCCGAAACTTGCGCCGCAGCCGTACTGGTGTCACCCCATCTACCCGAAAGATCCGGTTTGCATCGGCCATTATCCGGCGTCGGCCCGATGCTATTGTTGTAAGAAACGGGGTATACAGCTCCCACGCCAATGCTATTATAAGCCGTTCCCGGCGCGCAGACGACCGCGCTCTGACCATAATTATTGACTGCCGACACAAATAATGTCCGATATTGGGCAGCATAATCATCATAGCCAGAATCCGCCTGCTGTTGGTCTGAAACCGATAGTGGCCCAAAACTAAAACTTTGATTCACAATTGGATCGCCAATGGCCGGCGGGGGCAGCGTGCTCAATACATAAGTATTAATAAAGTAATCAGCTTCAGAATTGTCCACCCGCAGGAGATTAGTTGCAATGCCGTTGGGAATTCCATAAAGGTTCTGGCCCACACCATCGGCGTGGCTAGATTCTTTTCCGATATTGTTCGGAAAAACGTTGGTGGAGCCATTGGTCGAGGCGTAGGTAAAAATGGTCGCGGGGTGGCTCGTGGTCGTGGGGTTTACCTGCCAGGTCTGTAAATCAGTGCTCAAGGATGCCTCCGGTTGCGCCACGGCAATACCGCGACCATCCAGATTGGTCGTGACGGCCCGAAAAAGCGTTACCCCCAAATCATCCAGGATTGTGGCGCGAGCGGCAGTACCAAACAACAGAACCACCAAAATCCCCAGGCGTAATTTCAATTTCATTGTTTGCTCCAGATTTAAGGTTAAGTCTGGATATGGTTAAGCATAGCTCACCTGGCGTAAAATTTCAATTTGCCACCGCCTGACAGCAACTATTTAATCAGCAATCGAATCAGATGCCGACGATAAAACTGGTGATGAAAGCTGCCTCCTTTGCTTCCTGGACAATCTGTACACCCTATTTCACTAACGGCTGACATGCCGAAAATCCTGTTTAATCCCGTTCATTTCGGCTAATTTCACGCTGATGTCCGACACGCTCGTCGTCAATGAAATCTATCTGAGTCTGCAAGGCGAAAGCACCTTTGCCGGCTTGCCGTGCATCTTTATCCGCCTGACCGCGTGCGATTTGCGCTGCTCCTACTGTGACACTGCGTACGCCTTCACCGCCGGTAAAAAAAAGTCATTGGCTGATATCCTGGATGAAGTGAAAAGAGTGGCCGCGCCATTCTCCAACCAGTCGCCGGCCGCCGGCTGCCAGCGACTGCCGCTTGTAGAATTGACGGGCGGCGAACCATTGCTCCAAAAAAATTCCCTGCCGTTGATGAAAAGTTTGTGCGATAACGGCTTTACCGTTTTGATTGAAACCAGCGGGGCGCATGATATTTCACTCATCGATCCACGCGTCCGCCGGATTATGGACCTGAAATGCCCCGCGAGCGGTGAAGCCGCCCGCAACCGGTTCGAGAACCTTGCGCAGTTGAAAGCCACGGACGAAATCAAATTCGTCATCGGCACATTGGAGGATTACGACTGGGCCAAACAACAGATTGCCGCCTACAAGTTGGATGCCGTTTGCCCGCTGCTTTTTTCCTGGGTGCATCCGCTGACGCCAGAACAACAAAACAAGGTTTTGAAACCCGTCCCCGCTGGTCTGACTCCCATTTCACGGCGGGCACTCGTGGAAAAAATCATTGCTGACGCTCTTCCCGTGCGTTTTCAGCTCCAGCAACACAAAATCATTTGGCCGCCGGAACAACGCGGCGTTTAAAAATTTATGATTCGGGCCCCCCAATTTACGCGGAACACGGGATATTGAGCCCGCACAGCGATCGCAACGCTAAAAACGCAAGCACGTGGCCAACACTAAAAAAACCCTGCAACTGATCCGCGACTTCGAATCGCGCAATGTCACCTTTCTGGAGGCGGATGGCTCCTGGCCGATCGTCTGGGCACGCGCCCAAGGTGTTCACGTTTGGGATGCGGATGAGGAAAAATATCTGGATTTGACCGCTGCGTTCGGCGTGGCCGCCGCCGGTCACGCCAACCAGGCTGTCGTCCGGGCCGGGCAAAAGCAGATGGCCACGCTCCTGCATGCCATGGGCGATGTGCACCCGCACGCCCTCAAAGCCGAGCTCGCGTGCAAACTAAGCGAAATCACTTTCGAACGCTGGAGTAAAGCGTTGCCTAAAAAGGCGGCTGCCTCGCTGCCGCAACCAAAGATTCACGCAAAAACCATTTTTTCCAATTCCGGTTTTGAAGCGGTCGAATCCGCGCTCAAAACCGCGATGCTGGCCACCAAAAAACCCGGCGTCATCACTTTCGCCGGTGCCTATCATGGACTTGGTTACGGTGTGCTCAACGCCACCCATCGCGACTTTTTCCATCAGCCGTTCCATTCTCAACTCCGCCGCTTTGGACATTCTGTGTCCTTCCCCGGCAAGCCAGCGGACCTGGCCGCCATTGAGACTCAAATCAAAAAACTTTTCCGGCGTGAAAAAATTGGCGCCATTCTGGTCGAGCCGATCCAGGCACGCGGCGGCACTAATATTCCGCCGCGGCAATTTCTGCCCTTGCTCCGCAAATTATGTGATCAACATGGTGCGTTGCTGATCCTCGACGAAATTTACACCGGTTTTGGCCGTACGGGAAAATGGTTTGCCTGTGAGCATTCGCGGACGATGCCCGATCTGCTCTGCCTCGGCAAAGCGCTCACCGGTGGCTTTCCGCTATCCGCCTGTGTTGGACGCGCCGACGTGATGGATGCCGCGTGGCCCGTTTCGACCGGCGAAGCGATCCACACCAGCACATTTCTGGGCCATCCGGTTGGCTGCGCGATGGCGCTCGCGCAAATTGCGGAAATTAAAAAATTAAAACTGTGCGAACGCAGCGCCCGGCTGGGTGATGTTTTATTGAGCCAACTTTCAGCCATTAAAAAATTAAAACTAAAAATTAAAACCTCGTCCCGTGGCTGCGGATTGATGGCGGCGGTGGAATTAAACCTTCCTGACGGCAAACCCGCCACGCAAATCGCCTTGGACGCCATCAAAACGCTGTTGCATCAGGGCTATATTTTTCTACCGGAAGGCGAACACGGCAACATCATCAGCTTCACGCCACCGCTCACAATCAGCCGGACACAAATCACGCAGGCGGTGGCGGCGTTAAAACACTGCCTCGGCGCGGATTAAAACCCGGCAACGATTCCATCATTTAACGATTCAATGTCCATGAAACTTACCGAAATGCGCGAATGGCTGGATCAGCGTGACATTCAGCTTACGAAATCCCTCGGCCAAAATTTTTTGCACGACGGCAACCAATTACAACGGATCGCCGATGCCGCCGAAATTTCACCGGTTGACAAAATTCTGGAGATCGGCCCGGGCCTGGGCCCGCTCACAGAATTACTGTTGCAACGAGCCGGTTACGTGCTGGCCATTGAAATGGATGCGCGCCTCGTGGACGTGCTACAAGAACGTTTTGCGCCCGAATTGGCCAGTCCCAAGTTTGAACTCCGGCATGCTGATGCGCTGGCAGTTTTGAAACACGAGCCGCGTGATTGGAGCGATTGGAAACTTGTCGCCAACCTGCCGTATTCCGTTGCCTCGCCGATTTTGGTGGAATTATCCGCCGGCATCCGCGCGCCCCAAATGATTGTCGCCACGCTTCAACTCGAAGTGGCGCAACGGCTCATGGCGGGAACGGATGACGACGATTACGGGGTGTTGACGTTGCTTGTACAACTCGATTTTCAACCGCGCGGATTATTCAAGATTCCCGCTGCCTGTTTTTTCCCAGCGCCGGACGTGGATTCCGCCTGCGTGGTTTTGGAGCGTCGTGCGCAACCATTGCTCGCGGAAGAGCAGCGAGAAGTTTTTCGGCGGATCGTCAAAAAGTCCTTCTCGCAGCGGCGGAAGATGATGTTGAAACTGCTGAAACAAGAGTGGCCAAAGGAAAAACTCGAAGCCGCCTTCGCCACCCTGGGCATCTCATTGCAAGAACGGGCAGAGAAATTAAGTTTGGAGCAGTTTGTAGCGTTGACCCGGATTCTTACGGCAGAAAAGCCCGCGCCTGAAGCAGACCCAATAATTTCTTGATGATTTAAGCATGTCTGAAGCGTCTCTAAATCCGCCCAGCGACCGCACAAAAATCTTATTCGTTTGCAGTCGCAACCGGCGGCGCAGTTTGACCGCCGAAACCATTTTCAAAAACGACCCGGCATGGGATGTCCGCTCGGCCGGAACCGAAGATGGTGCGCGCATCAAAGCGACGGCTGGATTATTGGGTTGGGCCGATCTCATTGTCGTGATGGAAAAACGGCACAAGGAACGGTTGCGTCAAAAATATCCCGAAGCCTTGGCCGGTAAATCGTGCATTTGCCTTTTCATCAAGGATGATTACGAATTTATGGACGCAAGCCTGATCGAACTGTTGCGCGAGAAAATGCGGGAATACTTTGACCATTAATTCCCACCGGCAATTCCGGGCTTGGCTTTCCTTCGTTACTTTGTTCCTTTGTTGGCAAATATGCCCGAAGAAATTTTTGACATCGTCAACGAACGCGATGAAGTGATCGGCCAGTCGCCCCGCAAAGAAGTTCACGCGCGCGGCTTGTGGCACCGCGCCGTGCACGTGTTGGTTTTCAATGCGCGCGGCGAGGTTTTCTTGCAGAAACGCTCCATGCTTAAAGATACCGCCAAGGGCAAATGGGATTCGTCATCGTCCGGCCATGTCGACACAGGCGAAGATTATGATCCCTGCGCTGTGCGCGAACTACGCGAAGAGATCGGTTTGGTGGTGACCCAACCATTGAAACGCCTTTTCAAGCTCGATGCACGTAAGGAAACCGGCTGGGAGTTTTGCTGGATTTATTATTGCGAAAATGAAGGGCCGTTTGTTCTGCATCCTGAAGAAATTGAGACGGGCGACTGGTTCGCGCCGGAGTTTGTCACGAAATGGGTGAACGAAAAGCCGTTCGAATTTGCCAGCGCCTTTGTCTTGATCTGGAAAACTTTTATCGCTGCTAAGACAGTGAAATGAGTGGATTCAGATTAGCGATCTTGGAGTGCGGTGGCAGAGCGTAGCGGCGACACCGCTTTCGCGCGCGCAAGGGTTAATCTTATTTCGAAAGCTGTTCGACCGTACGAAAGCGGCGTGGCGCTATGCTTCCCGCCGCAATCCATGATGATTACTGGCAGGCCGCAGTTTCTTCGTGAAAATCCACGTCTGTTTTTCCCTTCGCTGTCTTCACCCCTTCGTCCGAAACCTCCTTTTACAGCAAATCATGGCCGCAACTTTACTTGCGGCCAAAATGCGCTAGCTTGTGCCCCATGAACGAAATCACAAATTATACGATCCCGACCGTCATCGAACGTGATGGCCGCGGCGAACGCGTCTGGGATCTTTATTCACGGTTGCTCGTTGACCGGATCATCTTCATCGGCACTCCGATTGACGACCAGGTCGCCAACATTGTCGTCGCTCAATTACTGTTCATGCAGATGAGCGATCCGAAAAAGGACATCCACATCTATATCAATTCCCCCGGTGGCAGCGTCACCGCCGGCCTCGCCATCTACGACACCATCCAATATCTGACGTGTGACGTGAACACCTACTGCATCGGTCAGGCGGCGAGCATGGGCGCAGTGCTGCTCTGCGCTGGCACAAAGGGCAAACGCTATGCCCTGCCGAATTGCAACGTGATGATCCATCAAGTGCTCGGCGGCGCGGAAGGCCAGGCCAGCGACGTGGAAATTCGTGTCAAATACATGCTGAAATTGAAACAGCGCCTGAACGAAATCATTTCCAAACACACCGGCCAGCCGGTGGAAAAAGTGGAACGCGATTGCGATCGTGATAATTTCATGAGCGCGGATGAAGCCAAAACGTACGGCCTCGTGGATCAGGTCGTACAATCGCGCAAAGAAATCCCCAACTTGGATAAAGCGTAAGCTTTCAAGCTCATCGAACAATCAAAGCGAACGAAGCTTCATGCTTCGTTCGCTTTTTGTTTTCTTTATAAACGCGATACAAATGCATTTCCCTTAATGTAAAAACGCAGGTGCCGCCTCGCCCAGTGTTTCGCGTACTCCACGCCAATGCGCGGGCGTTTAACGATGGATAATTTCTCCAAGGCGGATGCCGCAAGGTAAAAGTCGTCGCTCAATAAATCATGACCGTTAAGCCGTTTATCAATGTCCATCGCCCGACAGAGCAACGCCGGACCGCAGGTGCGCCCCGTCAGATTTTTTACCGGTTCGATTGCCCGGATTAAAACCGCCGACGCATGACCTTCGCGTTCCGTCACAACATTCATGCAAAAATGCATGCCGTAGATAAAATAAACATACGCATGACCGGGCGGACCAAACATGATCTCCGTCCGCCGGGTACGGCCTTTGGCGGAATGCGCGGCAAGGTCATGCTCACCGAGATACGCCTCGACTTCAACGATCCTGCCCACGCGTTCCAAGCCGTTGGCTTTGTGGACGAGAAACTTCCCCAACAACTCGCGCGCGACGAGTTGTGTGTCACGGTCATAGAATTCGCGCGGCAATTTTTGCACCCGTTAAATTTAACAGGTTGATGGAAAAACTCCGCGTTGAAATTTTTCAACGCGGAGTTCAGTAAATTGGGAGTAACTTATTTCTTCAATTTCAAAACCAGGGCGGCAACGCGCTTGCCCAGGATTTCTCCCGTCTGCTTGTCACCTGCGCTTGGCTTGATGTCGGGTGATTCCTGACCCGCCACGCCCATGGCGCCGCCGAAACTGCCGACAGCATTGATGCCATTGGGTTGTACCGGCATTTCGCCGAGGCCAATCCAGACCATGCCGTGCTGCATCGCCAATGTGTGGAAGTATTGCAACGTGCTGAATTTATCACCACTGGGACTGTTGGAAACGGTGAAACCAGCCGCAACTTTATCGCGCCACGCTGACTTGAACCAGGAGCCAGCCGTCGCATCGGCAAACACTTTGAATTGTCCCGCCGGTCCACCCATGTAAGTCGGACTGCCAAAAATGATCGCGTCGCTCGCATCCAGCTGAGCGAACACGGCATCGTTGCTGTAACGGCCCTTTACGATATCATCACCATTGATGGCAATCAGGTTGGTTTTAATACCCGTAACCGACGCTGCCCCCTGATTGACCGCCTCGGCCATCTTGGCCGTGTGACCGGAACCGGAAAAATAAACAATCGAAATAGTTGCCATAATTTAGTTTTAGTTTTTTAGTTTGTCAGTTTTTACCTGACTGCGCCTCGCTCCATCTTGGGATTGTCGGGACGCAATCAGGCGGTTTGCTTTGAATCCTTATTTCGGCGACGCGCCCGCGATGCTCAACGTCAGATCAATTTCATTCGCGACCTTGTCTTCGTATTGACCTTTTTGGATGTTGAAGTCTTCCCGGTTGATTTTGAAATCCGCCCGGATGACCAACAGATCGCCCTTCGCGCTGGGCACCCGCGCGCCCAGTTTGTCCTTCAAATAAGTGAACTTGACCGGGGCAGTGATCGTATTAGTGACTCCATGCAAAATGAACAGACCCGTGACGTCCGCCGTCGTCGTATTGCCTGCGGTTTTCACATTCGCGAGCGATTTGGTCTCAAATGAAATCTCCGGATACTTTGTCGTGTCCAACCAGTTCACACTATGGAGATGCTCTTTCTGCAACGGATTGGGCACCGTCAATGAGTCGCTGGCCACGATGATTTTCCCCGTTGTCGCGCCCGGATTTTCGGGATCAAAAATGACGCTGCCGGAAATGCCGCTGGCACTGCCGTTCACCGACTCCAACGGGGCGTCCAGCTTGAATACCGCATTGTTCACGTTTTTGGGATCTTTGAAATCAAAGGTTTCCGGCGCCGCATAAGCCACCGCTGTCGTCAAACCGAGCAAGGGGATAAGATAATTTAGTTTCATATGATTACTTTCAGTTTTGGTTTTTGTTTGTTTTTGTTTTATTTCGGAAAAAAAGTGAGGTTCCGGCCAATCCGCCCGCGATGATCAATCCGGCGCCCAGAAAATCCACGCCCGCCATGAATTTTTTCTGATAGGTGATGCCTTCGATGCCAGTGACTTCATCGAGCGTTTTCACCGGGATCTCCGTTTTGGTCCAGCCACGACTGGCGCCGGTTGCTACCCAGGTAATCGCGGTGGCAATTGCGACCAGCAGCGCGAGGGTCAGTAAAATCTTTTTCATCTTTAAATCGGGTTGAGAATTAAGCGGCTGACTTTTCGGTTTTAAATTTGGAACGGGTCGCATCTGACGACCCGTTCCATGGCTTCAGTTCAAGTCAAACAACAGCACCTGCGATGGTTGGTTGGCTGACAATTCCAATTTCGTTTCATGATCCACGACTGCGGCATCGCCGCCGGCCAGCGTTTCGCCGTTCACGACCACTTCGCCTTCGGCCACATGCAACCAGGCATTACGATTGGCCGCCAACGGTTGCGAGACTTTTTGTCCCGGTTCCAGTTTGCCGATCCACAAATCCGCGTCTTGATGGATCGCAATCGAGCCATCACGGCCGGCTTTGCTCGTCACGAGGTGCAGTTTTCCAGTTTCAGCATTGCGCAATGATTTTTCGGCGTAACGCGGCACCACGCCTTTCGCATCGGGCTGAATCCAGATTTGCAACAGGTGCACGGCTTCGTCTTTGGACGGGTTAAATTCACTGTGTGAGACCCCTTTGCCAGCCGCCATGTATTGCACGTCACCGGTCTGGATCACCCGGCCATTGCCCATGGAATCCTTATGCTCAAGCTGGCCGCTCAAGATGTAGGTGATGATTTCCATGTCCCGGTGCGGATGCGTGCCAAAACCCATGCCCGGCATCACCAGATCGTCATTGATGACGCGCAGGGTGCGATAGCCCATCCGTTCGGGATTGTAATAATCCGCGAAGCTGAAGCTGTGGTAACTGTCCAGCCAGCCGTGATTGGCGTGTCCCCGTTCATTTGCTTTTAGAATATTTATCATGCAATGACTATGAACCCGGGCGGCGAATCTGGGAAATATCATGTTTCTTGTGTGAGCATCGTTTTAAGTTATAGTCAAAAGCAGATGGAATTGCGTCACCTTCGTTATTTTATTGCCGTGGCCGAGGAGGAAAACATCTCCCGCGCTGCCTTGAAGCTGCATGTCTCCCAACCGGGCATCAGCCGGCAGATCCATGACCTTGAGGATGAAATCGGTTTTCAATTATTTGAACGCAGCGCCAAGTCATTGCGGTTGACGGACGCCGGAAAGGTTTTTCTGACGGAAGCCAAAGCTGTGCTGCAGCACGCGGAAGATGCGGTAAAAAAAGCCCGCGCCGCCAGCAGCCGCGCCCGGGGAGAAATCCATGTCGGCTACGCGCCATCATTGACCGTCCAGATTCTGCCGCCGACGTTGCGCGGATTTCAGGGAAAATTCCCAAACGTGCGCGTGGCGTTGCACGACCTGTCCACGGAAGAAATGCTGGCCCAGTTGCACAACGGCAAACTACAGGTTGCCCTGATGGTGCGGCCCGGGCGGCAGACATTGAGCGGCTTGGAATTTCAGGAACTGGCGCGTTATCCCCTGCGCGTCGCCCTCGCCCCCAAACATCCGTTGGCAAAGCTGAAAGCGATCAGCCTCGCGCAAATCGCCGCCGAACCGATCATTGCCTACAGCCGGGCGGATTATCCTGAGTATCACGCGATGCTGGCAAAAATTTTCGCGCCCGTGGGCCGCGTTCCGCGCATCGCCGAGGAACATGACGGCGTCAGCGGCATCGTGCTGGCCGTGGAGTCCGGCGGCGGCTTTGCGCTGGTGCCCAGCTGCGTGGAATGCATGGTCGGGCCGCGGTTAAAATTGATTCCGTTGACGGCGGACCTGCCGGAAATCCCCGTCGTCGCGGCGTGGAAAAAAACGTCGCTGACCGAACCCGCCCGGCAGTTTATCGCCACGGCGGCGGAATCAGCGGACCCCGCCACCAAACCAGCAGCCTGAATTCCCGGTTTGACAGAACGCAAAATGTCCGCACAATGTCAGACCGTTTTGGTTGCCAGCGTAGCTCAGTTGGTTAGAGCGTGGGACTCATAAGCCCGAGGTCAGTGGTTCGATTCCACTCGCTGGCACCACCTCACTTTTCTTCCAGTCGTTTAATTCTTTGGTTCATCCAAGACCAGGCCAGGACACCCTTGCGTCCCCTGCTTGTGAAATCATTTTATTCGTGTAGGCTGGTAATGGTTTTGGAAGGGCGGAGGATCGCTCTTGACGCAAGTCGAGGGAGGAAAGTCCGAACACCAACAGGGGCGCGATGCCGCGTAACTTCAGTTTTGACTGGAGATACACGCGGGCGGAAAGTTGGAAGACTTTTCGACGGAAAGTGCCACAGAAAATCAGACCGCCACGTTTCGCAAGAAACGGGGTAAGGGTGAAAAGGTGCGGTAAGAGCGCACCGCGCGAAGCGCAAGCGACGCGGCACGGAAAACCCCATCGGGTGCAAGGCCAAATAGGAAGCTGAGGAGCGGCCCGCTCCGCGTTTCGTGAAAGCGAAACAGGCTTCGGGTATCGGCTGCTAAGACAAATGATTCTCTCCGTTCGCAAGAACGCAGACAAAATTCGGCTTATAGCCCTTCCAAAACCATTTTAATCCGCAAACCGGCCAGCCATAGCGCGGCACCATTCGAAGTATCAATACGCCTGAATACTACCTTCGTGGCCCAAGGAAATGAACTGGCCGTTGCCGGTGTATTGCAATTCGATGGCGGTATTTTGTCCGCCCAAAAGATAACCCGTCACGCCGGGCGTGGTGCTGGCGCGATTGAATAATTGCGAAGTATAAATTTGCCCGCCG
This sequence comes from Verrucomicrobiia bacterium, assembly GCA_036498725.1. Taxonomy (GTDB): domain Bacteria; phylum Verrucomicrobiota; class Verrucomicrobiia; order Limisphaerales; family UBA11358; genus UBA11358. The sequence goes on along the minus strand of DASYEY010000126.1, from coordinate 84,778 downwards.
GTCACCGCCGCTGCCAATCTGCTTCCGTCGGCTGAGGTAGTGACTGCTGCCCAACTTTTGCTGCTGATATTCTGCACCGTCCACGTGATACCTGAATCCAGCGAAGTATAAATGGCTCCCGGACTGCTACTCGACATGGTGGAGGCAATCAGCCGGCTGCCATCGGACGATGACGCCACGGCATTCCAAACCCGAGAACCACTGTTCTGCGCTGCCCAAGTCAATCCGGCATCCGTCGAGGTATAAATAACCGCACCTTGCACCGCCGCCACAAGCTTGAGGCCATCCGCAGAAGAAGCGACGAGAACAGGCGCCTGTGTGATCAAGTTGGTCCGTACAGTCCAGTTCACGCCGGAATTGGTTGAGGTATAAATTGGACCAGAACCTCCGGCGATCAATCTGGTACCATCGGCTGAGGAGGCAATCGAAGCCCAACTAGAACTGTTGCCGCGAGCAATCCAGCTGACACCCGAATCCGGCGATGTGTAAATCTGGCCGCTGCTGGGCGCGACCACCAGTTTGCTGCCATCAGCCGATGAAGCCACCGCTCTCCAACTTCCAGAAATCGGCGGGCTTTGTTGCGTCCAAGTCGCCCCTGAATCTGCAGAAGTGAAGATCCAACCACTACCAACGGCGACTAATTTAGTGCCATCCGATGACGAGGCGAGGTAGTAACCGGCGGCCGTGTTTGTCCGCAATATCCACGTACTTCCTGAATCGGTCGACGTATAAATCTGGCCGCTGTTCGCCGCAGCTAATTTAGTTCCGTCAGCCGAGGAAACAACCGAAGTCCAGGGCGCAGAATTTGCATGGTTGGTCCAAACGGTGTAACTCAAAAAACTACCGCCAGAGCTTTTGATGACTTGATTGACCGGAGTCTGTCCACCCCCACTCAGTCCGCCATTTTGGGCGATTCTCCAGCCATTTAAACCGGCGTCGGAAATGCGGATGACATCTCCCGGCTTGGGTGAAGCCGGCAGCGTAAGCGTGCTCTGTGTGTCATTCGTGATCAAATAACCCGTATTGGAAACAGCCGATAGGTTGGTCGAGGAAAATAATTGCCAGATGAGCGTGCCCGGCACATTGGTCAAGCCTGCGCCATTGCCATTGAAATTGGTCGCGGTCACCGTTCCGGTAAAGGTCGGGCTGACATTCAATAACACCACATTGGTCGAAAGCTGGGTGTCCAGAATGCCACCGCTGATGTTGGTGGCAGAAACCGAACTGGCTCGGATGGCGTAAGGTGTGGCCGTGATTGGTTGGCGGGGCGTGAGAAGATTGAAACCTTCACCGCCGTTCGTGCGCACGCTGATTTCCAACCAGCGCGCACTGCCATCAAACGGCGTGCTGCCAAAATCCAGCAGGGTGGTAAACAAACCATTGTTCACGTTCACCGTGAAATTGGTCAATCCATTGCCGATTTGATTGCCGTCGGCAGCCGCATCGTAAATCACGAATTGCAGATCATAAAGGCCGTTGGCTGGCATACCGCCATCATACAATTGACCTTGATAAGTGAAGGCGGTGGTTTGGGCGCTGGCAGTTTGTAAGTTGCCTGTCCCTAATAGGGCCAGCAGGATGCACACGCTTCGAATACGATTTTTCACGGGTTTTCCTCGGTTGCTGATTAAGGGCCAATCATCACGATAACACCAGAACAACACCAGAAAAAAAGTTCCGGCAGTTATTTCATAGCTGGCAGGGTGGCGTTGCCGCTCCGCCTTTTCGACCTTGTCAACGGCGGTGCCATCAAAGGCAAAGCGGCAGCTTTGCTTGCCGTCCGCAAGGTGAGTTTTCGGTGGAGCTTATTTGGGCATCCAAGTGGTCGGGGCACTCAAATTTCCGACGCGATTAACGGAACGGATGGCAATGGCTTCGGCCCGGGAATTATCGAGATACGTGTCGGCCTGGCTCGCGGGGAAAATTTGTGTGGTCCAATTACCATTTGAACGCGCTTGTAAAACCCACCAGCGCGCCGGTTCTCCGGTGGCATCACGCCATTGGACATGGAAGGTTTTTCGCCAGGTGCTCACGGATAATTTCGGCGGGGCGGGCGCGGCGGCATCCAGCCATGGGCTGGCCGGAATCAACGCCGGTTGCTGATAACTGTCACGCTGCAAAGCGGCATCCAGCGCCCCGTTTTTCATCAAGGCCGAGCTGCTCCAATGGATATGGCCCGGATTGGGATAGCGGCGGGTGACGGTGATTTGATTGATGATTTCCGATGGTTGCCAGCTTCCGGCTCCGCTGCCGACCTTGAGCGAATTTATTCCCGGCCAGACATGGCGATGCATTGAATTTTCCCCTTCCCACCAACCCAGCAAGGTGGAAAAGCTTTGCGCCTTGGCGGCAATGGACCAATACAATTGGGGCGAAAGGTAATCGCACCAGCCGGACCGCAACCATTTGAGCGAATCCGCATACAGTTCGGCATAAGAATCAAAGCCGCTGATGGGCGGTGGATTTTTCGGCCGCCAGATGCCGAACGGGCTGATGCCAAATTTCACCCACGGCTTCTCCGCCTTGATGGCGTGATACATCTGTTCCATGAAGACATCCACGTTATGCCGCCGCCAATCGTCGCGCGCCAGACCGGAATTCACGCCAAATTTCCGCCAAGTGACGCCATCAGGAAAATCAATGTCCTGACCGGCGGAATTCTTCTCATGATACGGGTAAAAATAATCATCGAAGTGAACGCCATCCACGTCATAGCGTTTTACCACATCCATCACCACGCGCTGGGAATAAGCGCGCACCGCCGGGTCGCCCGGGTCGAGCCAGAGGTATCTGCTATAATTACGGACGAGTTGTGGCTGCGTCTTGCTGATGTGGTTCGGCGCGATGGGTGAAACCGCCTGGAAATGATGAGCCCGGAACGGATTGAACCAGGCATGTAATTCAAGCCCGCGCTTGTGGGCCTCAGTGATGGCAAAAGCCAGCGGATCGTAATAAGGCGACGGCGCCCGGCCTTGCACGCCTGTCAGATATTCCGACCAGGGTTCAATTTTAGAGTCATAAAGTGCGTCACACGCCGGACGGACTTGAAAAATGATCGCATTCAATTTCAAGGCCACCGCGCGGTCGAGGATGGCAATCAGCTCTGACTTTTGTTGTGCCGTCGTCAGTCCGGGCTTGGACGGCCAGCAGGAATTGCCAACAGTGGCGACCCATTCAGCGCGAAATTCGCGTAACGGCGGGGGCGGAAAAATCTTGTTGGCGGCGGGCGAATTTGTATCCGCCGCAAACAGAATTGTCGCCGACAGGCAAAGTCCGGCGGCAGCTATCAAATATTTCCAGTTCATTCCTTTTACCCATAAGACGCATCCCCAGTCGTTTTGGCAAAGATTTTTTACAGTTTTGTCCATAAATTGACAAAAAGCGGTGGATTTGCTTCACTTTTAGGATTGCAGCCGAAGTCTGGCTTCCTTCCTGAAGCCGGACGCGGGAGACCCAAATTCCCCAGCAATGGGGACGGGGCGCACGAAGCCGGGCAACCGGTTTCAAGGCCACTTTCAAGGCCAAGCCCGTCAGCTAATCTCGCAGGCAATTGGAAGGGCGTTCCTCTGGGGCAATTACGCTCCATGTTCCCCTTGGTTTAATGGGTGAATAAAATTATGAATGTGTTTCAAGCGGTTAAAAATGTGTTGATCGGGCGGGCGCGCAATCTTTCCGACAAACGTATTTTTCACAACATGTCGCTGGTGGCACTCCTGGCATGGGTCGGGCTGGGGGCGGATGGCTTGTCCTCATCGTGCTACGGACCGGAAGCGGCGTTCCTCGCATTGAAAGGCCATACGCATTTAAGCCTCTTCGTTGCGCTGGCATCGGTATTGACGATCGTGGTCATCTGCGCCAGCTATTCGCAGATCATTGAATTATTTCCCAGCGGGGGGGGCGGTTACTTGGTCGCCAGCAAATTATTATCCCCCACGGCCGGCGTTGTCTCCGGCTGTGCGTTGGTCGGCGACTATATTTTGACCATCGCCATCAGTGTGGCCAGCGGCGCGGACGCGACCTTCAGTTTGCTGCCGGTGGAATGGCAGATGTGGAAGTTAAAATTTTCCCTTGCCGTCGTCATCTTCCTCACGCTGCTGAACCTGCGCGGCGTCAAGGAATCCGTGGTGTTGTGGGTGCCAATTTTCTTCGTGTTTGTTTTGACCTATACGTTCGCAATCCTGTGGACGGTCACGACCCATTTTGGCGACCTTCCAAGTATCGCCCAGGGAGTCGTGGGCGATGTCAGGTCTGACACCGCCGAAGTCGGGATTTTTGGCATGCTCGCCGTTTTATTGCGGGCCTACAGTCTCGGCGCCGGAACCTACACCGGCATCGAAGCCGTGAGCAACGGCCTGAATGCCCTGCGCGAGCCCCGGGTCCAGACTGGTAAACGTACGATGATGTATATGGGAGTTTCGTTGGCGTTTGTCGTGGGCGGCCTCTTGCTGGCCTATCTGCTGTATGATGTTCAACATGTCGAAGGCCAGACGTTGAACGCGGTTCTCTTTGAAAAAATCACGGCCGGGTGGCCAGCCACGCTTTCCCATGGCTTCGTCATCGCGGCGATGGCGTCCTCCGCGGCCCTCCTGTTCATCGCGGCGCAAACCGGATTTTTTGGCGGCCCGCGGGTGCTGGCCAACATGGCGGTTGATCGCTGGATGCCCACCCGCTTTGCCACCCTAAGCGATCGTCTGGTCACACAAAACGGCGTGTTGTTGATGGGCGGAGCCGCCTTCCTCGTCGTGCTCTTCACCGGCGCGTCCGTGAATGAACTGGTAGTTCTCTATAGCATCAATGTGTTCGTCACCTTCAGCCTTTCGCAATTGGGCATGGTGCGGCATTGGTGGCAGGAACGGGCCCGCACACCGCACTGGCAGAAAAAATTATTCATCAACGGTTTTGGCCTCTTCTTGACCAGTGGCATCTTGATTTCGCTCTGCATCACGAAATTTTTTGAAGGCGGCTGGGCCACGTTGCTCGTCACCGGTGCTCTGGTGGGAATATCGTTCTGGGTAAAACATCATTATCGCCAGACCCAGAAAAAACTATACCGCCTCAATGAACTGGTGGCGGTCGCGCTGGCCGACGAAGCGGTTTCCGGGATCCAAACCGCGCCGGCAACCCCCGTGCCTTGCGATCCTAATGCCCGCACCGCCGTGTTCATGGTCAATGGTTTCAATGGTCTTGGCTTGCATACGCTCCTAGCTGTCACCCGCATGTTTCCCAAGATTTATACCAATTATGTTTTTGTGCAGGTCGGGGTGCTCGACGCGGGTAATTTCAAAGGGGCAGCGGAGGTGGATAATTTGCGGGAACATTCCCGCACGGCGGTGGACCGCTATGTCACTTACATGACCAAACGCGGATTCTACGCCGAGGCGCATATCGCCTTGGGCACGGATATCGTTGATGAAGCGACCCACCAATGCAATATCCTCGCCGAAAAATTTCCCCAGGCGCAATTTTTCGCCGGCCAGCTGGTGTTCAAAGACGAAAGCCTGATCACCCGCTGGCTGCACAATCATACGGTCTTTGAATTGCAGCGCCGTCTTTATCAAAGCGGACGCGCCATGTTGATCCTGCCCATCCAGGTCTGAAACTAAAATTGGCCCGCAAAAATAGCGGTTCGCTATTTGATTTATAGCGTTTTAACAAACGCCTCACGCTAGGATAGAAGCGTGAACACGTTCGGGCGAAGTATCGCTCCGCTCGGGAGTCACGTAGCTAAACGTCATGATATCGGCACCGCTGGTGGCTTTGGTCGCGCTGCGACCAAAGTCGTCGCCGAGCGCAGCGTCGGCCGACGAAAAGAAAGCATCCAGTCACTAACCACGACACAAAGTGCCTGCGGTGCAGGCAAAATTAGCCGCAGCGCGACCGATCCCACCCATTGCATATCCGCCAAAAATAAAGCCGCCCGCAATGAAAATTGCGGGCGGCTTTCGAATTCATCTTCCCTTAGGCTGGTTCGGCACCTTCAAGGAAGCCTTGCAGATGGCGTACGCGGGTCGGATGACGCAGCTTGCGCAATGCCTTCGCTTCGATCTGGCGGATGCGTTCGCGCGTGACGTTATACATCTTGCCGATCTCTTCGAGCGTGCGTTCGTAACCGTCGAGCAAACCGAAACGCATTTCCAAAATCTTGCGTTCACGTTCGGTCAACGTCGTCAGGACGTCGCTCAATTTTTCACGCAACAAACTGTAACTCGTCACGTCCGACGGATTTTCCGCCGATTTGTCTTCAATGAAATCACCGACGCTCACATCGCCGTCGTCACCGACGGGTGCGTGCAGGGAAACTGGTTGTTGGGCCATCTTCAGCAACGCGTGGATGCGCGCGACCGGCATGTGCATTTCGTCCGCCAGTTCTTCCGGGGTGGGTTCGCGTCCCAACTCCTGCGTCAGCTGTTTCTGCGCACGCCAGAGCTTGTTCATGATCTCAATCATGTGCACGGGAATACGGATCGTGCGCGCCTGGTCCGCGATGGACCGTGTAATCGCCTGCCGGATCCACCAGATCGCGTAGGTGGAAAACTTGTAACCGCGACGGTATTCAAACTTCTCCACGCCCTTCATCAAGCCGATGTTGCCTTCCTGGATCAAATCCAGGAACGACTGGCCGCGGTTGGTATATTTTTTGGCCACGGAAACAACCAGGCGCAGATTGGCTTCCGCCATGTGTGTTTTCGCCTTCAAACCGCGGTCAGCGGCGGCCTTCAAATCTTTGAAGGACTTGTAAAAATCTTCGCGCGGCATCCGCACGAACTGTTCCAGCGTGGCGACCTTATGCTCTTCAGCTTCCACGGCCGTCCGTTTTTCCGACGTGTTGCGGTGCGTTTCCAATTCCGCCAGGTGACGCAGGCTGGCCTGGAATTTTTCGTGGATGTTACCGGCCACCACGATCATTTCCTCGGCGACTTTCTGCTTGTAATAAAACTTCGCGAACATCTCCTGCAACTTCACGCTCATCTTGTGCAGTTCTTTGGCGAGGGCTTCTTTGCGGCCCTTTTGCTGGGCTTTCTGCCACGCGAAATACTTTTCATCCACCTTTTGATCAGCGGCGTGAACCTTCTTGATCAGCGAACGCATGTCTTTCAGATGACCTTCACGATTGGCGATCTTTTTGTCAACAATCACGCGGTCGAAACGTTCCTTGGGCGGATCGGACAATAATTTTTCCGCAATGGCAATGTGTTCCTTTGCCGTAAAACCGAGGGCGTAAATGATGCCCTTCATTGAGATTTCAGCTTCCTCAATCTTCTTGCAGATCTCGACTTCCTGTTCGCGCGTGAGCAAGGGAACCTTGCCCATCTGGTTCATGTACATGCGAACCGGATCGTCCAAAATTTCCAGGCGTGAATCTTCGTCCGCCGCTTCTTCCTGATGCTCAGGCTGCTTGCGTTCGGCGCGTTCAACTTCAGCCGCGTCCATGACGATTTCCACGTCCAGGCTGCGCAGCTTCGTCAATAAGGCGTCGAGATCATCAGGGCTCAGATTATCCGGCAGGATGTCATTGATGTCGTCGTACGTGACGTAGCCGTTTTCCTGACCGAGATGCACGAGCGTCTTGATCGTTTCCGTCAGATCAACCGAGGTCAAAAGCGGTGTCGTTGTCGCGGGAGCCGCAGCGGGCTGTCCATTCGTGGTTTTTACCAGCTTGGCCGAAGCCGCAGCGACCGGCGCGGAAGCTTTGCTTTTAACTGATTCCGTTTTGGGGGTTTCAGGCTTGGCTTCAGGTTTGAGAGCTTTGCTGGAAATGACAAATCGCCGACGAGCCGGAGGCGTTTTGGCCTTGGCTGGCTTGTCTTTGCGACGACTATCGCGCGACGCACTTTTCGGCGCCGTAACTTTGCGTTTCAACATAAAGGTATCTGACCGGGAAAATCCGTTTCAGTTCATTCAGCTTGGATAGGTACATACTTCCAAGCTGCGAATCACGGCTTCTGACGACTAACCCACGAATTTGTCTCTTATCTTGGGAATCGCGAACTCCAGAAGACTGACGCGACGTTCAGAATAGCTGTATTTCCTGAAAATTCAAGCTTAATCTTGCTTTACAATGGGTAGGCACAGGGGTAAAGCTGCATTTTCCAGTCAAAAATCAGCAAACTATGCCGATTCTTTAAAGCAGTGTCCGCACTTGGGACACATCCAGCGCGATTTGCTTGCGCAATTCCTCAGTTGAAGCGAATTTACGTTCGTCTCGCAGTTTTTCGCCCATTTCCAGCTCCAATTCTGCTCCATAAAGGTTGCCGCTGAAATCGAGCAAATGTGCTTCCACCCGCAAAACCGGTTTGGCGGAAGCCACCGTGGGCCGCAAACCAATATTCAAGGCCGCACGATAAAATTGCCCGTTCAGCTTGGTTGCGGCGGCGTAAACCCCGTTCGGCGGCAAGGTCAGTGAGGTTGCCTCCAGATTCGCCGTTGGAAAACCGAGCTTTTGACCCAGGCGATCACCTTCGACCACACGGCCGCAAATCGTGTAAGGCCGGCCAAGCATCTGGCTGGCGGCATCAAAATCGCCCGCCCGGATCACTTCGCGAATCCGCGTGCTGCTCACGACGTGGCCGTCCAACGCCACCGCCGCCAATCCGTGAACCTGGAAACTCAACTGTGCGCCCAATTGTTTCAACAACTCGACGTTGCCGCTGCGTTTATGACCAAACACAAAATCCGCACCGACACAAACGCTGTGAATCCTGCCAAACGCCTGCGCCAGTTCACGGATAAAGGTTTCTCCCGGCTTTTCACTGAAATCCCGGTCAAAATGAATTTCCAATAACGCATCCGCGCCCAGGGCGGCCACGGCCCGATATTTTTGCGAAGTACTGTAGATCATCGGCGGCACGCGCTCCGGTGCCACCACGGAATTAGGATGCCGGTCAAACGTGATGACAAGGGCCACCGCGTCATGCAACTGGGCATCGGCAATCGTTTGCCGGATGATCTGTTGATGCCCAAGATGCACCCCGTCAAAGACGCCGATGGCGAGGCAAACCTTGCGGTTGCCGTTGCCCAGTTCATTTGCCGCGCGGATGATTCTCACAAAATTTTCAACCCCAGTTTTTCACAAATGAAATCCAGATGAAACACGGAAAATCGTCTGCTTGCAAAGCGCCGGGATCAAGCCACCGCCAGTTTCAAATACGGAATCACCCGCTTTTCAAATTCGGACGTGCTCATCCGTAATATTTCATCGAGCGGCTTGGCCTCCGCCACATCAAATTTGCCGGAGGCGCTGCGCCGCAGGGTCGTCAAATGCGCGCCGCAGCCGAGTTTCTGGCCCAGGTCATGCGCCAGGCTGCGAATGTAAGTGCCCTTGGTGCAGGCGACGCGAAATTGGCCCAACGGTTCAGTGTAGTCGGTGAAGCGAAAATTGTAGATGTGGATCAGGCGCGGTTCGCGCTCCACTTCGATGCCCTTGCGGGCGAGTTTATAGAGCGGCACGCCACCTTTCTTGATCGCCGAAACCATCGGCGGCACCTGCATCAAATCGCCAATGAACGCTGCGGCTTCCTGATTTAATTCATCCAGGGTCATCGGCATCACGGGCAGTGAGCCAGTCAATTCACCGTCGGAATCATAGCTGTCAGTGGACTCGCCGAATTTGACGGTGCCTTCGTAAACCTTGTCATCGCCCATCAGGCGTTCGGACAATTTTGTACCCCGCCCCAGCACGATGATGAGCAAGCCGGTGGCATTGGGGTCCAACGTGCCGCAATGGCCGACTTTTTTGATGCCGAACTTGCGCCGGATCGCATCCACCACATCGTGTGATGTCGGGCCGGAGGGTTTATCAACGAGAATGGCGCCGTCCAGCGCGGAAAAATCTTGCATAAAATCACTAATTACTTCGCCGCCTTGAGGGCCCGTTTGATCGCTGCTATCACTTTGCGTTGCACCGCCAGCGGCTTGCCAGCGATGCGCGCGCCCGCCGCGGCCGGATGGCCGCCACCGCCGAATTCACCACAGATGGCGCTGACATTCACCCGGCTGCTTTTAGAACGCAGGCTGATGCGCGTAAGGCCGGGTTCAACCTCTTCGAAGACACAAGCGACCACCACCGGTTCAATCGCGCGAATATGATCAATCAAGCCTTCGGTATCATCACTCTCGGCGCCGGTACGGGAAAAATCCGCTTTTTTCAACCAGAACCAGGCGATGCGATCGTCGGCCGTGAGCCGGAATTTGCTGTAAACATGCTTCAGCAATTTCGCGCGGGAAAGCGGATACGATTGATATACCTCATTGCCGATGGTCGCCAGATCCGCACCCCGCGTGACCAACTCGGCCCCCGCATGGAATGTGCCGGAACGCGTGTTCGAATATTGGAACGAACCCGTGTCGGTTGAGATCGCGGTAAAAAGCAGATCGGCGATGGGCTTGGTGATCGGCCAGCGCGCGACTTTAAGCAGGCGATAGATCAATTCCCCGCAGGAAGGTTCGCGCGGCGAAACCCAGTTCACATCGGCATAACGCGGATTGCTGATATGATGGTCAATATTGATAAAAATTTTACGGTCCTTGATACATTCACCCACTTTGCCCAGCCGCTCAAAACTGGCGCAATCGGTGGCAATCACGCAGTCGAATTTTTCGCCGGACTTCGGCTTGTGGAACAGGCCCTCCGTATTAAGAAATTTATACTTTTGCGGAATGCTGTCCTGATTCCAAACGGTGACTTGCTTGCCGTCATTGCGCAAGGCGAGCGCGAGCGCGAGCTGGGAACCGATGCAGTCACCATCGGGCCGCACGTGGCCGACGATGCAAAAAGTCTTGTGTTCGCGGATGACTTCGAGAATGCGATCAATGACTTTGGGATACGATTTCATTTGGGAAAAATCAAACGCCGATGACCGGCTGGAAAGCGGGCAGGGAAACGGGAATAAAACACGGCGTTTTCATCAACGTCATTTACCAGCGTCAGGCGCCGGCGGGACGGAAGCATCTTTTTCCAGATCTTCGATGATCTGCAACACGCGATTCCCGCGCACAATGGAATCGTCCACCACAAACTTCAAAGTCGGTGTGAATTTCAAGATGACGGCCTTGGCAACCATGCCTTGAATGCGGATGCGATTGTCGTTGAGCACGGTCACCCCGCGTTTCTGCTGGCCGGCATTGCCCAGAATGCTGACAAAGACCACGGCGGTCCGCAAATCGCCGCCAACATCCACATCGTTGACCGTGATCAACCCCACGTCGTTGACGTGGAATTCGCGGCGGATGGCCTCGCCGATCTCACGCTTCAACAACTCGCGCACACGTTCATGTCGCAAACCGGGCATGGTGTTCTTTCAATCGTTACTATGTTGGACCGCAAATCGAACTGCGGGTTCAACGGTTTTATAACTTCGCCGCAACTTTCTCCACCGAGTAACATTCAATGGCGTCGCCGACCTGAAATTCGCTGTAGCCTTCGATGCGGAGACCGCATTCCATGCCGGCGCGCACTTCGTTGACTTCGTCCTGGAACCGCCGGAGCGATTGCAGGATGCCTTCGTAAATGATGTCCTTGCGGCGGCGCACGCGGACTTTGCCGCGCACGATGCGACCAGTGCTGACCATGCAACCCGCCACCGGCACGCCCTTGGATAATTCGAAAATCTGCCGCACTTCCGCCGAGCCGACGATGACTTCCTTCAAGTCCGGATCGAGCAGGCCGGCCATCGAATCCTTCACCTGGTCAATCAATTCGTAGATGATCGCGTACAGCTTGATCTGCACGCCCGTGTGCTTCGCCTTTTCCGCCGCCGTGCTGTCCACGCGCGTGTGAAAACCGAGGATGACGCCACCGGAAGCGGAAGCCATCGAGACGTCGTTTTCGGTGATGGCACCGACCGCGCTGTGCAACACTTCCAGCGAAACCTTGCCGGATTCGATTTTTTTCAAGGCTTCGACGATCGCTTCGACCGAACCTTGCGTGTCGGCCTTCACAACGATGCGCAACACTTTGTTCTGCGCCGCTTCGAGCGAGGCAAAAAGATTTTCCAGCGTGACCTTGGAGCGGCTTTCCAGGTCTTCGCTCTTCGCGGTTTGCGCGCGCTCTTCAGCCAGCGCCCGGGCGGATTTTTCATCATCCACGGAACTGAATTCCCAGCCGGCTTCCGGCACGCCATTCAAACCCAGGATGCTTACCGCCACGGAGGGACCGGCTTCCTTGAGGCGCTGGCCTTCTTCATTGATCAACGCCCGCACTTTGCCGTAGTACTCGCCGCAAATAATCACGTCGCCGAGGTGCAGCGTGCCTTTGCGCACCAAAACCGTCGCCGTTGGACCGCCGGGCGCGACCCCGGATTCGATGACGTTGCCCTTGGCATTGCGGTCCGGGTTCGCCTTCAACTCCAGCAGGTCTGCCTGGAGCAAAATCATCTCCAGCAATTTATCAATGCCCTGCTTGGTCAGCGCGGAACATTCGACGAAAATCGTGTCGCCACCCCAATCATCCGGCACCAGTCCTTTGTCCTGTAATTGCTGGCGCACGCGCAGCGCGTTCGCGTTGGGATGGTCAATCTTGTTGACCGCCACGAGAATCGGCACTTTGGCCGCCTTGGCGTGCGCAAGCGCTTCCAAGGTTTGCGGCATGACCCCGTCATTCGCGGCGACCACGAGCACAACGATGTCGGTCACGTTTGCGCCGCGGGCGCGCATGGAGCTGAACGCTGCATGGCCGGGCGTATCGAGAAAAGTGATCTGCGCGAGTTCCGCTTTCCGCTCGGGATGCGGCACGGCAATCGTGTAAGCACCGATATGTTGCGTGATGCCGCCCGCTTCGCCCGCAACCACATTTGCCTTGCGGATGACGTCCAACAACGACGTTTTGCCGTGGTCAACGTGCCCCATGATGGTCACGACCGGCGCGCGCGGCTTCAAATCTTCCGGCTTGTCGTCAATATCAAGTTCGATCTTTTTGACCGGCGCATGCACCACGCCTTCGCCCTTCGCGCGTTTTTCGGCTTCAAAACGGAAGCCGTATTTTGCGCTCAATTGCATCGCAATCTTTTCATCCACCGTCTGGTTGACGGTGGCGAAAACATTCAAACCCATCAAATCCGCGATGATCTTGAACGGCTTTTGCTTCAACCGTTCCGCCAGTTCGCGGACAACGATCGGCGGTTTCATGATGATGACTTCACCACCAACCGGGGCGACAAATTTCGGCTGCGCGGGCGCCGCCGGCTTGCTTTGATCGCGGAAATTTTGCTGCGGACGGCCATCACGGCCGCGCTGGCCAAACGGCGCACGGGTATCACCCCCGCGCGGCGGGAATTGGCCGGGACGATTGGCCGGCGGCGCCGGCTGGCCGGGACGTGGTCCACGATCATTGCCGCGCTCGTTGCCGCGTTCGCCCGGGCGGGAAGATCCAGGACGCACCGGCAATTGAATCCGGCCGACCAAGGCGCCGATCTGTGTTTTCGGCGGTTCAGGCGGAACAACCGGAGTGGGTGGAACGACTGGCGCCTCAGCGGCTGGTGCGGGCGTAGGTGCTACCGGGGCTGCGGGCTTTGGTGATTCTGCAACCACCACGGCGGGCGTGGACGGAGTCTCGATGACAATTGGAGCCGCTGGGGCTTCCGGTTCCGGCATCAATTCGGGTTCCGGTTTTACTTCCGCGACGGGTTCGGGTTCCGGTGGCGGGGCGTGAATGAAAACAATTTTCTCCTCGACGGGGGCGGCTTTGGGAGTTTCGGCAACGGGCGGCCCGGACAGACGGGCGGCGACATCCGGGCGATCCTTTAAAATTTCGCCTTCAAGCCATTCGGCACTGATCTTATCCAGCGAACTCGACGGAACTTTGGCGGCGGCAATGCCCAGCGATTTGGCCTTGGTGAGAATTTCTTTGCTCTCCAGGCCAAATTTCTTCGCGATGTCGTAGATACGAACGGGCATAAATTTTTTTTACCAGCCTCGACCGGATTGAACAATTGGCCTTCATGGCTCAAATCGCAAAAACAAAAATGTTTCCGGTCAAGGTCACAAAATTAACTCTTTCAACTCTTGGCGCGTCGGGCGCCTTCAGCCTGCGCCGCTTCCAAAATCGCCGCCGCGTTTTCACCAATGGCCGGCAGATCAGCAATATCGCTGGCTTCCGCCGACAGCAAATCTTCCAAACGGGTGATCCCGGCATGTACCAGCGCGTCGGCTTGTTCACGGGTGATCCCCGGAATGGTGGCGATCTGCGCCACTGCTTCCGCCACTTTTTCCTCAAAACCAATGACGTGCTCGGCATCAATATCCACTTCCCAACCGGTCAACCGCGCCGTCAACCGCGCGTTCTGGCCGCGCTTGCCGATGGCGAGTGACAATTGATCTTCCGCCACCAAGATCTTAACGCGCTTGCCCTTTTCCTGAAGCTCGATGCTCTTCAATTGCGCCGGTTCCAGCGCCTTCGTGACAAAGGCCTTGATGTCCGCCGACCAGGGAATGACATCCACCTTTTCATTGTTCAATTCACGAACAATGTTTTTTACCCGCTGACCACGCATGCCAACACAGGCACCGACGGGATCCACTTTGGGATCGCGCGAATAAACGGCCATTTTCGTGCGGAAACCGGGTTCACGCGCAATACCCTTGATCTCAATCGTGCCGTCGTTGATTTCCGAGACTTCCACGGAAAACAGCTTGATGATGAACCGGGGATCGGCACGGGACAAAATGATTTCCGGTCCGTGTGAACCTTCCTGCACGGCCTTGACGTAGCAACGGATGCGTTCGCCGACTTGATATTCTTCCGTCGGCACCCGCTCTTTGTTGGGCATGATCGCCTCATATTTGCCGAGGTCCAGGATCACGTCCGACCGGTCAAACCGGCGTACGGAACCGCTGACGATATCACCCACGCGGTCTTTAAATTCTGCCAGCAGCATGGCTTTTTCCGCCTGCCGGACTTTTTGCATCAACGCCTGCTTGGCATATTGCGCCGCGACCCGGCCGAAACCGGTGGGCGTCACTTCCTTTTCAATTTCGTCACCAACTTTGGCATCCGCCTTGATCTTGCGGGCGTCGTAAACGGAAATCTGGTCGTGTTGGGAAATGACTTTTTCCGCGACGATTAATTTGGCAAAAGCGCGAATATCGCCGGATTTGGCATCCATGTCCACGCGCAATTCCCGCGCGGGGCCGACGGCTTTCTTGGCGGCTTGCAACAACGCTTCCTGGACGGCAGTCATGAGGGTTTCACGACTGACGCCTTTTTCACGTTCCCAAAATTCCAATCCCGCTAAAAAATCAGCATTCATATGGACAATGCGGCAAGCGTTCTCACTTCATCTGGCGAATAAAAAAGTCGGAAAGACCTTTGTCTCCGACTTTCGCACGCTGGCCAGCCAGCAAGAACACCGCTTTAGTCTGAGGAAAGTAGAGATTCCACTCCAACCCGTCAAGCGCAAATGCCAAGCCTGCCGCGAGGATTTCAAAGGCGAACAAAACGGCGGCCAGCCTCGCGCAACCCAGAAATCATCGCCGCCGATGCGGCGGGTCAGGTTGAATGGTCAGCGATCCTTTTCCGCAATCCGGCACGGCACCCGCTGGGCTTATTCCCAAGATTGCCTGCCGGGCAAGTTTCTGTTACTGAATGCGCGTGCCCGAGCCCAGCCTCCTGATTTTGATCCCGGCTTACAACGAAGAAGCGCGCATTGAACCGATGTTGCGTGAATTTGCCGATTTTTTCGGGCGCAATTATTCCGGTAAATTTCAACTGGTCGTCGTCTTGAACGGGTGCCGTGACAACACCCTCGGCGTGGTGCAACGTGTCGCCAGGGATTCCCCGACGGTCAGCTGGCTGGATTTCCCCGCACCGATCGGCAAAGGCGGCGCCTTGATCGAAGGCCTCAAGCTGGCAGGCCATGCGGATTTGATCGGCTATGTGGACGCGGACGGTGCGACCGGCCCGGCGGCATTTTTTAAACTGATCCCGTTCATGGCTGAAGCCGATTGTGCGATCGGTTCACGCTGGCTGCCGGAAAGCGTGCTGTTGCAAAAGCAATCCGGCTTCCGCCGTTTCATCAGCCGCAGCTTTCATTCCATCGTCGAAGTTCTATTCTGGCTGCACATCAAGGACACGCAGTGTCCGTGCAAACTATTGCGGCGCGAGGCAGTCGAAAAAATCCACTCCAGCCTGCGCATCGCCGACCTGGCGTTCGACGTGAACTTGCTGGTGGCCTTGAAATATGCCGGCCTGCGGGTGCGGGAGATTCCGATTGAATGGACGGACATGCTGGGCTCAAAAGTCACTTCGTCCGTGTTCCGGTCTTCGTTGACGATGTTTTTGTCCGTCGTGCGCGTGCGGCTGATCTACTCGCCGTTTTACAAAATGCTCAGACCCTTGCGCCCGCTGGAAGCCTGGGTCTATCGCAAACTGCGGGCGCCGCTGCCGCTATCCTCCGGCCAGCGGCAAAAGCCGAAATAACCATTGCCACCCGGCGGCAGTTGATCAGCACCTCCGCTATTTTCCATCGGCCGGCCGGCCCCGGCCCGGAGCGCCCCAAGTGAACCAGGCGCACACGAGGAACAGCAGGAAATTGAAAACCGCCAGAGTTTGCAGCACCACTTCAATCCGGCCGGGAAAATGATTTATCATCCTTGGCAGCGTCAAGCCATAAGCCATGGCGAGCACCACCGTCAACGGCACCACTGCGTAACGTCCACGTGCGAGCAGGTCATTTACCAAAACATTGGCCATCGCCAACGGAACCATCGCAATGGCATACCAGGGAATGAGGTCCACGGCGCCCAAGTAGGCGGAACGGAAAGCGATCTTGATCACCAACGGCCCCACCAGCCACAACCCCAAGCCGCCGCAAAGGGTCAGCACCGCCGTGCCCAAAACGACGACGCCAAAAAGATTGTTCTTTTCGGCCTTGGCATTGCTTTGCACAATTTTTGGAAACATGACCGAGGCCAGCGGCAGCACCAGCCAGAGCAAGCCGCGGGATAATGTTCCAGCCGCCACGTAAGGCCCCATCTGTTCGTCATTGAAGTAAGCCTTCGCATACATCGTATCGGCGGTGAACAAAAATTGGCAGGCGCCAAATCCCAGCAACAGCGGCGTTACCTGGTGCCACAAACTTTTCCGGTCAAACTTTTCCGGCGACAACGACCATAAATCCCGCGTCCGCCAAATGGTGATCACGGCGCCAAAACCAACCCCAATCAAGGCACCCGTCATCATTCCTTCCGAACCAAAGCCCAAAGCCAGTACCAAAACCACCGCCCCGACAATTCGCCCCGCCCCGCCCAAAATCGCCGACCAACCCAACCAGAAAAAATCCTGACGCCCTTGTAGTATCCCTGAAAACAACGGCAGCCACAGGGAAAATAGCAACAGCAATAAGGTCACCCACAACCCCCGCGCGTCCGGCAACTGCCAGCCAGCCACGATATCTTTTTGGAATACATATACCACCACCGCCAAGACCAACCATAACACCGTGAGCCAGAACCAAAGCTGGCGGATCATGCCGGACAACTGCCGTTCACGACCGGTCGCCAGCGTCAAGGCCGTCTGCTGCGTGAAGATCATCTGCAATGGCATCGTCGGCAGACAGGCCACCACCATCAAAAGCGTCCCAAAAGCAGCGTATTGCGCTTCGGAAACGGACTCTGATTTTGCCAAAAAATGCACGCCTAACGCCAAGGCACCGGCAACCACCGCCGAAATCATCAGCCAACCGCTCTGGCGAAAAAAAGCCGCATGCGGCTTATGGTCAATCGTCGGTATTATTCCGTTCTTTTCTGAACTCATGAATTTATTTTTTCGGCCGGATTAAAGCATGTTCAGCGATGTAACACATGGAAGGTTGGTGGCAAACTTCATCACGGCAATGAATTGAAGAATTTGACCAGCAGCGCCTGCGCCCGTTCAAGCCCCGCCAGCGAAATCCATTCATCAGCCGTATGCGCCTGCGCGATGTCACCCGGACCGAACACAATGCTGGGAATCCCGCCGGCGGCCAGCACGGCGGCATCGCAAAAATAATCCACGCCAATCGGCTTGGCCTGCCCAACGCTGCGGAAAAACGCCTGCACCAATGGTCGTTTATAATCCGTCTCCAGCGCCAGGCAAGGCACTGATTTATCGCTGGTAATCCGGGCGGACAATTTTTTCGCCTGTAACCGGGCGATGATCTCACGCCGGACACCAGCTTCGGTTTCGCCCGGCAACGTCCGGCGATCCACCAAAATTTCACACTGATCGGGAACGATATTAGGCTGCTTGCCACCCGAAATTTTCCCCACGTTCACCGTACCAGTGCCGAGCAATTTGTGTTTGCGTTGCCGCAATTGCGCCGCATACGCCGTTTCTAAAACATCCACCACCCTCGCCATTTCATGCACCGCATTTTTGCCCAGATGCGGCGTGGCGCCGTGCGCCGCGCGTCCGCGCGTCTCCAGGCGCAGCCACAGACTGCCTTTATGCGCCGTAACGATCTGGCAGCGGGTTGGCTCGCCGACGATGGCCAGATCCGCCTTGAATTTTTTGACGAGGGCGCGCGAGCCGGCCTGCGCATTCTCCTCATCAATCAATCCGGCAAAGATGATTTCCGTTTCCAACGGACGCGTTTTGGCCTTTGCCAGTGCGATCAAGGCCGACAGCATGGCGGCAACCGACCCTTTCGTGTCGCAAGCGCCCCGACCGTAAAGCCGCCCGCCTTTGCGTTGCGGGGTGAATTGTTTTTCGTCCGCCACAACCGTATCCAAGTGCGGCGCGAGCAGGATGGTCTGTTTGACCTTGTTTTTTGGCCGCAACCGCGCAATCAAATTGGCACGGCCGGGCAGAACCGCTTGAAATTCAACATCCAACCCAGCCGTCGCCGCCGTTGCCGCAAGAAAATCGGCGACATTTTTTTCACCAAATACCGAATGGCTGGAATTTGTTGAGACTCCGCTGTGGGCGGCAAAGGCAGGATTCACGCTGGGCAGCGCGATGAGTTCAGTCAGCAGTTTTTCCGTCCACGTCATCGAGGAAAAGATGTCAAAATGGGAACGGCAACGCGATGAAATTCATTTTATTCGCACGTAAATGTGCTTTGGAGAAACTTTTTTCGACAGAATTTACAAAATTAACCGGATTTAAACGAATCCGGCAGCATCCGATGAATCCGGCTGGAAATTTTGAATAATTAACCCGGCTAAAATGTCGTCCAAAAGGGACAACTGGATATGAGAATGGGAATTGTTTCCGCACCGTGCGCTGGATAAAGGCGGCAGGACAAACGAATCATCGCCGGCGACGGCAAACTTCTCCTATTGCGGGAGAAGGGCGGGATGAGGGGCCGGGTTCGCCCAGCATAAAACCACCAGATCTTTTCTGCAAAGCATGTTGAATCATCGCCTGGAAAATAAAAAAAGAGCCGGATCTCTCCGGCTCTTCGCAAATTATCCACGAACCCGATCAACGTTTCCGACGCACGGCCATCAAACAGGCGAGACCACCCATCGTTGCCAAGGCAATGGTGGAAGGTTCGGGAACAGAGGAAACGGTAAAACTTAAGTCATCAATACGCAAATTAGCTGTGCCCGACGTTGCGTTTCCCACACCATTTGACGCGTAAATTCGAAATGACACGGTGCTGCCATCTTCGGGAAGACTAATCGCAATGTTGGAAAAGTCACGAGCCACCCAAGCAGAATTATTAGGGATTGATAGCGAAGCTATGGAAGTAAAATCCGAAGTAAAATCATCCGTACTGGAATATAATGAAAGCAATTGCGGGCCAGTTGACGTTGCACGCGCCCCCAATGAAATATCGTAAATTTGGCTGACTTGATACGCTGCACCAGCGGCGGCTGAGAGAGAAACATCAAATTGAAAATAGGTCGAAGTGGCGGTACTGAACGGAGCGTTGGTAAAAACAGCTGCACCAGCATTACCAGTTCCGCTGGCAGTAAAACCAGCGGCAGTAGTGTAGCCAGATGAAGCTGATGTAGTGCTAATCAATGTGGTCGTGCCATGATTATTGCCCTGACTCAAGGAAGAAACAGTCAGCCCAGAAAAGACTCCAGAAGTTGGGGCGGCAGTATTAAAATTCCAATAAACTGTATTGGTAGTACCTGCTTTGCTGGATTGACTGCAAATCAAAGTTGCAATGGTAATCAAATTGAAAATGAAGGCTTTTTTCATGTAGATGGTATTAATTTTATGTTTCCCTGATTAGATCTATCAACTACCGCTTCCGTCATTACTCCTTAATTCGTCTTGAGATTATACATCACTGCCTAAATTTCAAGCAAAATTAGTGATTAATTTTTGTTACAAAAGCGCAACGAAATTTTACGAGTAGTTGCCACCTCCGCCTTCAAGGATGAAACAACCGGAAGAACGCCGCGCCTTGCGTTGAAGGCACGGTCACGCTGATGATTCCGCTATTCGTGCTGGTCGTAAGATTGGCATTAAACCAATCGGCCGCACCCAGATCGCCACTCTGTTGCAGCGTATAACTGCCATAGAGGACCGGCCACGAAAGGATCAAGTTCGAATTGATCCATTGAAGCGCCAAGATTGGCAGGCTGCTGGGCCATACTTCACCCTGCAATTCCAGATCTGTGGCGGCGGTAGGTTGCGTGGAGTCCTTGAAAAGATACCATGTACCGGACGTGCCGCCGTCATAATTGACAATGCGGAAGGTCACGTTTGTGCCTGCACCCACACCTTGTAAAGCCGCAATTCCCGATAAATCAATTGGTCCGACCGCCCCACCGGAAGAACTACTCGTAGAATACGACAAATCAGCAATATCAGTGAAGGGGCCGCCGTCAATTTCATACTGCAAAACCCCGTTGGTCGGGCCGGTCATGGAACGACGATAGCTGAACTGGCTGACGGCGGTATAATTAACCTGATAATTGGTTTTTGCCATCACGCTAAAGGTAAAAACTTTATCAGCAGCAATGGCCGCAGCCGCAGTCGTACTACTGAAATTAGCCCCGCCCCAGCCTCCCGACAAGGAACTGGCAGTGATGCCACTGCCACGCGTCAGGCCACCAATCGTCAGCCCGGGACTATTCGTGGTCGACGCAAATGGTGACACGCCGCTTCCGGTCACACCGCTAACGTCCCAACCCACCAGGGTGCTGGCGAACTGGCCGTCCACTTTATTGCGCAAGGCCGTCGCGACATTCGTCGGCAATCCCGTAAAGAAAGTTAAACCGGTGTCCGCCTCAATCTGGCGAGCCGTGGTGACATATTCCGGCCAAAGATTGGTGGCAGCATCCGTATTGGGGATTTTCAACGCGATCACCCGGGTAGCCGTGGTGATCCGGTTGGTTGCCGTGCCACTGCCGAGCGGAACGACCACGGCAATTTTCCAGACGAACGTTGGAATGAACACCGGGCCGTTGGTATTAAGCCGCGTGCCATCAAATCCACCCGGGCCGCAGACGATGAGCAATTCATTCGATTGCGTCAGTGAGCGGCAATACCCTTCAAAAGTGCCCCAGACGCCGGAATTATTGATGGCATCCTGCGGCATGATGTTGGACATATAGAACACCATTTTATTGTCGTTCGTCGTGTCGGTACGATCTTCGGAAGGACACAAATGACCGCGGGCAAAACCGATATTTCCCACCCCATCATAATCGTCGGGGGTGACTCGATAAAAATTCGGCGGCAGGTTGGTATCGGTGTAAAACGAACTGTTGCGGTTGATGTCGCCGACATCGGCGGCGGTCAAATCCCAGCTCGCCCAATTCGGCTGCCCCAGATTATCGCGGTAATCAATGGCCTCAACCGGGCGTTGAATGAGATAATGGTCGTGATTGTTCGTATCGGCCTGGGCGCCGGAGGGATTGCCTAATTGCATCTGCAACGAAACATCAATGACAGCCTCGGCGCGCAACCCGGCCAGGAGCAGAATCAAAATGGATAATGAGCGACGCATTCCCTTCCCATAAACCTACTTCAACTTGCCCAGCTGCACATCTAAAAAGTTCCACCAATCGCCCAAGGCAAGGCACAACCCGATGGCGCAGTTGGTGGCTTTGGCTGCGCTGCGGCCAAAGTCGTCGCCGAGCGCAGCGTCAGGCGACGAAAAGAAAACGTCCGGTAACCAACCACACCACAAAGGGATTGCTACGCAGTCATAAGGGGTCGCAGCGCAACCCACCACCTATGCTAAAGTTTGAAAACGCGCCCTAAACCAGACCAAAGCACCGAACGCAGGCAACGACCGCCAAACCGGCATTACATCTGTTCCACTGTCTCGATACCAAGCGTCGCCAGCCCTTGTTTCAAAACCCGCGCCGTCAAATCGCACAGGGCCAGACGGGATTGGCGCGTAGCTTCATCCTCGGCTTTTAGCACCGGGCAATTTTCGAAGAAACGTGAAAAATGAACGGCTAGTTCAAAGAGGTAATTGCACAGATAATTCGGGCGGAATTCCTCCGCCGCCGCTTCGAGCGTCAGGCCAAAGTTCAACAAATATTTCGCCAGCGCGATTTCCTCCGGCGCCTCCACCTGGATTTTGGACTCTAAATTCTGAATCCTATTTTTGCCCGCTTTACGAAAAATACTACGGATGCGGGCGTAGGCATATTGCAAATAGGGGGCGGTGTTGCCTTGCGACGCGAGCATCTTGTCCCAATTGAAAATGTAATCACTTTGGCGGTTGGGCAACAGGTCGGCGTACTTCACTGCGCCAATGCCCACGATACGAGCGATTTCTTTACGTTGAAATTGGGGTATCTCTGGATTTTTTTCGGATACATTTTTAAAAGCTCGATCCACAGATTCATTGAGTAATTCACCAAGTTTTACAGTATCTCCAGAGCGCGTTTTAAATGGCTTGCCATCGTCGCCCATAATTTTTCCAAAACCAACGTGAACAAGTTTTGTTTTTTTGAAACTATTTGGTTTCCAACGTGCAAAAGTGAAAAAAAGTTTTTTGAAATGGCCTGATTGCCTATCATCCACTACATAGACGATTTCGTCCGGCGACCATACTTTGAGTCGAAAATCAATCGTTGCCAAGTCAGTGGTCATGTAATTGAAACCGCCATCACTCTTACGCACTAATGCGGGATCAGACACCCATTCATCGTCGCGGCTCACAAGAAACGGGTCATCTTTCGGAGGTAGGGAGCCATCGCTGAACACACCCACCGCACCTTCGCTTTCGCGGGCAATGCCTCGCGTGAGCAATTCCACAACAACTTCACCTAGCCATGGATTGTAAAAGCTTTCACCAAGCGCGAAATTAAACTTCACGCCAAGTTGATCGTAGATTGTGTCAAACTGGATTTGGGAGAGATGAATCATCTCTCTCCAAATAGAAATGTTTTCAGCTCCGCCGTTTTGTAGGTTAACTAATTCTTCTCGAGCCAAATCAATTAAGTCGATCTTCGATGAACTGCAAAAAATTAAAAATTTCAATAAGCGTTCTGCTTTATTTTTTGGAACTAGAATTTTTGATTTTTTATCTACTAAGCCTATTTTCCACAACTGATTCAGGAAAGTTTTGAAAATTTTATCTCTAGGTGTCGATGACGAATCAGGAGTTTGTCCCACTTTACAAAGGGTTTCAAATCCATCGATCGGCAATCTGCGAACCTCATTCCACCATTTTGCCTCTAATGTTTTTATACTCTTTACTGCTTTAAGAAAATTATGCAATTCAGCAGCTTCATGCCTCGGAATATCACTGCAAAAATTTACAACTTTATAAAGCCACTCTAGTTCTGCAATGGCGTCACGATTGAGCGCCTCACGGTCCAAAATCTGTTTCCAGCCAAGAAGTAATTTTCCGAACTGCGTGCCCCAGTCGCCGATATGGTTATCGGAAACAACCTTGTGTCCCAGCAGCCGCAACATACGCTGCAGCGCGTCGCCAATACCCGTGCTGCGGATATGACCGACGTGCATCGGTTTGGCGACATTGGGCGAACTGAAATCAATGATGATCGTTTTCGGTTTTGCTGTTTTAGTAAAAAATAAATGCTCATCACGCATGGCCGATTCGAGCGTTTGCGCAAGCACCGCTTTTTTCAATCGGAAATTCAGGAAGCCGGCACCCGCGATTTCCGGTTTTTCACAAACATGTTCCACGTTTAGTTTCACCAGCACCTCTTCTGCTAGCTGACGTGGATTACGTTTGTAAATTTTTGCAAGCGACATGAGCGCATTGCTTTGGTAATCACCAAATTTCGGGTCACATGGACGAACTAAAATGGTAGAAACATCGGCGTCCGGCAAAATTTCGCGGACGGCAGTTTGCAGAGCTAATTCAATTTTGTTAAGCGGCAGCACGAAGAAATTTTAATCGCAAAACACTCAAAACACACGAAGAAACACAAACGGAAGAAAACTTAAACACGCACGAAGAAAAGAATTTTGACACGAATCTCACGGATTACCCGGATTCAATTTCGGACTTTTATCCGGAATGATTTATGAAACCCGTCCCGATCCGTGTTTCATCTGTGTAAATCTGTGGCTTAAAACTATTTTTTACCGTACTCACGAATGATGCCAAGCATGGCGTCGGCGTCGGGAGCTTTTTCCAACGCTTCCCGGAAATCGGCCTTATGCAACAGCTTGGCGATATTGGCGAGGGTATGGAGATGTTTCTGAAATTGACCTTGGGGAACGAGGAAGAGCATGACGAGCTTGACCGGCTGATTATCCAGCGCGTCGAAGTTGACCCCGGTGCGGGAGCGGCCCAGGGCGCCGACAACTTCAAAGATCAGATCGGTCGAAGCGTGCGGGATGCCGATGCCAAAACCGATGCCGGTGGACATGGAGGTTTCGCGCTTCTTGACGGCGGCGGTCACGGCGGCGCGATCTTCCGCCCGGATTTTCCCGGTGGCGACCAGATTGCCGATCAATTCGTCAATCGCTTCCCAGCGGTTCGCCGCTCGGAGTTCGGGGACGATTTGCTCACGTCCTAAAATGTCAGCCAAATCCATAGAGTACAACGAGGATGAAGCGAAACGTCCGGACAATTCAAGAATGAATTGCTAACATTTTTGGGGGACGCCTCCCGATCGCCGGATCAGATGACACGTTGCAGCCATAAAAAAACGTCGCCGACACTTTTAAACCACCAGCCGAATACTTTCAGAATGCCGACCCGCTCCGTGAGCAAAGGGATGCCCAACAACAGTACGCTGATGTTGCCGAGAAAAATCACAACGATGGAAAACAGATACCCCTGCGACGTAATGTCCGTCTGCCGGGTTTTCAGGACGTGAAATGTCAGCGTGAGGTGAAAAGCGTAGGCGGCACCAACCAAAAGGTGGAACCAGACCAACTGGCCATGCCAGTTCCAGATGAAATCGCCCAACGCAAACACCAGGACGACGATGACCGCGTAGAGCGGAAAGAAATAGGGGGCGAGGGCGATGAGAAAATTGGTTTTGGAAATAACCACGTGCCCGCCCTTGGACGTGACTTTCATTTTTTTGACTTCACCACCAAACAACCATGTCCACAACGCATGCGTCAATTCGTGCCCGAACACATAAACCCACATTGGTTTGGGCAGCAGCAAAAAAATGCCCACCCAGCAGGCGGCACCAGCTAAAAGTGGCACCCAGGTCGTATCCACGCTCCCGCAAGCGTGCAACACCAGCCATAACGTCCGCGCCGCGCCGACGCAAACTGGCAGCAGCAAAATCGCAATGATGAACTTGATCCACTTCGGCACGGCGGAAATTTAGCCGCAGAGGCACAGAGAGCACAGAGGAAAAATCGCGGGAACTCAGTTTATAAACGGCAGGACACGCTCTCCCTGAATTGCTGAAAGCGTGCCTGAACAATCAGTTTTAACATCCAGTTCATCCTCATCGTCGTCCTCGCCCTCGTCCTCGAATTTTCACCAGCGGGCGAGAGCGAGGGCGACGATGAGCACGAGGACGATTTCGTGGCAGTTGGACCCACAACATTTCGGCGCCTGACGCTGCGCTCGGCGACGACTTTGGCCGCAGCGCAGCCAAAGCCACGGTCGGGAATATGTCGCTCCGCTGGAGCTTGGTTTTTTACGGTGCGGTTCTACAAAGATGACGCACCTACGGCGCTCGGCTTGGCAGTTAATTTTGGACTTTGAACTTTGGGCTTTCATCTTAACATTTTGGACATGACAAAAGACGAAGCCTTGCAGATTTTTCGCGACACGGGTGCCTTGCTCGAAGGCCATTTCATCCTGCGCAGCGGGTTGCATAGCCGGCAATTATTTCAATGCGCCCTCGCGCTCCAACAAATGCCCATCGTGGAAAAACTCGGCGCCGCACTGGCAGCCAGGGTGAAATCGCTCGGCGTGACCACGGTCGTCGCTCCGGCGATGGGCGGACTGGTCATCGGCCAGGAAGTGGCGCGGCAACTGGGCGTGCGTTTCATTTTTGTTGAAAAAGAAGAAGGCAAACTTGTCCTGCGCCGTGGCTTCAAGATCGCGCCGGGCGAAAAAATTCTCGTCGTTGAGGATGTCATCACCAAAGGCGGCCGCGTGCAGGAAACCCTGGATATCGTCAACGCACTCGGCGGCAACGTCGTCAGCGTCGCGGTCATTGTGGACCGTTCCAATGGCACGGTGAATCTGGGTTTACCGCTGGTCAGTTTGATCGCGCTGGAAGTTGAAGCTTTTGAGGCGGATAAATTACCGCCGGATTTGGCCAAGATTCCGGCCGTGGGGAAAAACAAGTAGGCGCAACGACGAATCATCACAGATAGAATTTTGGTGTTCCCGCATCTGTGCTAACCTGTCTCGAATAGCGGCGTTAAAATGAATTCTCAAAAAATTACGGTTGATGAAATCCGGGCGATGAAAAGTCGCGGCGAAAAAATTGCCGCGCTCACGGCCTATGATTTTCCGCTGGCAAAATTGCTCGATGAGGCGGGCATTCCCTTTATTCACGTGGGCGATACGCTTGGCATGGTGGTCCTGGGCTACACCGACACGACCCAGGTGACGATGGCCGACATGGAACATCATGTTCGCGCCGTGGCCCGGGCCAAACCGCGCGCGTTGATTGCGGCGGATTTGCCGATTGCCACTTATAACAC
Organism: Verrucomicrobiia bacterium; assembly: GCA_036498725.1. Classification (GTDB taxonomy): domain Bacteria; phylum Verrucomicrobiota; class Verrucomicrobiia; order Limisphaerales; family UBA11358; genus UBA11358. Next base: position 57,780 of record DASYEY010000126.1, on the reverse strand, counting down.
GGTTGCCGAAGCAGTAACGAATGCGCGGCGATTGGTTGCCGCCGGGGCGGACGCGGTCAAGGCCGAGGGCGGGCGTGAAATCCTGCCGCAAGTTGCGGCCATCATCGCCGCTGGCATCCCTTACTGCGGTCATTTGGGCATGCTGCCGCAACACATCCTGGAAGAGGGCGGCGTCTATCGGATCAAAGGCCGCGATGACACCGGACGGGCGAAATTATTGGACGATGCGACTGCGCTGGCGGATGCGGGCGCTTTTGCCATCGTTCTGGAAATCGTAACGCCGCCGGTGGCGAAAGAGATTTCCGAAAAAATTTCCATCCCGACGATCGGTATCGGCAGCGGACCAGATTGTGATGGGCAGATTTTAGTGACGCATGATTTGACCGGGAGTTTTCCGTGGTTCACGCCGAAGTTTGTCAAACCGCGTGTGAATTGCGCCGCCGAGATCAAATCTGCGGTAACGTCGTGGAAAAGTTCATTGCTGACAGTTTAACTGGGCAACTTTTCCCGTTTGGAAGTGTTGGTTAATAACGAACGTCCATGGATTTGGAATCATTGATCGGTCTGGCCGTGACCAGCGGGGCGAGCGATCTGCACCTGGAATCCGGCCTGTCACCCGCCCTGCGCGTACGCGGCACGTTGCGCGTGGCAGGCGAGGCCATCCCGGCCGCCGTGATGACCGGCATGGCCCGGCAACTTCTGAGCGAAGAACAATGGCAGCATTTTCTGGAACGGCGTTCGTTTGATTTTTCCAAAACCATCCACGGCGTCCGCTGCCGTATCAATGTCCTGCAATCATCCCGCGGCGTCGGCATGGCGATCCGTTTATTGACCTCGTTCCAAGCCACGGTGGAAAAGCTGAACCTGCATCCTGACCTCAAGAAATTGATCCGCCATCCGCACGGCCTGATTCTGGTCAGCGGCCCCACGGGTTGCGGAAAATCCACGACCCTCGCCGCCTTGATCCAGGAGATCAATCTCACCGATACGCGGCACATCATCACGGTGGAAAGCCCGATTGAACATTCCTTCCGCCCGCGTCGCGCTTTCATCCGGCAACGCGAAGTTGGCCGCGACACACCTAGTTTTGAGCAAGCTTTGCTGGATTCGTTGCGGGAAGATCCGGATGTGTTGATGGTGGGCGAAATGCGCGAACCGGAGACGATGCGGCTCACGTTGAACGCCTCGGAAACCGGGCATCTGGTACTGGCCACCGTCCATTCCTCGACGTGTGCGGAAGCCATCCAGCGCGTTGCCTCGGCCTTCCCGGCAGAAATCCAAGGGGCGGTCTGCGCGCAATTGGCGGACTGCCTGGTCGCGGTCGTTTCCCAACGGTTGCGCTTCCGGCCGGACTTGAACATCCGCGTGCCCGAATGCGAAATCCTGATCGCCACTCATGCGGTCAAAAATTTTATCCGTACCCGCGACTTTTTTAAAATCTCCACCGCCCTCGAAACCGGTGCGGACCATGACATGTGGACGTTTCAACGTTACGCCAAATGGCTGGAAAGCCGGACGAACTGGTTTATACCCGGTCAAAACGCGGAACCGGTGGAAAACGAATCCGGCGAGGCGGCCCCGGACGCAGCCGCATTGCCGCCGATGGCGAACGCAGCCAGATTTTCCAAAAACCAGCCGGGCATTCCGACCAGGCCGGCGGCGAAGGACAAGGACCGGATTATCATCGAGCCGAATGAAGGCGGCTTGGAAAATATTCTGAAAAAATTTGGCTGATATGAAGCGGATGAAATATTTTGCGGGCAGCAGCGCTTTGATCCTTTCCCTGATCCTGGCGGGTGGCTGTACGACGAAATCTGAGGCGCGGTTGCAAGCGCAGAACGCTTATCTAGCCGGGCAAAATACCGTGTTGCAGCAACACCAAGTGACGCCGGCCAGCACCACCGTCACCATCATCGGGCCGGTGCAAAATCCGCAGGTGCCCTGGGTGGCTGGATTGACCCTCGTGCAGGCGCTGGCCACGGCGAACTATCAGGACCAGCGCGACCCGAAGCAAATCATCATCACGCGCGATGGCGAGAGCGCGACGTTAGACGCAAATGTCTTGTTTAACGGTACAGTAGTGCCACTGGAAGCGGGCGATGTGGTCGAGTTACGACAATGATTTTTACGCATGGAAATCTGTGAAACCATTTCGTGTCCGTTTTGCGGCCAGTCATTTGAATTGGCCGTGGATACCAGCGTCGCCAGTCAGCGCTTTACGACCGATTGCGAAATCTGCTGCCGCCCCTTCGAAGTCATCGCCGAATGTGAACCGGGCGAAATTGTCAGCTTGGATGTGATTTGAAAACAGTAACTAATTTCAATTGACTCCCTCGCCCCGCCAAACTGGGAGAGGGCTGGGGGTGAGGAGATTTTAATTAAAAATAATGGACCCTCTTCTCCTTTGGGAGAGGAGAGGGGGAAATTCTGAATTGAGTCACTACCCGATTGAACCCTCGCTTTCCTCGCTGCCCCCGTTCTGATAACATCAGCAGCGGCTCATGACGTCTTCCAACTCAAATCCATTACGGCAGCTCAAAAAAAAGCTGCCCGGTGAAATTGTCCTCGAACCGGCCACGCTCGCAAAATATGCGGGTGATAAATGGTTCGCCACGCATCAACCCGAGGCCGTCGCTCTGCCCCGCTCGACGCAATCCGTCTCGAAAATCCTCGCGTTTGCCAACAAGCATAAAATCCCCGTCACGCCGCGCGGTGCAGGCCACGGTTACGTCGGCGGCTGCGTGCCGATGCGTGGCGGCATTGCGCTGTCGTTGGAGCGGATGAATAAGATTCGCGAGATCAACGCGCAAGATTTTGTCGCCGTCGTCCAGCCGTTCGTCAATACGGCGGAATTTCAGGCGACGGTCGAAAAGCAGAAACTTTTTTACCCACCCGACCCGGCCAGCCGCGCGAATAATTCGCTCGGCGGCAACATCGCCACCAATGCCGGCGGCCCGCGCTGTCTCAAATACGGCGTCACGCGCGACTATGTGCTCGGCCTCGAAGTCGTGCTGGCCAATGGAAAAATCTGCCGTCTCGGCGGACGCACGCATAAGAATAAAACCGGTTTTGATCTGCATCGGCTGTTCGTCGGTTCGGAGGGTTTGCTGGGGGTCGTCACTGAAGCCACGTTGAAACTGATTCCGCTCCCTCCGTTTCGCGCGAATCTCGCGGTCGGTTTTGATTCGATGAATTCAGCCGTGCGTGCATTGCAGGCGATTTTCGCCGCCGGCTTTCTGCCGTGCGCCGCGGAATTAGCCGATCAATTCACGCTCGCTGCCGCCGCTAAACGCACCGGGAGCAAACGTTTGCTGGGCTGCAAAGCACATTTGATCGTGGAACTGGACGGACAGGAAAATTCTGTGCGTAGCGAAATCGCCGCCGTGGAAAAAATTATCCGCACCCAAACGCCGTCGTTTGTGGAACGCGGTTTTGGCAATGAACAATGCGAAGCCGTCTGGCAGATTCGCCGCGAATTTTCCTACGCACTGCGCGACACCGGCCTGACGAAATTGAACCAGGACATCGTGGTGCCGCGCGGAAAATTGGAACAACTATTCAAGTTCGCCGCGCAGTTACAGAAGAAGCATGGCCTGCAGCTCGCCTGTTTCGGCCACGCAGGCGATGGCAATATCCATACGAATGTCATGGTGGATTTGACGCAACCCGGTGCCCGGAAACGTTCTGAAGCGTGTCTGGATAAATTGTTTCGTTGGATCATTGCTGAAGGCGGCGCGATCACGGGCGAACACGGCATCGGCCTCGCCAAGAAACGTTGGTGGCCGCTGGCAGTTTCGGAAAACTCGCGCGAACTGCATCGCACCATCAAAGCCGCGCTCGATCCGCACGGCATTTTGAATCCGGGGAAATTTGTCTAAATCTGTCGTTTCTGGAGAACGGCAGATCGTAACTTAATTTGAATTACTCCCTCCGCCGGTAGGGCGACGCTGCTGCTTCGCCTGCGTGACGAGAAGATCAGAGAACGAATAAACTTCCCGAGTCATTGGTAAATGGGCCAAGCGGCAACTTGGCCCGACCGATAAGTTGTAGCGGCCTGCGGCCGCCTAGATACCAGTAAACCGGCAAACGCACAGGACATTTTTCACCTCACGGAGTACCCACGGCGATGAAATCAAAGGCTGTCGGATCAGTCAGCACTCCAGATGTGTTATAAAAACTCACCGGACAGGGTCCGGTTGAGAGAGTGAAGCCCACTACTGCCATGGTCGGCGATCCGCCCCAAGGCGTTATGGTCAACATCGGCGTGTCACTGAAACCGGGCGAGAACGTGATTGAATACTGCCCCACGCTGCTGCGAGTCACCGAGAACCCGGCACCAGCGGTTAAAACAGTTGAGCCACTGTAGATGGCATGTCCCCGCACGATGCGTAGGTTTTCGGTGCTGTTGGGGGCATAATTAGCCCCAATGCGGACAGAACTGGCGGTAACGGTGCCACCGCTGGTAGTAATATTGCCACCAACAATCATGCTGCCGGTATTGGTCAAGTTGCCATTGACCGTGGCATTGCCATTGACTTGCAACGTCGACGTTGGATTGGTGGCGTTGAGACCGATGCCGACGCCCGTCGCCGTCCAGACCAACCCCAACTTTGCACCGCCATTCATGCTGCCCAAAGCGCCGCCACCGTAACCCCACATCATCGGACCGTCAGGCGGATTTAAGGCCGTGAAGTTCGTCGCGGCGGAAGCGTAGCCGATACCGTGATTCACGTCATTGGAACCCCGCAAATAAATCGGTTGTGCCAGGGCATTCATCGCTCCACTCAAAAACAGATTGCTGGCCGCCAAAGTATTGACCATCAGATTCGTCGCCAGCCCGTTGTTATTGGCCGTAAAACCAGCGGTGACAAAAGTGGTCGTCGCCAAACCGTTGGTCGCTGCAATGACATAGGCTGTTGACGCCAGGCCATTCGTGACGGCAGCCGTAACCAAACCGTTGGTGACGGAAGCTTTAACCAGCCCATTCGTCGCCGCGATGACATAACTGATTGACGCCAGCCCATTTGTCACACTCGCCGTGACCAAGCCATTCGTCACGGAGGCTGTGACCAAACCGTCGATTGAAGGAATGGCCGGAGGATTGGCAATGTTATTGTAATCAAGATTGGTCAACCCGCTGCCATCGCCGCTGAACGTGCCGGTGATAGTCACATCGCTCGCGCCATTCGTAATCACCAATGCCGGCAAAGTGGTTGATGGGATAACACCGGTCAATTGGGAAGCATTTAGATTGGCCAGCCCGCTGCCATCGCCGGTGAAATTTCCGGCAAACGATGGCGTATAATTGGTACTGACTTGATTCAACAGCACCGTTAGCGTGTTATCGCTATAATTTGCACTGATCAAATCCACCCGGCCGTCACCATTGACATCCGTCGCAACCACCGACTGATCTGAGTCACCCACGGAATAAGCTCCCATCATCGCAAATTCGCCGGCCCCATTGTTCGTGAGCACCGTCAGGGTATTGTCACCATAGGTCGCGCAGATCAAATCCATTTTGCAGTCACCGTTGACATCGGCAGCGACAACAGAAGCAGGATTGCCAGGCACGAAATAATTTTCCGACGTCGCAAACCCGCCGCTGCCATCATTCGTCAGCACCGTCAGTGAACTGGATCCATAATATTCGTTGGCACTGATCAAATCCACCTTGCCATCGCCGTTCACATCTGCCGCTGCAACCGACCAAGGCTGGAGGTTCACCGGATAAGTTCCCGACTCTACAAATCCGCCACTACCATCGTTCGTCAGCACCGTCAGCGAGTTGTCACCTGCGTTCGCAGTGATCAAATCCACTTCGCCATCGCCGTTCACATCTGCTGTCGTGACAAAAAACGGATAATTCGGACTGGACGTGCTATTAGCGCCCACATGATAGGTTCCGGACGCCACAAATCCGCCATAACCATCATTTGTCAGCACCTGCACCGTGCTGGTGGCATAGATAGCGACAATCAAATCCTTGGCTCCATCGTCGTTGACATCCGCCGCCGTGACCGATATCGGACCGCTGCCCGCCGTACTATAAGTTCCCGACATCACAAATCCGCCACTACCATCGTTCGTCAATACTGTCAGTGTGTTGCCGAGATTGTTCGCGCAGATCAAATCCACTTTGTTATCGTTGTTCACATCCGCCGCCGTGACCGAATAAGGAAAATCGCCAACCGGATAAGTTCCTGACGTCACAAACCCGCCACACCCATTGTTCGTTAGCACCGTCAGCGTGTTATCGCCTGAGTTGGCGGTGATCAAATCCATTTTGCTATCGCCATTCACGTCCGCCGTCACGAGACCCAGAGGTCCTGCGCCTACGCCGGGCGAGGAACCCGGTGTAAATGTCGTCAGATGATTCGTACCCCAGTTGATCGCTCCCACGGAATTAGCCGTCAGGAGATTTACATTCGACACACCCGCTCCATCGCCGGTGAACGTGCCATTAAAAGTATTGTTCGGATTATTAAAATTATTTGCGCCGGTAAAGGTCTGGTAGCCATCCCGCAAGGCCAGATCCGGATCCAGAACATAGGCCGGCAGATAATTATAAATCTGGAGGAGATTGGGCAAAGCCGTCACGCTGTTGGGCAGACGCGTCTCAGGAATCGTGCCACTAGTGATCTGCGAGCCATTCAACCCCGTCAAACCCGAACCGTCACCCGTAAAGTGAGTGACATAAACCGGCACACCTGCCGTATTCGTCAGGACAGTGAGCGTATTGTCGTATTCATTGACGCTGACCAAATCAAGATGACTGTCACCATTCACATCCGCCACCGCCACTGTCAAAGGCCCGGAACCCGTCGCGTAGGGTGAACCCGTTTCCGCCGTGAAGCTGCCGTCGCCATTGCCCAACAATACGCTCAAGGTATTGTCCAGATAGAAGGAATTGGCACTGATCACATCCAGGTTGCCGTCGCCATTCACATCCGCCACCGTCGCAGAAAAAGGGTACGCCCCGACGTTGTTCGTGGAGGCCGCCGTAAATGTGCCGTCACCATTATTCGTCAACACGATTACGGTACCGTCATATTGAATGGCACTGATCAAATCCGACAAACCATCATTATTCACATCACCCACCACAACCGAACTCGGACCCTCACCCACTTCATTGGCAAAGGCCGCCGTAAAATTACCAGTGCCATCATTCGTAAGCCCCACCAGCGTGTTGTCATTATAATTGGCCACGACCAAATCGAGGCTTGAATCCCCGTTCAAATCAATCACTGCCACAGAAACCGGGCCGCTGCCACATGAAACGGTGTTGGTAAAAGTGAATGTACCATCGCCGTTGCCAAAAAATATCGCCAGCGAATCATCGGCATAATTGGCACACGCCAGATCCAACACTCCGTCATCATTAAAATCCGCCGCCGCGATCACTTCTGGACTGCCACCGACATAGACCGTGGAAGCCACGCCAAACGTGCCGTCGCCGCTATTGGTCAACACCGTCAACGTGCCGTCATCTTCATTGGCACTGATCAGGTCCACACCACCGACATTATCCACATTTGTCGCCAGCACAAACGCCGGGCCAGCGCCGTAATTGAGGAAGTTTGTGGAAGCGGGAATAAACCCGCCGCTGCCATTATTGGTGAACACCGTCAGCGAATCATCAAAACGATTGGCACTGATCAAATCGGGCAGACCGTCACCGTTGACATCCGCCGCCGTGACCCAAAATGGTTCCTGTCCCGTTGGTATCGTCGCTGACGCATTGAATAGATAGAAATTGGTCGTTACTACAAGGCCGCTGCGGGCATCCAGCCCGGCCAGGGGAATATTCGTCAACATCGTGCCATCACCGGTGAAAGTACCAGCGATACTCACACCACTCGCCCCGTTCGTCACCACCGCTCCAGACAATTGCCCCAGCGCCAGCGTGCCGCTGGTGATTTGCGAAGCATTCAGGCCGGTCAAGCTGCTACCACTGCCGGCAAAACTTGCGTCAGCTGTTGTGGTGTTGGTGAATATTTCCAGTGTGCTATCGTAATTCGCGCTGATCAAATCCGGCTTGCCATCGCCGTTGAGGTCCGCCGCCGCGACCGAATAAGCGTAATAGCTCGTGCCGATGGTGGAAGATAACGCAAACCCGCCGTTACCCGCATTGGTCACCACCGTTAGTGAACTGCCATAAAAGTTCGCAACAACAAAATCCGGCTTCCCATCCCCGTTCACGTCGGCCACCGTAATGCCATCGGGATTGTTGCCGACGCCAACGGCAGATGAAAATACGAAACCGCCGTTGCCATTGTTCGTAAATACGGTCAGGGAATTTTCACCACGGTTTGCAGAAATCAAATCCACTTTACCATCCGCATTGACATCTACCGCCGCGAGCGCATTCGGATATCGGTTCACACCAGCGTTTACAGTGGTGGAAAGCATAAAGCCACCGCTGCCATTGTTCGTCAATACCGTCAGCGTGGCATCACCGTTATTCGCAGAAATCAAATCCACCTTACCGTCGCCGTTGACATCCGCCGCGACGACTGAAACGGGGCTGTTACTCACGCTAACGGTGGCGGAAAGCACAAAGACACCACTGCCGTTGTTGGTCAAGATTGTCAGGGTCGAGTCATTCGCATTCGCACTGATCAGATCCACCTTGCCGTCGCCGTTTACATCTGCGGCCGCCACCCCAAAAGGGCTGGCACCGACCGCGCGGGTGGCAGAAAACGCAAACCCACCGAGACCGTCATTGGTCAATATCGTCAGGGTGGAATCGGTCTGATTCGCGCTGATTAAATCTAGTTTGCCATCACCATTAACATCTGCCGCGACGACCGATCTTGGGTTGCGGCCCACGCCTGGCGTGGCGAATAGACCCAAGCCACCATTGCCATTGTTGGTCAATACGATCAACGAGTTATTGCCAATGCTCACAGAGATCACATCCGGTTTACCATCCCCGTTGATGTCCGCCGAAATGACGAAATACGTATCAACGCCCGGCACAATTGAGGCCGCAAATTGAAAAACGCCCCGATGAAGCACATAGCCGATCGAGCCATAAGCATTGGCAGTCGTTAGATCCATATTGGTGATACCTGCGCCATTGCCGCTAAACGTGCCGTTGATATTGACGCCGCTGGCACCATTCGTCAGCACGCCGGCGGGCAATTGCCCCAACGCAATCGTGCCGCTGGAAATCTGCGACGCGTTCAAATTCGTCAAGCCGCCGGCATCACCATTGAAGGTTCCGCTCAAAGTGACACCCGTGGCATGATTGGTCACTACATTGGCCGGCAATTGCGCCAGCGCGAGCGTACCGCTGGAGATTTGCGAAGCGTTCAGATTGCTCACACTTGCGCCATCACCGGAGAAAGTGCCCTGAAAAGTCGCTTTAATTGAAATCAGCGTATTGGTCAGCACCGAAAGGGTGCCGTTATTCTGATTGGCACTGATCAGATCTACCTGACCGTCACGATTGATATCAGCAGCTGTGACCGAGACCGGGCCAGCGCCCACAGCGAGCGAAGCCGCCAAGCCAAAACCACCGGCGCCATTGTTGGTCAATACCGTCAGTGTATTGTCACCGTTATTTGCTGAAATCAAATCGATTTTACCGTCGCCGTTGACATCCGCCACTGTGATTCCATAGGGATGGCTGCCCACCGGCAAGGTCCCGGACAATGCAAAACCACCACTGCCGTCATTGGTCAACACCGTCAGCGTATTGGCACCGCCGTTGGCAGAAATTAAATCCAGCTTGCCATCACCATTCACATCCGCAGCCACGACTGCCTGCGGACGAAAACCAACCGCGTTGGTGGAAGCCGGCACAAAACCGCCGCTGCCATTATTGGTCAGCACAATCAACGTCGCATCATCATAGTTAACGCTGATCAAATCAGGTTTGCTGTCGCCGTTGACATCCGCGGCGAGCACAAACAAGGACTGCGCACCCACCACCAATGTGCTGGAAACCGCAAAACCACCGCTGCCATCATTCGTCAGTATCGTCAAGGTATTGGCATAGCGATCAGCCGAGATCAAATCCACCTTGCCATCATTGTTGATATCCGCGGCGGCAACGGCATACGGATGATCGCCGACGGTCAAGGTGCCTGACACCGCGAAACCACCGCTGCCGTCATTGGTCAATACCGTTAAACTATTGGCTTGAAAATTAGCACTGATCAAATCCGGTTTGCCATCGCCATTCACGTCAGCTGAAGTCACAAAGACAGGCGTATTACCTACCGCGTAGGCACCTGCAGAGACAAAACCGCCCCAGCCGTCATTCGTCAGCACATTCAACTGGCTGCTGCCAGCCGCGGCGGTGATCAAATCCGGTTTCCCATCCCCGTTGACATCGGCCGATGTGATCGAACTTGGACCAGAACCAGCGAACGGCGAAGATACCAATGTGAAAGCTCCCCAATTTTGCACCCAATTGATGGCACTATGTGACTCAGTCGTCTGGAGATCCACATTGGTTACGCCCGCCCCATTGCCGCTGTACGTGCCGGAAATGTTCACGCCTGCTGCACCATTCGTCACCACACTCACCGGCAGTTGTGCCAGTGAAATCGCCCCGGTGATATTTTGCGCCGAAACCGAAGCCACACTCCCTGCCATCAAGGCATAACCCGAAGCCGCCAGTCGCTGATCCGGCGTCAGTTGTTCAAATCCGTGCGTACCGTCGTTGAACCATACCCGCAACCGCACATCGCTGTTCGTGAAGATATCCGCGCTGATTGACTGTGTCATGCCCGACACGGTCGTGTCGCCCAGCAAGATCGCATACAGCCCGTTCGTCAGCGTCAGCGAGACTGAGCCCGTCGGTTGCGAACCGGCCGTGCTCGTGCCGTCGTTGCTCCAGAAAGTGGTCGCGCCCGTGCTATCTACCAGTGCAAACTTGAATTGGCCCGCGCCATTGAAAGATTTGCCGCCGACCAGGATACGGCCTTGAAAACTCAGCGGCGGCGTTTGGGCAACGGCATTGGGGAGAGTGAAGCTGATTAGCAGTCCTAGCCCTAACGCTAATAAAGCAAACGATTTTTGAGTGCCAAAATTGAAAACACGTGCCCACGAAAAACCCTTTTTCATTTTTTCTCTTTTCCCTTCTGATGGTTTTCTGAGATTTTGCTTCAGAAATCCTTGTTCTTGATTCGCGCCGAGTCTGGCAGATTTGTCTCAAACGGCAATGAATTTCCAAATTTAAGACACTTAATAAGACCAGAAGGCAAAAGTCAGAATCCAGAATGTCGCGCTAAGAGCGCTAAGGAGGCGAAGGAAAGGCGTTTTACGCGAATTACACATATTTTCGCGAATTCGGGAAGATAACCATGGCAGCAGATAACCCCACCGAAGCGATGGCTGGTAGGGCGAAGTTGCTGCTTCGCCGTCGCGTGGCAAAAAGATCAGGTGACGAGCAAACCACCCGCGTCGTTGATAAATAATGGGCCAAGTGGCAGCTTGGCCCTACCTAAAAATTGTAGCGACGGTCAGGCCGATGCCAGAATTTTTTCAGCGGCGGCCCGGATGGCGGACACCAGCTCGGGCGGTTGCAAAACTGTAGCCTCGCCGCCCCAGCTCAAAACCCAGCGTTCGATTTCACCCAGGCTGGAAAGTTTCAGCGTGAGTTCGGCGCCGCCATCCTTCAAATCACGCAAGGTCTGCGAAGCGTGCCATTTTTTTTCACGAATATAATCAGCTGCGCGCGGCGTGAAGCGGATGGCCACCTCATATTTCCCTTCGCCGGCGTGAACGCCGAAGCTGTCGCGCAACCGTTTTTCCAGGGAGAACTTTTCCGTGCGCTCAAAAAACTTTCCCGTGGGTTGCACGGATTGGATGCGCGCCGGAACAAAATTGCGGATGTCTTTGCGCGCGTGATCAAAGGCAAAGAGAAACCATTCGCCATTGATGTTGGCGAGATGATACGGATCCACCAGGCGTTTCTCCGCTGATTGGCCGGGCTTGCGATAATGCAGTTCCAACTGCTGGCGTTGCGCGACAGCCCGGGCGAGCACGTCAAAAATTTTCAGATCCAGAATCGGCTCAGCGCGGGTGCGGAAGGAAATGGTCTGCTCAATGTCGGCCAGGTTGAGGGAAATCGTGTCCGGCAGGGACTGCTCCATTTTGCGGATGGCGCTAAGCAGCGGCTTTTCAAAACTGGTGCCGCGATATTGTTGCAAGGCCTTTTCCGCGACGACGAGCGCGAAAATTTCGCCCTCGGTAATCTGCATCGTGGGAAACCCGCTGACTTCGCCGTCGTAGAAATAACCATTGCGGCCGGCTTTGAATTCGATCGGCAGATTCAGCCGGTCACGCATGAACTCGATGTCGCGATGGATGGTCTTGGTCGAAACCTCAATTTCGCGCGCGAGCTTGCTGGCGTTGGGAAACTTGTCCGCCAGCAACGCCTGATGGATGCGCAGCATCCGCTCCAGCGGCGGACGCGATAGCGGCGAACTTGCTTTGGTTGAATCGTCAGGTGGTCGCATTGGAAAGCGATTTAACGATTCAACCCCTCAACGGCTCACGCGTTTTTTTCCAACTTCGCGAGCAGCTCATCGTTGGTCTTGTTTTTCTTGAGCGCAGCGGTAAGCGTCTCCATCGCTTCGATGGGGTTCAAATCCACCATCGTGCGGCGAAGTTTGCGGATGGCCTCGAGGTTTTTTGCCGCGAACAATTTTTCTTCCTTGCGCGTGCCGGATTTCGGGATGTCAATCGCCGGGAACAGACGCCGGTCGGACAGCTTGCGGTCCAAAATCAATTCCATATTGCCGGTGCCCTTGAACTCTTGAAAGATCAGTTCATCCATGCGCGAACCGGTATCCACGAGGGCGGTGGCGAGAATGGTCAGCGAACCGCCGTTCTCAATCTTGCGTGCGGAGGCAAACATCTTGCGCGGAATTTCCAAGGCGCGCGCGTCCACCCCGCCGGTCATCGTGCGGCCGGAACCACCGTGAACGGAGTTGTAAGCGCGGGCGATACGCGTGAGCGAATCCATCAACACGAAAACGTCCTTGCCGGATTCAACGATTCGACGGCAACGTTCGATCATAAACCGCGAAAGGCGGACGTGCGTTTCCAATTCCATGTCATTCGAGGAAGCGACGACTTCAGCCTTCACCGAGCGTTGAAAGTCCGTGACTTCTTCGGGACGTTCATCTATCAGCAGGACCATCACGTGCACGTCGGGATGGTTCGTCGTGACAGCATTGCAGATCTGTTTGAGAATGGTGGTCTTGCCGGTGCGCGGCGGCGCGACAATGAGACCGCGCGTGCCCTTGCCGATCGGCGTGACCAGGTCAATCACGCGCGTTTCCAAAACATCCGGCGCGGTTTCCAGATTGAATTTTTCAATTGGATCAATGCTGGTCAAATTTTCAAAGCGGACGGCCTTGGTGTATTCCTGAAAAACCATGCCGTTCACCTTGTCCACAGTCTTGAGTTGCGGGCTGGTGCCGCGATGCGGCGGCTGCGTCGCGCCTTCAATAAAGCTGCCTTCGCGCAGAAAATTGCGGCGGATGGTATCCGGCGTGACGAAGATATCGGTCGGCTTGGGATGAAAATGATTTTGCGCGGTGCGGAGGAATCCGAAACCTTTTTCGGAGATTTCGAGATAACCTGAACCGTAATTGGGATTGGGACCGGACGGCTTTTCGCCGTTAGCTTGCGTTTCGCTCATAATAAATGTGTGTCCAAAGGCTTGAAACCCTTCCGAAAAATTGCTGGAAAAGTGAATTTTAGAAATTGTCCGGTGCGCCATCGCCCCCGGAACTGAACCTTTGACAGCCTTTATTTACGGGCAAATACCGCTAAACGCAACAACTATTTTTACCCATACCCGGCAACAAATCCCTAATCAACGCATTCCCTCGGTATCCTTTTAGCTTGAGGCGACTCGTGCTTGCCCATGGGCAAATGACTACATATCGCAAAGTATTTTGATTTCCTGCGCGCATAAAATTCACGCCAATCGCGTGAATTTCACGCATGGGAATCGGTTCAAAACGCAAATTCCTTGGCAAATCGCGCTGGCATTGCCGATGCTAAACCTAATCGCATGAAGCCATACCCCTCAAATAATAAATCCACCGCCATGACTGTATTTGAAGTGCTGGTAGTCGTAGCCATCGTGATGATTCTGGCAGCGGTATTTTTACCTGGCATAAGCAGCCCTCATCACCATGTTTCCCGGCTTAGTTGTGTCAACAACCTCAAACAAGTCGGCCTCGCGTTTCGGCTTTGGGAAGGCGATAATGGAGATAAGTATCCCATGGCCATTTCCGTGACCAATGGCGGTGCAATGGAATTGGCTGCGGCTGGCAATGCGGCTGCTGTCTTTCAAGTCATGTCCAATGAATTGGGCACACCCAAAATCTTACTTTGTCCGGACGATGCCAGTGGAGTGATGGCAACCAACTTTACAATCGGTTTCACCGGCCAAAATAGTAGTTATTTCGCCGGTGTTGACGCCACTGAAACGAATGTCCAAATGCTGTTATCGGGCGATGATAATCTGGAAATCAACGGCCTTCCGGTAAAATTTGGCCTGGTGGAATTTTCCACCAACGCCCCGATTAACTGGTCCGCCACGCGCCACAAATTCGCCGGCAATATTGCCTTTGCCGACGGCAGCGTTCAGCAATTCAGCCAGGCCGGCCTGCAACAAGCGGTGGCGCAAACCGGGGTTGCTACCAATCGCCTGGCTGTGCCCTGACTTTTTAGCTGCAAACGGAGCGAATTATTCCTAGTTTTGTAAATTCGGGAAAATCAGGGCGGTTTTAACTATAACCTCAACGTGAAACTTTTCTTCACCGGACAAGTCGTGAAAACAGAGTTGCTGGTCGTGATGCTGGAAAAACATGGCATCGCCGCGACGCAAGAATTTGTGGATCCAACCCGGCCCGATGACGGCGATCTGGATCGCGCTGCCCAAGTTTTCGTGCCCGAAGCGGATTATGACCGCGCTTATCAATTATTTTATACCGAACGTGAAGATGAACTTTAACTTGAGTTTATGCTCCATTGCATGAAATCTACACCCGCTAAAACCATCAACCTTCAGATTTCCAGGGGAATTTGCATGGCGCGTTGGTTATTAACGGCATTTTAACCATGAAGGCAAACCAAAGTCGTTGGCCGAGGCAGGGATTCACCCTCGTTGAATTGCTGGTCGTCATTTCTATCATCGCCCTGCTCGCCGCCCTTTTGATGCCGGCGGTGACTAATAGTGAGAATCGGGCAAAGCGGATTTGGTGTGAAAACAACCTCCGGCAGACCGGCCTTGGTTTTCAGATGTTTGCCCATGATCATAATAGCCGGTTTCCCATGGCCGTGCCCGGCAACGAAGGTGGCGCCCTGGAATTTGTGCAGAACGGCTATCTGGTGACTGGCCCCTTCTACTTTACCTTCCGGATTTTCCAGACGTTGTCGAATGAATTGGGCACCCCCAGCATTTTGGCCTGCCCGACCGATGACCGGTCACCGGCCTTCAATTTTTCCAGCCTGCAAAATAGCAATTTGAGTTACTTCGCCGGCGTAAATGCAGATTATTTTAAACCGACATCCATCGTGGCTGGCGACCGCAATCTCGTTGCCTATCCGGCACTGGCTCCTTCCATTTTGCGTGACCATGTCGGCGTGCATTTTCAGTGGACCCGTGAATTGCATATGTTCAAAGGCAATGTGTTGTTCGCTGACGGGCACGTTGAAGAATGGAACAATAAAAGCTTTGGCCCGGCAGAAAACCAGGAGCGCGGCGACAATGATCTGTTCATGCCCTCCGCTCTCCAAAATCCATCAGGGGGGGCAACAGGCAGTCATTCAGGATCACCGCCGCGTTCTTCCCCGACACCAACGAGCTATCAAAATCAAACGACCGCACCTGCTGCAGCCCCGGCAGTAAATTATCCAAATAATAGCCAATCACAGCCTCCCCGGTCGGCATTGGCATCGGCACCGGCGAACTATGGCACAACTTATTCTGCCATGCCGGCGGAGATTCAGGGGTCCAATTATATCGCGCATCGCAAACCTGCCAGTATCACCAATGTGCCACTCAAGGTGGAAATGGTGACGAACACGGTGGATCCGGAAATTTCCCCGGAAAACCAGAAAATTGCCCACTACCTGCGCTGGACCTTCGGCTGGCTTTTTCTTCTTCTGCTGCTGCTCTTTTTATTCCAGTTATGGCAGCACTTTCGTAAAAGAAAGCCCCGCGGCCCACGCAAATATTCGCGGTGAGAATTCTGGATTCCCGCCTTCCATTTCGGTAGTTTGTCTGGATGTTCGACCTCGTCAAACCACAGATCGCCACCGCTGCTGACAAAATCACGCACTTGCGGAGGTTTCTTTGACGTCGCCAAATTGAACCAACGCCTCGCTGAGCTTGAAGCGCAGATGACCGGCGAAACTTTCTGGAACAACCAGGAAGCCGCGCAAAAGGTCATCAACGAAACCAACGATATCCGCGGCAAACTCGAGCCACTCACGCGCTTCGGCAAACAAGTCGAAGATCTGCAGGTGATGCTGGAACTCGCCGCCGCCGAGCCGGAGGAAATGCAGCTCAAACTCGAAATTGAGATGGCGGCGGATCTCAAAAAATTGTTCGCTGATCTTGATACTTTCGAACTGCGAACGTTCTTGAACGGCCCGCACGACAAGTGTAATTGCATCTTCACCATCAACGCTGGGGCCGGCGGTACTGAAGCCCAGGACTGGGCGGAAATGCTGTCGCGCATGTATGGCCGCTGGTTTGATTCACGCGGCTGGAAATGGGAAGTCACCGACGCGCTCGCCGGTGACTCCGCCGGGCTAAAAAGTGTCACCTTCCGGGTCGAAGGCGAGAACGCCTACGGATTTTGCAAAGCCGAACGCGGCGTGCATCGGCTCGTGCGCATTTCGCCGTTCGATTCCAACAAGCGCCGGCACACAAGTTTTTCCAGCGTGGACATCGTGGCGGAATTAAGCGATCTGCTCGAAACCGACATTGTGATCCCTAAAGTGGAAATCCGGCGCGATACGTATCGTTCCGGCGGCAAAGGTGGTCAGAACGTAAACAAAGTCGAAACCGCCGTGCGCCTCACGCACATCCCGACCGGCCTCGTCGCCGCGTCCCAGGCGCAACGCAGCCAGGTGCAAAACGAAGCCACCGCGATGCAAATGCTCATCTCCAAACTTTACGCGCTGAAACTCGACCAGGCGAAAGGCGAGATGGAACGTTTTTACGGGGACAAAGGCAGTATTTCGTGGGGCAACCAGATTCGCAGCTACATTTTTCAGCCCTATCGCATGGTCAAAGACTTGCGCACCGGCGAACAATCCAGCGACGTGCAAGCCGTGATGGACGGCGCGCTCGACCCGTTTATCAACGCCTGGCTGCGCGCCGGCTGCCCGCTCAAACGGATGCAGGGCGTGAAGGATGAGGAAGAATAATTTTCATTTTTGCCACAGAGTCACAGAGCGCACAGAGAAATGAACTTGGAATTTTCAGAGGATCGTGATCCGCTAACTGAGAAAATTATCGGTTGCGCGATTGAAGTTCATCGGACGCTTGGCCCAGGTTTATTGGAATCCACTTATGAATCTGCTCTCTGCATAGAACTGCGAATAGCGGGTTTGAATTTTGAGCAGCAGTTGATTGTTCCCATTACCTATAAGAATCAGGTGATTGGAGAATACCGGCTGGACTTGGTAGTCGAAAAATTAGTTATCATTGAACTCAAAAGCGTGGAAAGATTTGATCCGGTCTTTGAAGCGCAATTATTAGCTTATTTGAAAATAACCGGATTAAAACGCGGATTACTGTTGAATTTTAACCCGCGTCTGCTCAAAGATGGCATCAAACGATTGATGCTTTAACTCTGTGTTCTCTGTGACTCTGTGGCAAACATCTTAGAAACCATCGTTGAACAAAAGAAACTGGAAGTCGCCAAGCTTCCGGCCCGCATCATTGCCGCCGGTGACCTGCGCGATGCGATGCTGGAACATGGCGAACGGCGCGATTTCATTTCTGCCCTAAAGCATCCATCCGGTGGCACCATCGGACTGATCGCCGAAGTAAAAAAGGCCTCACCCTCCATGGGTGTCATTTGCCCGAACTTCGATCCCGTTCGCATCGCCAAAGAATACGAAGCGGCGGGCGCAAGCTGCCTTTCGGTTTTGACCGATGAACAATTTTTCCAAGGATCACTGGATTATCTTCGCCAAATCCGTGCTGCCGTAAAGCTGCCGTTATTGCGGAAAGATTTCATCATTGATGAACGGCAAATCCTGGAGGCCATTGAATGGGGCGCGGATGCCATCCTGCTCATCGTCGCCATTTTGACTGATGAACAGTTGCAAAAATTCCATTCACTCGCCATCGAAGCTGGCCTCGCGGTTTTAGTGGAAGTGCACGACGATGAAGAATTGACGCGCGCGTTGAAGATTTCTCCCGCGCTGATTGGCGTGAACAATCGCAACTTGAAAACGTTCAAGGTGGACCTGGCCACAACGGAACAACTTGCGGCGAAATTACACTCATCACCTGTCACTCATCACTCGTCACTGTTGGTTGCCGAAAGCGGTATCCACACTCGGACGGATGTGGAACGCGTCAAAAAATGTGGCGCAAGCGCGATCCTCGTGGGCGAATCACTCGTCAAACAAGGCGACATCGGCGCAAAGGTGCGTGAATTGATCGGTTGATCTATATGATTGGTTCAGTGAATCAAGCCGTCCAGCTTGTTATCCACATCGCCACCTTCCATATCGCCCGGAGCGCGGAGCATTGCTCCGCGAATCCCTTTGTGATTCAATCGAATCATATAGAGTAACGCTCTACGCTCCCATGGAACATCCGCCTCAATCCAAGCGCGAACACCTGCGCCGCCTCGTCGCTGAAAAGCAAGCGTGGAGTGTGCCACTCCCACCAGGTGCAAAAAATCAAGATTTTAAAGGCTGGCATGAACGTGGCTATCTACCACATTGCGACAAGCCCGGCTTGGTTCAATTTGTTACGTTTCGACTATGGGATTCTTTGCCAGCTTCGCAGCGTGGAGAGTGGAAGTCTTTGCTGGCCGCCGAGCGGAGCAATGCTCCGCGTTCCGCTGCGCCGGGTGAAGAAGCCCAAGCTGGAGCGCGAAGCATTGCTTCGCCCGAACGTATTAACAGCCTTGCTCACCGTCATGACGCCGCCCGTGAACAACACAGGAAACTGGAGGAATACATCGACCGAGGCCATGGCGAATGTTTCCTCCGGAATCCGCACATCGCTGCGCTAGTGGAAAAAGCCATGTGCTTTCATCACGGCCAACGGTTTGATCTGCTAGCTTGGGTCGTGATGCCGAATCATGTTCATGCGTTGATCAAAGTGAACACTACGCCACTTTTAAAGATAATTCAGAATTGGAAATCCTTTACCGCCGTCACTGCGAACAAGCTGCTGGTACGCACTGGTGATTTTTGGCAAATGGACTACTGGGACACCTATATGCGGGATTCAGAACAAACGCAGAAAGCTATGCGCTATATCGAAAATAATCCGATAAAGGCAAAACTTTGCCATACGCCTGAAGATTGGCCATTTAGTAGCGCTCGCTTTCGCAACCCACAAACATGGGAGTTAAAATTTCCAAGCTGACGGAGCGCGGAGCATTGCTGCTCCGCTAATTCTACTCAGCACTGCAAAGAGAACACGCGGAGCAATGCTCCGCGCTCCAGTGGTTAGGCCCTTCGTTCGCGGATACTCGCCAAGATGTCCGCCACTACTTCCGCCTTCGGCTTCGCGCCTTGCGGGCCCACGTGATGCAAGCGCACCGACACATTGCCGGCTTCCATGTCTTTGCCGCCAATGATGAGCATCGTGTGCACGCGCAATTGTTCCGCGTTCGCGATCTTCGCCTTAAACGGCGTGGCGCTGAAATCAGAATCCACGCGCACCATGTTCGCGCGCAGTTCGTTCACAATGGGCTGGGCGTAATCAATCAACGCTGCGTCGTCGCTAAGCGTGATGACGCGCACCTGGTCCGGTGCGAGCCAGAGCGGGAAGTTGCCCGCATAATGTTCGATGAGAAAGCCGATGAAGCGCTCATGCGTGCCCAGCGGCGCGCGATGAATGCACAACGGCGTCTTGTTGGAATTGTCCTTGTCGCGGTAGGTCAGGCCAAACTTGGCGGGCACGGCGAAATCCACCTGATTCGTGGCGATGGTGAATTCACGGCCGATGGCGCTCCAGACCTGCACGTCAATCTTCGGCCCATAGAACGCGGCTTCGTTGGCGACCTCGACATAGTTGATGCCGGATTCGTTGAGAACCTTGCGCACCATGTCCTCGGTTTTAAGCCATAGCTCAGGTTCATTGACATATTTCTTGCCGAGACCTTCCTTTGAGTGCGTGCTGAAACGCATCTGATATTTTTCCAGGCCGAAAATCTTGAAATACTTCAAATACATGTCGTTCACTGCCCGGAACTCTTCGGCGAACTGTTCTTCGGTGCAATAGATGTGGGCGTCGTTCATGTTGAGCGAACGCACACGCATCAAGCCGAATAATTCACCACTCTGCTCATAGCGGTAGCAGGTGCCGTATTCCGCCAGGCGCAATGGGAGATCACGATAGCTGTGCGGTTCCGCCGCAAAAATGCGGTGGTGATGCGGACAGTTCATGGCCTTCAAATAATACCGATCGGAATCAGTGCGGCTGGCGACGAGGGCAGCCAGTTCTTTCTTCAGCTTTTCCTCGCCAAACAAATCTTCGCCTTCCGCTTCATCATCTTCTTCCACCAGGCCGACGGCTTTCTTTTTGGCCTCGATATTTTCCACATCGGCTTCCAAGGCGTGCAATTTGCTTTCGACGTCCTTGATCTTGCGCTCAAGTTCAGCGTCCACTTTGCCTTCGCCGACCAATTCCATCGGCGGAAACATGGACTCGGCGTAATAGGGCAGGTGACCGCTCGTCTTATACATCTTTTCCCGCGCCAGATGCGGCGTGCGGACGCGGACATAGCCGGCGGCGAACTCAGTTTCTTTCGCCAATTTTTCCAATTCCTCCACCAGCATCGTGCCTTTCGGCAGCCACAATGGCATCCCCGGCCCGACGTATTCCGTATCAATTGCGAACAGCCCCATCTCCGCGCCGATCTTGCGATGGTCGCGGCGCTTGGCTTCTTCGAGCATCTTGAAATACTCGTCCATCAGGGTCTTGTTCTTGAACGCCGTGCCGTAGATGCGCTGGAGCTGCGGGCCTTTTTCGTCGCCCTTGTAATATGCCGCAGCCACGCTCGTAAGTTTGAACGCGCCAATATTGCCCGTGCGCATCACGTGCGGTCCGGCACAAAGATCGAGGAAGTCACCGTTCTGAAAATACGAAATGGCTTCGCCTTCGGGAATCTGCGCGATGAGATCGAGCTTAAACCGGCTCACGTTGCCGGGACGTTCGCTCAAACCGCCGAGACGGCCGCTCTGTGCGTCCTTGATGGCCTGTTCGCGCGGCACTTCGACCTTCTGGAAAACGTTATTGGCCTTGATCTCTTTCTTCATCTCCTCTTCGATGCGCGCAAAATCCTCTTGCGAGATGCGATGCGGCATTTCAAGGTCATAATAAAAACCGGTCTCGACGGGTGGACCGTAAGCGAGTTGGGCTTCGGGCCAGAGGCGCAAGACGGCAGTGGCGAAGACGTGCGCGCACGAATGCCGGAGGCGTTCGAGGTCGGACATCTTGTTGCGGTCATCAAGCGTTTTACGCTCTTTCGGATCTTGTTGTTCGTCGGCCATAAATTTTTTTGTTTCCCTGCGCGAAGATCGTGAAGCGGGCGAAGTCATTACAAATCATTCTTCGCACCCTGCACGCTCTTTGCGCGACATTTCACCAAACAAAAACGCCCCGCACGGTTGGTGGGAGGCGTTGGCGTTCATTCCGCTGGGGAATGAACGCTAAATTGTCGTCGTGGTGTTCAGTTGGTTGGACACCCCGAGAAGATATTATCCCCAAGCCCGGCTGGCAAACCTGATTTTACCGAGCACGTCCCGTCCAGCTCACGTCATTTAATGAACCGACGGATCAGTGCCCAGCAGGTTGCGGACAAGAAAATCCATCCGCCGGCGGCTGCCGTAGGGTGTTTCCGCCGAGCCATGATCCGATCCGGTGATGACCAGCATCTCAAAATCTTTATCCGCTTTTTCCAATGCGTTCACGACCTGCATCGTTGAGGCCGGATCCACGTTATGATCCAGTTCACCGACCATGAGCAACAGTTTACCCTTCAATTTATGGGCATCCGCCACATTTGAACTACGCACATAGGCTTCATCCACCGGCCAGCCCAGCCATTGTTCATTCCACCAAAGCTTGTCCATGCGGTTGTCGTGGCAGCCGCAATCGGCCACGGCAACCTGATAAAAATCATTATAGTCGAGCAACGCGCGCAGGGCATCCTGGCCGCCGGCGGAACCACCATAGATCCCGACGCGCGATAGATCCATCCATGGCCGGGTTTGGGCGGCGGCTTTCATCCACGCGATCCGGTCAGGAAAGCCGGCGTCCTGCAAATTTTTCCAGCAGACATCGTGAAATTTTTTACCGCGATTGTCCGTACCCATGCCATCCGCCTGCACGACAATAAAACCCAGTTCCGCGATCTGGTGCTGCCGAAGCAGCCGGCTGAATTTTACCGGGGCAAATGAATCCTGTGGCCCGGCATAAACTTCCTCGACCACCGGATATTTCTTCCTGGGATCAAAATTCGACGGCTTGATGAGCACGCCGTAAATGTCTGTCTGGCCATCGCGCCCTTTGGCAACGAACCGTTCCGGCGGCGTCCAGCCGGATTGAACCAGTTGCGTGGCATCGGCATGTTCGAGTTCGCAGATCAATTTACCATCATCACTGCGTCGTAATTCCGTGACCGGCGGCAGGTCCACGCGCGAGTATTTCGCGATGAAATAATTTCCATCCGGCGAAAATTCCACCGTATAGTCGCCATCACCCTGGGTGAGTTGGATGAAACCGGACCCGTCGAAATTCACCCGGCAAAGCTGGTGATGGTACGGATCCTCGCCTGGCTGTACACCACTGGCCAGAAACCAGACCTGCCGTTTTTCCCCATCCACCTTCAATACCTCACGTACGACCCAGTCACCGCGCGTTATTTCATTTTTCACCGTGCCGGTGGCAATTGCATAAAGCCACAGATGCGCCCACCCATCGCGTTCGCTCATCCAGAGCAATTCGCCGGAATCATCCAGCCAGGCACGCCAGGTTTTCGTTTCATAATCCACAAAGGTTTTGCTGCGCTCCTCAACCACCGTACGAACGGCTCCATTGGTCGCATTCACCGCCAGGACGCGGTAAAGCTGATGACCACGCTGGTTGTAGTCGAAATAAAATTCATCACTACGCGGTGACCAGCGGATGTTTAATTCACCGTCCGGCGTGAAGGCATTCGTGAAAAGGTCATCTGGAATGACTGCGGCCGTCTTGTCCACCACGTCAACCAACACCGGTTGCACATGCGGCAGCACATCGCCAGGTTTGTAGTAATCGAATTGGAGCAATTTCGGCTGCACTTGGTCGGGCGGCGAAGATTCAACGATGCTCACCACGTGCGCCGGCGCCGATTGCACCGAAAACAAGACACAATGACGGGAATCCGGCGACCATACGACCGGCCCACGAAAGGGATGTTCCATGGTACCATTCTTGGTCAAAATTGTTTTTATGCCATTGGTGGAAAACAGCACAGCGTTTTGATCTTCAAAGCGCACTGAAAAATTTCCATCGGGTGATTGATCAGCGGCCTTTCGTCTATGTCTCATCAACGGTGGCTCTGACTTCGGGGGAGGCTCATCAACATCAACTTCCAACATGTCCGGCGTTGCTTCAAAATATCCGAGCGGACGATTATGCCTGTCCTTCACCAACCAAACATGACCGGCATAAGTATTAAAATCCTTTCGTTCACCCGCCCGCAACTGGCCGTAAGGTCGTTGCTCGCCACTTTCGTTCACCCAAAAGACATCCACTGCTTCGACCGTTTGATTGCTCAAGCGCAGGATGGTTTCGTCACCAGTGTGCCCGGTGCGTTTCGGCGCCAGAAAAGATTGTGCTGAGGTGGAAAGGTGTTTATTTTCCGGCAAGCCCAAAGCTTCGGCGGTTGCCGCCCGCTGGATTTTTCCCGTCGTCGCATCCACCAGCACAAACTCATGCGTGTCGGGACCAGTGGCTACGCGATACCAGAAATGATGATTATCCGGGAACCAATGCGGTGTGACCACTTCGCGGAAAACTTTCCCTTCCGTGCGCCCGGCCAGCGATTCAGCGCGTGGATAATCCGCGGCACTGTCGGCGGCAATCAAGTTTTGCCCGGCCCATAGGCCAACCAGCAGCCATGCCCACGCGCCGGGTTTCATCGGCGGTTCATCAAAGCCTCGATCTCATCGGCTTCAATCGGGATATCCGCCATCAAATCCAGCTGGCCGGTCTCAGTGACCACGATGGTGTTTTCGAGCCGGATGCCAAAACCTTCCGCCGGAATATAAATCGCCGGTTCCACGGTTACCACCCAGCCCGGCTCGATCCGGTAATGGCTGTAAGTTACGTCATGCACATCGAGGCCGATGGGATGCGAGACACCGTGCATGAAATATTTTTTGACCGTTGGCACGCCCGGTTTCGGGTTTTTGAGATCGGACATTTTAAGCAACCCGAGATCAACACATTCTTTGGCCGTGAGTTCTTCGCATTCCAACCGTAAATCCTTCGTCGTTTTGCCGGGCACACACGCAGCCACCTGGGCGCGAAAAATCCGCAACACCGCGTTGTAAACCTGTTTCTGGCGGCGCGAAAATTTGCCGCTCACCGGTATCGTGCGGGTCAGGTCGCTCATGTAATTACCCAAGCCAGCGGCGACGTCCAACAGCAACAGCTCCCCCTTTTTGCATGGCTGATCATTCTGGTTGTAATGCAGGACATTGTTGTTCGCGCCACTGGCGATGATTGGCGGATAGGCGAATTGCCCTTTATGACGGATAAATTCATACGCGAACTCGGCTTCAACTTCGGCCTCGTTAATGCCGGGTTTCAACGATTTGCAGACACGCTTGAAACCTTTGCCCGTCAGCGTGCAGGCAGCCTGGATCGCCTCGATTTCGTAAACTGACTTCACCGAACGCAACTCGTGCATGAGCGGTGCCAGCCGTTGATATTGGTGCAAGGGAAAGCGCGCCCGGCAATCGCGGATAAAACGTGCGTCACGGGTTTCCACCGCCACTTCTGCCCGCTGATGTTCGTTGGTATTGAGGTAGATATTTTCCAGTTCACAGGTGATCTGGCGGAAAACCGACGGAAACTCGGAAAGCCACTTCACATTCTTGATGCCGGAAACCTGCGTGGCTTGTACCAGCGTAAGCTTGTGGCCTTCCCAGATGACCAGATGTTCGCTGGTCTCCCGCACGAACAGAATTTCACGCTGGCTGGGATCGGAAGCGTCCGGCGCCAGCAACAAGATCGTCTCCTCCTGATGGACGCCGGTAAGATAAAACAAGTCGGCATTTTGCAGGTGGCCCATCGTGCCGTCGGCATTCGTGGGCATGACGTCATTCGCGTTAAAGACCGCGACCGACCGCGGCAACAATTTTTTGACCAGCCGTTCGCGGTTGAGCGTAAACAAGGCCGGCGGCAGAGGGATGGCTTTCATGTCATTTTATCGAGACACCCGCAGTCTAGTGGCTTTGCTCAAATAAATTAAGTACATTCATCCGGGGCCAAGGCGCAGCATCGTTGATCAATCGCGCGGTAAACTGTCCGCGCTGATCTGCAATTCCAGGCACGCGTGGATGTAGGAGGCAGCGGACCAGGCTTGAAAACATTTGCCCATGGGTTTGCCGGTGCGTCCATGCATCCACTCGTTAAATTCCCATTCCTGATTTTTCCCGAGCCGGTTGAGTTGCGCCAGCTTCAGCAGTTCACGGCTGGCGACTTCGTAAAGGCCGAGCCGATGGATGAACCGCACCCACATGCCGCCGATGAAAGGCCAGATACCGCCATTGTGATAATGAGCGGGCAGATTCAACAGATTTACGGTGTAATAGGCGCGCCAATCCGGATCGCCGGCTTGCACCGGCGGATACAGATTCACCACGGGCCACGGATCATTGACCCCGACCCCCCACATGAACTTGAAAGCGACCCGCGCATGGTCAACATCCAGGACGTTATTCAAAAACGCGATGATGTTACCGAACACGTCACAACGCCAGTTGAAGCTGAAGGGGGTGATCTCGGCGAGCAGGTAACTGGAATCACCCAACGAAAACTGGCGATCAGCGAACGTCACTTGCACCGGCGCTTCGCGACTCTTCGTGGACGGCCAGAACGCGGCAAGAATCTTGCCGCGGATAAATTGCGACCAGCGCAAATAATCCGCCGCCTTGTCGAATTTTTTCTGGAACTCCAGCAGGCGCCCGAAACAGACATTGGCGCGATACCAGAGAATCTCGTCGTAGAGCACATGATAACTGCGACCGAACAAATCCGTCCAGTCGCCGGCTTCGGGAATTTCCAGCAAGCCGTCATTGTTGCTGTCGAGCGCGCTCAACCAATTCATCGTCCGCTGGAGGCGATCCGCGTATTCCGCGAGCAGGTCAAAATCCTGCGTTTTATTGACGTAATGATAAAACGCGATGACGACGAGCAGTCCGCTATCAATG
Organism: Verrucomicrobiia bacterium; assembly: GCA_036498725.1. GTDB lineage: Bacteria > Verrucomicrobiota > Verrucomicrobiia > Limisphaerales > UBA11358 > UBA11358. The sequence continues at coordinate 31,107 of DASYEY010000126.1, read as the reverse complement.
GAGCAAATGCCACCAACCCCGCTGTAATCCGGCGTGCCGGAATCAATTCTTACATTCGCGGGCACCTGGCCGTTCGGCGAGACATGGTCGAGCAAAGTGCGCAAGGTCTGTTTCTGCGCCGCACGGATCTGCGGATCATCCAGTTCAATCGTGCTGATGATGGTGATGGAACCATCACGCGCCCAAACACTGCGATAATTCACGTCCGTACCCGTCACTTCGTTATCTTCCAAGGAACAGGCGGAGAAACCCAGCGGCGTGATGTTCTTGCGCAACGCGACCAGGGCCTGTTCATAGCCGGTGTAGATCAACTGGCGTTCCTCCGAGGTCAGGGTGCCCAGCGCCGCTTCGGTGAACAGCATGCGCATGGCCGGATTCATCTCGTCGGCGCGCATCGCGGAACCGGCCAGCGACGGCGCGTTGGGGATGACGCCAAAATGTTTCAACCCCTCGATGACCCCGTCGGCCATGATCTGGTCCGCGCTGAACGTGGGCAGGTGCACGACCGCTTCAAACAATTCTGGCTGCGCATTTTCCACCACGATTCCGCGCACGCCCGGCAGGAGAAACAGGCTGCTGTCGTTGCCGGTATCGCCGGCCACCAGCACGCCGTTCAAGGGCACGGAAAACTTTTCACACAGCCATTGCAGCGCGGAACCCTTGTTCGTTTTTGCGGGCAACACGTCCAGATCCCGCAGACTGGAATAGACCAGGCTTACTTGCAGCCCGGCCTGGGCGAGCAGGTTTTTTAATTGCTCCAACGTTTCCGCCGGCGCGTGATGCAGATACCAGCTGGATTTGTATGGATGGAGAAACTGCGGCGGTTGCCGGCTGATGCCCGGGAAATTAGACAGGATGGTTTCAATCTTTTTTAAATCCCAATCCGCACCGAAAATCTTGCTGTAATCCTTGAAGGAACGTTTTTGGCGGCCGTCATAGACCTGCGTGCCAACGCCGCCGATGATGTAATCCGGCCACGGCAGCGTTTTAGTTGCCAGCAGGTCAATGATATCCTGCACCAGGCGCCCGGAATTATAACACAATAGCGGGCGCTGTTTTTTTGGCAACGCTTCCCAGGTTTCTTTAAAACGGCGCGTGGCTTCGGGGTTGCCCAGCAATGTGCCGTCCAAGTCCGAACAGAACAGTTGAATTTTATTTTCAGCCATATTGAGTCTCCAGGAGCGTGGTAATAATTATCAGCTCAATCACCGTCATTCCACGGTTCATCCCACTCAGTGTCCGCCAGCGACAGGCTGGCGCTGATCCGCTGTTCAACAACGGCGACGAGTTGTTGCGCCACGCCGGTCCAGGTGAACAAGCTCCGCGCCTTGTGTGCGCCCATGCGTGACAACCGCGCCGCGAGTTTTTTATGTTTCAAAACCTTGTGCATGGTAATGCCCAAATCTTCCCGGTCAAACGGATCGGCATAGAGCGCATGCCGGCCAAACGTCAGGGCGCGCCAGAGCCCGCCGTGGATCGTCACCACCGTCGGGGCGCCGGACGCCATCGCTTCGATCGCGGTCATGCCAAATGGTTCATAGCGGCTCGAGAGCACGAACAAATCCGCCGCGCGATAATAATCCGGCATCAGTTCATCCGGCACAAAACTTTCAAAGACCACCCGCGATTCCAGCCCCAATTGCGCGACCTGGTCTTTCAAGTCGTTCAGGATTGCCTGTTCCTGCTTGTTCATGTCTGCGCCGCCCACGGCTAATCGTAATTGCGCTTCCGGGTCGCGCTGGGCGACGAGCTGAAAACCGGCAATCAACAGATCGTAACCCTTGTTGCGCGCGAGCCGGCCGATGGCCAGAACTGCCTGTCCGGTGAAACCCAGTTTTTGCCGGATGGCCTTGCGGCTGGCTTCGCTGACGGGATAATAACGGTTGTCATCATAACCCGGCGGAATCATGCGGCACTTGGCCTCCGGCACTTCGTAATCCTGCTGAATGATATCCATCTGTTGCGGCGTGGTGGCGATAACCATTTCGCATTCCGCATACAACAACCGCTCGTGATGAACGCGCTTGGTGAAATTATACTGCTTCTCGAATTTTGCCACCTCGCCGGGATAATCCGTTTCCATCTGCCGCTTCTTCCAGGCCCCCAGCGAATGCGGCGTATGCAGGTGCGGCACGTTCAACACATCGCTCAGATGTTGTCCCGCCACACCGGCGTCCCAGTAATGACTGTCGATGAATTGATATTTGAGATTATTTTTGGCGATAAAGCGCAGTGCGTTCTCGTTCCATTCCGGCAATTTTTCGTAAAGATATTCCTTGGGTAAAAATTTCTTTCCGCCACAGGCCATGCGAATGATGCGAACTTGATCAGTGACATATTCCAGTTCCGGCTGGTCTTCAAACCGGCGGGTCCAGACATCCACCTCGTAACCGAGTTGGGCCAGTTTTTTGGAAAGTTCGATCACATAAACCACCTGCCCGCCCGTATCCGCCGCGCCGAGCGGCGGGATGGCGGCAACGTAGCCGTGGGTTGAGATCATGGCGATGCGCGGCAGCGCGCTGGCAGAATTAAGAATGTCTTTTTCCATCACCAAGCAACCTAAACTATTTTTACAAACGGTTTCAACCCTTGAGGTCGGAAAATGGAAATTATTTTTCGAGACGAAAATGTTTTGGAGAAATTTATTTTACTGAAATCAAACCGAGGTTTTGCCGGCCAAAAGGATTTAGCGGTGTTCGCGGCTGTTGATTTGGATCCAAACCAAGGCCGCCAGACCGAATGATAATAATCCCGCAACGCCCAGCGCAGCACTGTCGGCCGAACGCGCAGCAAATTGCAGCGACAACGCCCCCACCGCCGGCCCGAGGCAATTGCCCAAACCAATCGCCGCTTCATGAATGCCACCGTGTTCACTTTTTACTTCGCTCACATCCATCGAATAGTACAGCGATGAATAATAAATCAAGCCGATCGCGCCGCCGAAAAGCAATTGCGCCAGCAAGATCACCGATAACACGGGCACGGTCAAAATGGCCACAAAGGCCGTCACGAGCAACCCAAAGGCCACCAGCAGCCAGCGAAAGCGATAATGCCATCCGCTCCAGCGCCATAACACGACAAACGCAGCCAAGCGCGCAAAGCACCAGAGAGAACAGACGACGCCCGCAATGCTAGTTGAAAGATGCAGTTTGGCCGCGACGCCCGGCAGTACGGCGATCAGGGTATTGATGGCGATATAGGCAAACGGATTCGCCAGCCACGCCATGCGTAGAAACGCTTTCGCCTTGGCGGGCGATGGACGATGCGGGTCCGGCGGCAATGCGGGTGCAGTTGGCTGCTTTGCCGTCGCGCGCTTGAGTTCGCTGGCGTGATGTTCCAGCCAGAAGGCCAGGGCCATCTGACCGGCCATGACGCCGGCGGGAATGTAGAAAATCGCCTTGAAGCCGAAGTCGTCAATCAATCGGCCGCCGACAAAAAAAGCGCCGGCATAGGTGACTGCCCAAACGATATTATAGATACCGACCACGCGCGGCACATTAGCCGCCGATTCGCCTTCGCTGACGAGCGCTTCGAGCGTCGGCCACGTCAGGCACATGCCGATGTTGGCGATGCACGCAGCAACCACCAGCGCCGGGGCGGAGGTCAATTGCGCGCCGACCAACCAGGCCAGAATCATGATGCCAAAACCCAGTTTGAGCGTATTGAAATAGCCCAGCCGGTGCGCGATACGTCCGCCCTGCCACGCGGCAATGGCGTAGATCGAGCCCAGCAACGCCGCCAGCGCCAGATTTTGCTGGTCGCTAAAACCAAACTTCGCGTGCATCAAAAAATAAAGGTAATTGAAATAGAGAATCGTACTGAACGAGTTCAATCCCTCAATGGCGAAGCAGGCGAATTTGACTTTTTGCGATGAATTCATGACTGACGGGAAATTTCTTCAACCGCTTTCTGGCAATACCATTTTACCGCATCCGTCATTGGCGGTGATAATTTCTCCAAATCGTCCAAACTGCACCAGCGGATATCATGATGCTCCTCGGCAGCGAGCAATAATTTTCCGTCTTTAGGCCGCGCCCAATAGATCATCCCGATGTGTTCGTGCGTTTCAGAGATGCGATGGATGTCGAGAAAACGCGGCGCGAGGAGCGCACGCGTGCCGGGCGAGGTCGTGGGCGGACGCTCACCAAGCAGCTCCACGTCGAAACCACTCTCTTCCTTCGCTTCGCGCAACGCGGCCTGTTCCGGGTCTTCGTCCAGCTCAATGTGTCCGCCAAGCGGTAGCCATTTATCCAGCTTGCGATGGTGAATCAGCAGAATCTTTCCATCATGCACCACAAAGATCGCGACGGTGAAATCAATTCTTTCGTGAATATGAGGCATAAAACTACGAATAAAACATAGCTAAAATCTAATACCCAAAGAAACTTAAAACGGTGAAAGCTTGACGCTTTTCGTCAAAACTATTGTTATCAATTTTGATAAATTGAAAACTGAAATGAGCTGCGAAATTTTGGCCGGAATAATTGGAACGGTGCTGGCGGTTTTATTTGTGTTTTACGCACGAAATAAAATGCAGGCTTCCAAAAAACAAGTTCGCCGGGATGCTTCGGTTCATGAGGCGCCAGATGTCATTTCAAAAACTGCCAGCGGAATTTACAAAATCCATAAAATCTACAGTCGAATCTTTGTCTTTGTAATCATTGCAGTCGTGGCGGCTGGGGCAATTTTTGATTCGTTGACCCGCATCATCGTGCTTTCGACCATTGGATTAATGTTAATCATCGTTTTGATTGCGAGATTATTCAATGCCCGCAAAAGGAAGTTCCGAGGGCCTTAATTTCTCCAATAAAAAAGCCCCGACTTACGCCGGGGCTTTTGAGATTGCGGAAAAGTTTATTTCAACTTGTCGAAATTCTTCTGGAGAATCTGCCAGTCTTTCAAACCCGTGACTTTGCTCTGGTAGCTCTTGTTGATTTCGGCCTCCTTCGCATTCTTCGTCGGTTTGTTGACCTTGTAGAAGATGCCGAAATTGCCGGGGAACGGTTCGTTCGCAAGCTTGTAAGCTGCGAATTCATCGGTCACGTCATGGCTCTTCGGAACTTCGTTGAACACGCCGCCTTTGCGCGGGTTGCTGGCATCGAACGCGCCTTCATAGAATTCCACACATTCGCTCAAGCATTCGATGAAGCTGAAACCATCGTGGTCCATCGCCGCTTCCATCATGGCAAGGACGTGATTCGGATTCGTATGGGTGGTGCGCGCCACGAACGTGGCGCCGGCGGAAATCGCCTGTTTCATCGGGTTGATCGGATAATCAATCGCGCCCCATTGATCCGTCTTGCTCTTGAAACCGAGCGGCGAGGTGGGCGACGTCTGTTTCTTCGTCAGGCCGTAAACCCAGTTATCCATGACGCAGTAGGTCATCTTGATATTCTTACGTGCGGTATGATTGAAATGGTTGCCGCCGATGGAGAACGCATCCCCGTCGCCGCCGAACACAAAAACGTGCAGGTCAGGACGGGACAACGAAATACCGCTCGCAAACGGCAGGGCGCGACCATGGATGAAATGCACGCCGTGGGCCTGTACGAAATACGGAAAACGACTGGAGCAACCGATGCCCGCGACGGTCGTGATCTTTTCATGCCACATCTTGCGCTTTTCGATCAACTTGAAATACAGCGCGAGCACGGAGAAATCACCGCAACCGGGGCACCACGTCGGGTGATCCGCGGCGACTTCCTTCTTGGTTAAACCTTTGCGTTCTTCAGTAGCCGGGGCCACGGGCGCGGCGACCGCAGCGATGTTCCCAGCGCGTTCGGGAGATTCAGTCAAAGTCTGGCTCATATTATTGGTATCGGTTGAGAATTAAATTTTGCGCAATCCAGCAGAAACGTTGGTTTTGGCGCGTTCGAGAATTTCTTTTACTTTCCACGTGAGGCCGTCGGTCTTGTTGATGCCGCTGATTTTTGCGTCGCAATAACGGGCGCGCAATACCTGGCCGAGTTGACCGAAGCCGTAGAGGCCTTCGTCATTCATTTCGACGACGAGCACATGGTTGAAGCCGGAGAAAATGTTTTCCAAACCGTTCGGCAACGGATTGACGTGGCGGATGTGAATGGAGGAAACGCTGTCACCTGCGGCACGCGCGCGATCCACCGCTTCGCGGATCGGACCTTCGGTGGAACCCCAACCAACGAGCAAGATGTTGCCTTCCGGTGGACCATAAATTTTCGGCACGGGCAGTGAAGCGCCCAGGGCCTGCAATTTCTTGCGGCGTTTGGCCGTCATCTGCATGTGCAATTTCGGCGAACCGGTCGGATGACCGAGCTCATCGTGTTCCAAACCGGTCGCGATCGGATATTTGCCGCTCAAGATCCGGGTGCCCGGCGGAACGTGTTGCGTGATGCCATCCGGTTTCGATAAATCATACGGCTTGTGGTCAGCCACCGGCGTGAAATCAGGTGAAATGTCCTGGCAAACTTTTTCGAGGTTCGGTTCCGTGAACGCTTCGATTCGGGTGGCGATACCCTGGTCGGTCAGCATGATGACGGGCACGCTATATTTCCTGGCGATATTGACGGCTTCGATCGCCATGTAGAAACAGTCTTCGACGTTGGCCGGGGCGATGACGACGCGGGGAGAATCTCCGTGACCGCCGTTGATGGCGATATTCAGGTCAGACTGCTCGATGTTCGTGGGCATGCCCGTGGAAGGTCCACCGCGTTGCACGTCCACGATCACCAGCGGCATTTCCGCCATGACCGCCCAGCCGAGCGCCTCAGTTTTCAAGGAAATACCCGGACCGCTGGAACCCGTCACCGCGACGCGGCCGGCGTAACTACCACCAATGGCCATGGAAATCGCGGCAATTTCGTCTTCCGTCTGCACAAACGTACCGCCGTATTTCGGCAATTCGCGGCGCAGCAATTCCATGATGTCAGACCATGGCGTGATCGGATAACCCGCGCCGAAACGGACACCGGCGGCGATCAAACCATAACCGAGCGCTTCATTGCCGTTCATGACGACCTGATGGCCGTCCTTGCTCTGGCTGGCGACAAATTTGAAAGTTTCCAGCACGTTGCCGAGCGGGTTCGCATAGCCGGCATGGAAAGCAGCCAAGGCATTATTCAAGATGCTCGGATCTTTGCCGGTGAAACGTTCGCCAATCAGTTTTTCCAGTTTCGGGATGTTCAGGTCGAACATCTTGGCGATGAGGCCGAGGGCAAAAATATTTTTACCCTTGTCCTTCGCCGTCCCGCCAATGGCTTCCACCGTCAGGCCGGAAATTGGAATACCGAGGTGGTGATACGTCTTCTTAAGTTCTTCATTTGGAACGACGTGGTCGGAATCATAAAGAACGATGCCGCCTTTTTTGAGCGAACCCAGATGCGCGTCGTAGCTGTGCTGATAAAAGGCCAATAATACATCGGCTTCATCACCGGAGCTGAGAACTTCACCGCTGCCCATGCGGACTTGGAAAATAGATGCGCCACCGGAGATCGTCGCCGGAATCGTCATGAACGTCATGACTTCCTGCTCACTGCGTCCCGCCAACCGGGCGAGAAATCCGCCGATCGCCTGGATGCCGTCCTGGGAATTACCCGCGATCCGGATGACTACCTCGTTGATGGAAGATACGTTGGCCGCGCCACCCGGCGACGACGTTGCTGCAATCGAATCACTCATGGAATAGTTTAAAGTTTAAAAATTACAATTTTAGCACACGCAAAGTGGAGGTGGGCTGGGGTCAGTCAACGCGGCACTGTTGCCCATTTACAGTATGTCTGGGGGTTCAACGTGTCAATTTCTAATGCACACTTTATGGTCATAAGCAATGATAATATTCAGGGCAGGCAAATGAACGGAATCTTGTACCGGCTCAAGAATTTTCCACTTATCCGGTCAGTCTTTTACTGCTTCAACGCCAATTTGCGCGCAAACTTTCCCCTTCTGCCTTCGTGCCGCTTGCGTTAGCGTCAAGCTGATGACTTTGCAGGAACAATACGATGATGCGATGTTTGATTTCAGCCGGGGCGAATTCGCTACCGCCACTGTCAAACTGAAAAACGTGCTCGCGCAGGATCCCGAGAATTTCGACGCGCAACTCGCGCTCGGCATGGCGTATTACCGGCAGGGTGATTTTGCCACCGCCATCGCTGAAGGCCACAAAGCCGAGAAATTACGCCCCAAGGAGCAGCTCGTACATACAAACCTCTCGCTTTTTTATATGAAGTCCGGCGACAAGGTGACAGCGGAACATCACGGCCTGCAAGCCCGCATCGCTGGCTGGCGTGAGGACGCGGCGAAAGCTAAAAATCCTGACGAAAAGCCCGCTGGCGATCCCGAACTGGAAATGGCCGGCACCAAACCGCAACCCATGAAGTTGCCATCAAAATTTCCCGACCAACCGTGGAAAAAGAAAAGTTGAAGCCATCCCGCTGGTCAGCCTTCTGATTTATTGCTGATGAACTCCTGATGCAGGCGGGCATACACGCCGTTCTGGGCCAGTAAACTGTCGTGCGTGCCGCGTTCAATGATCCGGCCCTGATCCATCACCAGCACCAGGTCCGCTTTGCGGATCGTGCTCAGACGATGCGCGACGATAAAAGCCGTGCGTCCGTGTAACAGAATATCCAATGCCTTTTGCAGGCGTGCTTCGGTGACGGAATCAATCGCGCTCGTCGCTTCGTCCAACACCACGATACGTGGATCCGCAAGCATCGCCCGGGCAAAGCAAACCAGTTGCCGCTGGCCAAATGACAAGGAAGTGCCGCGTTCAGTCACCTTCGTCTGCAATCCGTCCGGCAGATCAGCGAGCAGATCAAGGCTGTCCAATGATTCAAGAACTGCGCGCACGTCGGCCTCAGTCGCCTCAGGCCGGGCAAAGCGGATGTTGTCCAGCACAGTGCCGGAGAACAGAAAATTATTCTGCTGCACGCTGCCCATCTGTGAACGCAACGAATTGCTGGTGATCTGCTTCAGGTCAAAGCCATCCACCAGCACCGCCCCGCTGCCGGCCAGATAAAATTTTTGCAACAAGCCCACCAATGTGGTTTTGCCGCTACCCGTGTGACCAACAAGCGCAACCGATTGGCCGGGCTCAACGGCAAAGGAAATATCCGCCAACACCGGGCGGCCAGCCTTGTATTCAAAATTCACGTTTTTGAATTCCACGCGGCCTTGGATCTTTGCCAGTGGTTTTGCGTCCGCCGCGTCCTGCCACTCTGGAGCCTGATCCATCATCCGGAAAAACCGTTCTGCGCCGGCCATCGCCATCAAAGCCTGGTTCAATTGGTTGCCAATGGCCTGCACGGGATCGAAAAATAGATTCGCGAGAAAGAAAAACATCACAAGATCGCCGACTTCCATATGCAGCCAGCCGTGCCATTGCAAGGCACCGAACGCGCCGAGCAATGCCATTGCGCCGAGAAAAAGCTGGCTCTTCAATTGCAACAGCGGCACGAATACCGCCGATGCCTGCGCCACGCCGACATTGTTCTCACCGTGCGTATCAATCAATTTCTGGAAAAATTCGGCGTTCACTTCATGCCGCACAAAGGCCTGGGTTACCCGGATGCCACCGACCGATTCCGCCAGCGTGGAGGTCACCCGGCTCCAGGATTCCTGCACCTTGCGCATGCGCCGCGCCATCTCGCGCTGATAATTTCTATTCACGAACCAGATGATCGGCGCGAGCAATACCATCAGCGAAAAGATTTTCCAGTCATACCATGCCATCAGCACCGCCGAGGTCGTCATCTGCAAGCCTTGCACAACCAGCACGAACGCCACTTCCTGCACCCCGGCGCGCACGCTGTCAATGTCCGAAGTCATGCGGCTGATGATGCTGCCGAATTTGGTGCGGTTGAAAAACCCCATCGGCATTGTCATCAGCTTCGCGAACAGGTCCGTCCGCATGTCGTGTACCACTGCTTCGCCCAACTCCAAAGCAAATCGTTGACGGAAGTGGAACGTCACAATGGTGAACAACACCAGGCCAAAATACCCTGCCGCATACCAGTAGATTTCCGGCAGGTCACGATTGGAAATCGGGCCGTTGATCGTGCGGCCGATCAACCACGCGAGCGCGGGCAGTTGCAGACCGCGCACAAATGTCAGCACAAACAAACAGTTGCGCTTGGCCGCATGCGGTCGGGTGTAAACAAAGATTCGGCGGATGAGCTTCCACTGCAGTGGCGCCCGGTCTGCGTCACGCTCTTCGGCGGGGTTGTAGTACGTGATCGCCGCGCGCGCGGAAGCATCGCCCTTCGCGATTTTTTCGGCAGCTTTTTTGGTCGGCGCGCTCATAAATCCATGATCTGCAGCAACGCGGTTTCGTGATACGGCCCGGGACGATGCACCAATTCGTCATGGGTGCCGAATTGGGTCAAGCGCCCGTCTTCCAAAACCAAAATCAAATCGGCGCGGCGCAACAGGCTCAAGCGGCTCGACACGACAAACGTAGTGCGGCCAGTCATCGCCTCGCGCAAGGCGGATACAATCTCATTTTCCGTTTTGGCATCCACCGAGGCCGTCGGGTCATCTAGAATCAAAATGGGTGGCTGCAGGATCAACGCCCGCGCGAGCGCCAGTCGTTGCCGCTGGCCACCGCTTAAATCCACGCCGGATTCGCCCAACACAGTTTCGTAGCCATGCGGCAGTGCCGTAATAAAATCGTGTGCTGAAGCGATCCGCGCGGCGCGTTCAATCTGTTCCATCGTGGCTTCGGGATGGCCGAAGGCGATATTGGCCGCGACTGTGTTCGAGAACAGAAAACTTTCCTGATAGACGATGCCGATCTGGCGCCGAAACGCGTCCAGATCCAAGTCGCGCAGATCTTGCCCGTCCACCAGAATCCGGCCCTGATGCGGATCATAAAAGCGCGGAATCAAGCCGAGCAACGTGCTTTTGCCCGTGCCGGTCATGCCAAAAATCCCGATGACCTGGCCGGCTTTGGCCGAGAACGAAACGTCCTTCAACACCGGCTTGTCCGGCGTGTAACCGAACGTGACCTGCTCGAACGTCAACTGGCCCGTGAGCCGTGCGGGCATGATCGCCTGCGGACGACTTTGCACGTCGAGCGGCGTGTCCATCACTTCAAACACGCGCCGCGCAGCCGCCAAACTTTGTTGCACCGAATTGGCGATCACGGAAATATTTGCGACTTGCCCGGTAAATTGCTGGAGCAAACCGGCGAATACGACCAACCCGCTGCCAAGTGGAATCTTCCCCTGCACATACAACCAACCACCATAGGCGAACAGAATCACGAGGCTCATCTGCGAGATCATTTGTGTGCCCGGTGTAAAGATGGACAGATTCCAGAAAATCTTCCGTTGCTGCGAGGATACCTCATCGTTCGCCGCTTCAAATTTACGGACCTGATGCGCTTCCGCCGCGAAACCTTTCACTGTTTGCATGCCGCGCACGCTTTCGCTGAACAGCAAAACCATGTTGTCCGTTAGTTCGCGATTGCGCAGGTAGCCGGGGCGCAGGCGCTTGGAATAAAATTGCGCCAGCCACCATAACGGCAATGACACCGATAAACAGGCAACGGTGAGCGACGGATGGATGCGCCACATGAAGAATGCGTAGGCGGCCAGCGTGAGGATCATGTTCACGCCCTGCAACAGCACCCCGTCCACAAATAAACGCGTGTTCTGCACATCGCCGGTGACCCGGTTGAAAATGGAATTGGAACCGTGCACGTCGAAGAACTTGAAACTGAGCCGTTGCAGCTTCGAGTAAATCTGCGCGCGCAAGGCCGGCACGATTTCTCCCTGCGTCAATCGCGCCGTGGTCATGTTGTAAAAATACGTGAAGATCGCGCGGAGCAACGCTTGCAGCGCGATCACGCCGGATAAAAACGTGACGATGTGCAGCGGCGACCACGCCGATGGTGGCTGCCAACCGAAGGGATATAGCGGCGGTGGCAATTGAGGGTCCAGCGCGTGGCGAATGACATCAATGACCAACCCGAGTAATTGCAGACCGGCAATGCCGAATAACAACAGCACCAGGCTCAACACCGTGGACCAGATACAATCCGCGCGAAACCGCCAGGCCAAGGCCAATAAACGCCGCACCAGTTTCCCGGTGGCGTAGCGTTCATCGTCGTTTGTGTTCCTGGCGGTTTCGGACATTTTCGAACCCGCAAAATGCCTGAAAAAAACCGGGCAATCGAATCAAAAATGTACCCGCCAAAACGGGCGTATTTTACCGACGGCGGCGTTTAGGAGTACCAAAGGTACGCACCGAAGTCTTGAACATCGGCTTGTCGCCGCTGCCAAATTGTGGGCGGGCCGACGAGGAACTAAATTTTGGCGGACGCGAATCGGGCGCTTGTGAATTCGTCGGCCGCCGGTCTTTCGAATATTTTTTGGCATCCGGACGCGGCGATGGCCGCGCGGGTTGCGGGCGCGCAGCAAACGGACGCTGCGTCCCGGCGCGCGGCGCATCGGTACGTGGTGGCACTGGTTGGCGGCCTGCCACCGCCAGGCAAAAGTCCACTTGCTTTTTAGCCGTATCCACCCGCGCGACCTGCACGGTGATCTTATCGCCCAGCCGGATGATACGACGTGTGCGGCGGCCCACCAGTTGGCGGCGGCTTTCGTCGAACACAAAGAAGTCGTCGGTCACCAGCGACAGCGGCACCAGCCCGCTCATTGCCAAACCGGGAACATCCACGAAGAAACCAAAATTGCGCACATCCGTCACCAGCGCGGGATATTGGGTCGGCGTGCCGGAGGCTAATTGTTCGCGGAGAAACGCAAACAGTTTTACGTCCTTGCTATCCCGTTCGGCGTCAGCGGAGGTGCGTTCCGTCACGGAGATGTGCTCGGCAATCTCTTTAAGCTTGGCCGCTGGCGCCGGATGTTTGTCAAACAGCGCCCGGTGCACCACCAGATCGGCATAACGACGGATGGGCGAGGTGAAATGTGTATATTTTTTCTTGGCAAGACCGTAATGCCCCAACGGCTCGACGGCGTAGCGCGCGCGCATCAGCGATTTGAGAAAACCGATCTTCAAGGCCGCGCCGATGGGCAGCGTGCCGAGTTTTTGCAACAATTTCTGCACCTCGCGCGAATCGTTCAGATTACCGCACGCCACGTGATGGCTCAAAACTTCCTGGCGGTATTCCTGCAACCGTTTGGCGTCCGGTTCTTCGTGAACGCGATAGATCGCCGGGGTTTGCAATGACATTAAACGCGTGGCCACGGCTTCGTTCGCCAGCAGCATGTATTCCTCAATCAACTGATGCGACACGTCGTTCTCATTCTTTTCAATGCGCAGAATTTTCCCCTGCTCGTCCAGGCGGATCTTGGTTTCCGGAAAATCGAGCTCAAGCGAGCCGTTCTTGAAACGCAGCCGCCGGATCTTTTGCGCGAGTTCATGCGCTTGATGCAGCATGCGCTCGATCAGGTCATCCGCCGGTGCGCGTTGCAACACCGCCAGCACTTGTGCGTAAGTGAAACGTTTTTGTGAATGGATGATGGCGGAATAAAATTTTGTGCTCACCACCCGCCCGTCGTTTGCCACGACAAATTCCACACACTTCGTCAAACGATCCACGTTGGGCTTCAGTGAACACAACTCATTGCTCAACGCCTCCGGCAACATCGGAATGACCCGATCAACCAGATAGGTGGAATTGCCGCGCTTGGCGGCTTCGACATCGAGCGCGGTGCCGGGTTTGACATAGTTCGAAACGTCAGCGATATGCACCCACAAACGCCATTGTTCAGCGGAAATGCGCTCAAGACAGATCGCATCGTCAAAATCTTTGGCGTCATCGGGATCAATCGTGACAACGCGATGCTGGCGGCAATCAACGCGTCCCGCAAAATCCTGGGGATTAACCACTGCCCCAATGGCATTCGCTTCCGCCAGAACCGTCTTCGGGAAATGCAGCGGCAGATCGTATTGGCGCAGGACGGACAGCATGTCCACCCCTTCCTCATCCGGTGCTCCTAAAACTTCGATGACCACACCATCGGGATTGGCATTGCGCGACTCCCATTCGTTCAACTCCACCACCACCTTGTCACCGACCCGCGCCGGGCGTCCGACATCGCGCGGTTCCGGCACCAGGATATCGTGCGGGATGCGCGGATCATCTGGCGCGACGAATAAGAATTGGCGACGACGGGACAACGTGCCGACGATGCGTTCACGCTGGCGTTTCAACACGCGGATCACCGTGCCGGTATCCGTGTCACCCTCACGAAAATTCCGGCGGCGCGCATCGCGGCGCACCAGCACGCGATCCTCGTGCAATGCTGTGCCAGTGGCGTTTTCGGGAATGGCGATCTCCGGCAACGTCGTATCATCCGGCTGCAAAAACCCTTTGCCCGCACGGTTCATGCGGATGCGACCCGGAATAAGATCGGCCTCGCGGGGAGTGGTGTAACGATTACCTTTGATACGGATGACCGCACCGCTCTGTTCCAGTTGTCTCAAGGTCGTTAGTAATTCGGGTTCTTGGGCGGGTGCGAGGCGAAGCTGTCGGAGCAGTTCCGACGCATCCGCCGGGACATAATTTTTTTGCCCCAATAAGCGAATGATCTGGTCTTTCATGATTTTAACTCCTGTATCGGCTGCCAGTATCCGGTGGATAAACCATCCGGCAACGGCGTGAAGGAAACTGATTTTGCCGATTTATGCAATGGGTAATTTTTGGCGCGGATTCGTATTTTCGTTCATCATCGTCACGCCCCAGGCTGCGCTCAGTGCGCACCTTTGGCCGGAACCGTCGGATCGAGAATATTATTGTCGCCCATCCAGTCGGTCAGCCGTTGCGGCCAGTCTTTGATCGTCTTCAATTTTGAACGGGAACCCTGATTAAAACCATGGCCGCCCTTGGTGAAGACGTGGACCTCCACCGGAATCTTTGCGGCGCGATACAGCGTGAACAATTTCAACACCGTCTCGGTATGATTATCATCATCCGCCACGAGCAGAAAGGCCGGCGGCGCATTGGTCGGCAGGGCGTCCGGAATACCGGCGCCGCCGGGATAGATTTCGGCGATAAAATCCGGCCGGGCATCCGCCCGGTCAATCGGGTCCGGCGCGTTGGTGACACCGGCCGTCTGACCGAAGCTCGTCAGCGAAACCACTTCACCACCGGCGGAATAACCCACCATGCCGATGCGGCCCGGATCAATCCCCCACTCGGCAGCATGACTGCGAACGTAACGCATCGCGCGCACGCCGTCTTCATGCGGATTTTCAATCGTGTACACGGAATTCGTTTCGCGGAACAAACGATATTTCAGCACGAAAGCGGCAATGCCCAAGCGGTTGAAGTATTTCGCCGGCTCAATGCCTTCGGCGTTATAGACGAGTTCCCGAAACCCGCCGCCCGGACAGATGACGACCGCCGCGCCATTGGCCTTTCCCTTGGGCGGCAGGAAGACGGTGAGGGTCGGGTTATTGATATTTTTCACCCAATAACTCGCCGCTTCTTCGGGAATATCCTTGCGCGATTCAAAACCCGGCGCGCCGTTGGGCCAGAGCGGAAGGATGGCTGGCATATCCCCCGCGAACAATGTTCCCGGCAGAAGCAATGAGCTGAAGAATAATTTTTTAAGGTTCATATGCCGACAGTTTTAGTTTTGTTTTCAGACACGGATTTCATGAGTGGTCATAGATATTCCCGTTTTTAGATAGGCGCGTGCTATCAATTCTGGACTCTGCCTCCTGGCTCCTGACTTCTGGAGTTTAATTCCTTAAACATTCCCCAGCCGGCCCGTTGAATCACCGAAGCGCTCCATATTTTTCACGCCCATGCGATCGGCGAGGCTCAAGAACAGATTCGACGCCGGCTTGCCGCCGTACTTTACAAAGCGTCCGGTGGCCAAGGTGCCGCCGCCGCCGCCGGCGAGCACAATGGGCAGGTTGGTGTGCGTATGACGGTTGCCGTCCGCGTTGCCACCGCCATAGACAATCATCGAGTTTTGCAGGAGCGACTGGCCATCCACATCCTTGGTCGCCGCCATTTTATCGAGAAATTTTCCGAACTGTTGCACATACCACAGGTCAATCTCCGTGATCTTCTCGATCTTCTCCGCATTGCCTTGGTGATGCGATAAATCATGATGACCTTCGGGAACCCCGATATCCGCGAACGAACGATTGCTGCCGTCATGCGCGAGCAGCATTGTCGCCACGCGCGTGGAATCCGTCTGAAACGCCAGCAACATGGTGTCATACATGAGATGGATATGTTCCGCGTAATCTGCCGGAATCCCCGCCGGCGTCGGCACCATCGGATCTTTCACATCGCCGAACTGTTCCGCTCTTTGGATGCGCGTTTCCAATTCCCGGACCCCGGTCAAATATTGGTCCAGCTTGTCGTGGTCGCGCGCGCTGAGGCGACGTTGCATGGCCGCGGCATCCTGCATCACGAAATCCAGCACGGACCGCTGTTCCTGCCGGCGGCGTTGGGCGTTGGCGGCGCGTTCGCCCGGCGCACCGGCGCCAAAAAGCCGTTCAAAAGCCTGACGCGGATTGGCCTCGGGCGTCATCGGCGTGGTGGGTGAACTCCAGGATAGATTGTATTGATAGGCACAGGAATAGCCGGAATCGCACGCGCCCGTGTTGCGCCCGGCATCGCACGTCAACTCCAACGATGAAAAGCGTGTCAGATGCCCGACCTGCCGCGCGATGGCTTGATCAATGGAAATACCCGCGTGAATGTCCGTGGCGCTTTTCTTCAAGCGCACGCCGGTAAGAAAGGTTCCGTTGGCGCGGGCATGATCACCACCGCCATCCATGCCCGCCATCGCATTCAAGTGATCCAGTCCGCTGAGCACCTGGATCTGTTTCTGGTGCGCCGCCAGCGGCTGAAGCGTGCGGCTCAGGGAAAAATCACTGCCTTCATTCGCCGGCCACCAGGCAGCGGGAATCGCCCCATTCGGAAAATAAACGAACGCCGTGCGCAGTGGCGCACCGGTCGCCGTGGTCGCCAGACCCGCCGCCGGCGAACTGGCCGCAGCCAGCAATCGCGTGGGCATCAATGATTCAAAAGCCGGCACCGCCAGACAAACGCCCAGGCCGCGCAGGAAATGGCGCCGGCTCAATCCGGCGTGAGATTGCCGCGCCAGGTTTTGATTGGTTGCAGATTTTGCATTCATAATTTTTCCTTGAGGTTCTCGCCAGTTAAATTGCTGATCGGCTTGGCGGCCGGTTGATCCATTGTAGCCGTATCCGCCGCCATTGTCCGGGTTTTTTGGAAGGGCGCCGATTCGATGATCCCGGCAAACAAGGCCGAGGGCTTGCCGCCGGATTTTTCGATGCGGGCAACGATCTGGTCCACCGTTTCCACATCATAATAGTCCAAACCGCGGCCCAGCGCATACGTCAAAAGTTTTTGGGTCAGTGTGCGGTAAAAATCTTCGGCATGATTTTTCACCAGCACCTGCTTCAGTTCCTTGATGTTGGAAAATTTTTCACCGGTCGCCAGCTGGCCGGCGGGATCAATCGGTTGATTATATTCCTGGTCCCGCCACATGCCCAGGGCGTTGAAATTTTCCAGTGCCAGCCCGAGCGGATCCATCCGGCTATGGCACGAGGCGCACAATGGATTTTCCCGGTGCGCCGCCAGTGATTCACGCAATGTCGGCGGATGATCTTTCGATCCCTTGATGGCGTCTTCCAACGGCGGAATGTTCGGTGGTGGCGGCAGGGGCGGTGTGCCCAGAATATTATCGAGGATGAAGACCCCGCGTTTGACCGGCGACGTGCGCGTCGGGTTCGAAGTCACGGCCAGCACCGTTCCTTCCGTCAAAATGCCCCCGCGCGGACTGTCTGGCGGCAACTGCACCCGGCGCATCTGCAGGCCGGTGACGTTGGGGATGCCATATTGACGTGCCAGGGGACCGTTGAGGAAGGTGTAATCACTATCCAGCAATTCCAGCAAACTACGGTCGTCGCGCAGGATGTAATTAAAAACACTTTCCGTCTCCTGCCGCATGGCGCGGCGAAGCTCCTGGGATAATTCCGCCTTCGGCAGGTTGGGTGCGCGTGCCAGACGAGTGCGGAGGGCATCCAGTTCATCCCGCTGCGCCTTCGTCAATTCCGGCCGGTTGCTCAGGTCCCGGAAACGTTTGCGCGCCATGGCCTGTTCCGGGTCGTACTTTCCATCCCGTTCCAGAATCACCCTGGCTTCGAGGGGCACGGTTTCAATGTCGCGCGCCTGCAACCATTGGCCGACGAAATTCTTCTCCAAGGCAACTGCACGTTTATCCGCCAGCATGCGGGCGACCTCCGTGGAAAGATTTTTGCGCAATGTGCCCGCCGCCGCCTGTTGGAACAGTTCAGCATCCGGCATCGTGGACCAGAGGAAATATGATAGCCGTGAGGCCAGCGCATACTCATCCACCAGCGCATAGGGCTGGCCCGGCTGGGCGGGTTCGACATTTTCTTCGCGAAAAATAAAGCGCGGCGACGCCAGCACCGCGATCATGGCCTCCGCCACGCCGGCTTCAAAGGTTTTGCCGGGCTGGTCATAGATGCTTTTCGCCAGGTCCGCCAGCTCATTGACCGTCGCTTTGTCCACCGGCCGACGAAACGCGCGCCGGGCAAAATCACCCAGTAATTCACGCGCATAAGCCCGGCGCCCTGACGATGATTCCGGAACTTCCTTGGGAAAAAACCGCGCATAATTTTCCGGGCGCACCCACTCGGACTTCGTCAGGGGCCCGCGCACAGTCACCGTCTTGACCTGCAACGACAACGACCGGGGTTGCTCCAAGTTTGGCGTCAATGGCTGCAATTCAAACGTCAGTTGATGATTTCCCGCCGCCCAGGTCTGGTTGTAATGGAAATGAAATGACTTGCCCTCTTCCCGGCTGAATTCCTGTTGCAACAATTCCTTGCCGTCCACGCGAAAGATCAACCGGCATTTATTGTAGTCAAAGACGTTATCCACAAAATTTTCATTCGCCTTCAGTTCCACTTCCAATTGGTACGGCCCGGCATGCAGGGCATTGAAGACGTTGCTGACGACCGCCGGCGAATGGTAGGAAAGCGACTGCGCATCAGCATTATTCCCCGGGCTGCGAAATTGCGAACCGGAAATGACCTGCTCCGGCGGCACCCCCGGTGTGGTGGGAACGGCTTGGGCGATGATTTTCTCCGCTGCGACCATGTATTTTTCCAGCAACATCGGGGACATGCTCAACACCTCGCCGATGTCGTCAAAGCCATGGCCGGTGTCATCGGGTGGAAATTCGCTCTGGGTATCATAGTCCACCCCCACCAGATCGTGGATTGTGTTCTGGTATTCCACCCGGTTAAGACGGCGGATGGTCACGTGGCCGGGATCA
Source organism: Verrucomicrobiia bacterium (assembly GCA_036498725.1). GTDB lineage: Bacteria > Verrucomicrobiota > Verrucomicrobiia > Limisphaerales > UBA11358 > UBA11358. The sequence continues at coordinate 11,812 of DASYEY010000126.1, read as the reverse complement.
GGATTCGCCGGGTTGACCAGAAAAACATCATCCTTGATCCATTGCTCGATCAATTCTTTCTGTTCCTTGGTGGGCTGGGATTTTTTGGCCGGCGGCATCAAGCCAGCCCGGAGATTTTTCAAAACCCGCCACCAGACATCGCGTCCGGAAATAAAATTTGTGCCTGAATCAAAGGCGTCCAAGGCCACGCCGCCCCGGTTTTCGCCATTCCCATGACAATCGAAGCAATAATCCTCCAAAATCGGCCGGATTTTCTGATTGAAGTCCGTCGCCGCCGCCGATTCTGCCGCCAGCAAACAGCTATTCTCCGCCCATACCCCAACCGATAGCATGGCTAAAATGAAAACCTTGAAACCCATCACCCAAATCAGACGGAATTGAATGAAGACAGATTACCGCAATCCTAAAGGCCGGGAAAGTGTCAAGGCATGTGGCGCAACCGGTGGCTTTGGCTGTGCTGCGGCCAAAATCGTCGCCGAGCGCAGCGTCAGGCGGTGAAAAAGAATATCCGACTACAAAAGCGCGCCACAAAATTGAGAAAAAGACCCTAAATGAAAATCCCATCGCTTCTTTCAAGCAATGGGATTGAGATTATTAGTTGAAAATTATTTGCCCGTGGATTTTGCCGCTTTGACTTTTGCCCAACGCGCCTTTTGGGCCGCGCGAATTTTGGCAATGCCCGCAGCCGTCATTTTGCGCTTTTTGGCAACCGGTTTGGCAGCCGGCTTGGGTTTGTTCGCGTTAACCTTTGCCCAGCGCGCCTTCTGGGCGGCGATAATCCTGGCCCGGCCTTCAGCACTCATGCCGCCGGATTTCTTCACCGGCTTGGACTTGGTAACGGATACGCTAACCACAACGTTGTCGGCATGGATCAATTTTCCCAATTCAAGCTCCAGGGATTGAATTTTGTCTTTGAGATCCGCTGCCTTGCGCAAAACTGCGCCCGATAAGTTATTTAAAATACTCATAAGAAGGTAATATAGCAGATATTTAGCGGTTTTTGCAACCACTTAGACATCTCAATCCATCCGCTTAAAAATTTCCGGCCGAAGTCTCAGGCCTCTTTTTCAGCGCCGCCTCACGGTCTAACACGGCAAGCAGGGCATAATAATTATCGGTTAAGAATCCTTCATAGCCATGACAGGTTCCATTCCAAGTTTTCCAATCCCGGCTCATGCCGTTGTCGCCAAAACCTTGAAAACCTCCCTGGGTAAAAGCCTCCAGCATGGGAAACAGAATTTTATCCCCTTCATCAATTCGCCCCAAATCATATAGCGCGGCCAGTGTGAAATAAGCAAAGCAGGCGGTCGCTCCACCATTCTCGTAGATTTGAAAACCGTCGGAATTATCCGCTTGCGATCCGCCGCCAAAGCGCAGGCGCGAATCAACGTAATCCTTTTTGGCAACGGGGATTAGATTGCCGGGCAATCCCAAATCAAATCGCGTATAGCCGACCGCTTTCATTTTCGCCAGCAAATGGTCCATGATGGCATTCCCTTGTGGTTCCGAGACCAATCCGTAATGGATGGCGATGCCGTTGACCCAGGGAAAATAATAGTCGTGAAGCTGACCGTCCGCACTGTGCCAGCCGGCCAAAACACCCGTGGCCGGATTGTAGAACGTTTTGAAATAGGCTGATTTCAATTTATCCGCGGCTGCTTTATAGCGGGCCTGGTCTGCGGGCTGATTTGATTGTTGGGCCAATTGTTCCATGCCTCGCAGCGCGCGATAGGCCAAAGCATTGGCGTAGGCATCTTCGTGGCCAAAGCCAATCGTGTCCCACCAGTTGGATGGACGATATTTCAATTTAGCCGGCCAGGAACCGGAGTTGCCGCTCAACGCATATTCGATCAGGCCGTTCCCATCGTGATCGGTGGCCAACATTTTATCGGCCCAATTTTTAAGGTGCCCATAATTGATTGCCAGCCATGGACTGTCCTTGCGGCCTTGAACATAATCTTCAGCGGCAATCAAAAGTGAGGGCAGCGTATCCGAGGCGAATTCAGGAAAAGAACCATGTCCCGGCATGCCATAGGCATTGGCCCCGCCGATGATTCGATCCAATGTTTGACGAACCATATCCAAAGCCGTAACCCCCTTGACTAATGCGGGCGTCTGCGCCGCGATGTCAGCATACTCGTAATAACAAAACGCACAGGTATCACTGGTGACATGATTAGCCAGCATCAGCCAATGCGGGCTAAGCTGAAAAATGTTAAGCCAATCCCGACGAAAGCCATCGAAGCGCGCATCCGTTTCCAGGGCTGGAATAGCGGGATGAATCGAAACGACTTTCCAATGATACTTCACTGCTGGATTTTCCTGCGTGGCACCGGGAAACGTGATCTGGACGACTTTGGCTTGATGCTCAGGCGCGGTATAGCCCAATGATTTCACCCCTTGCGGCTCCGCCGAAATCCGAAATGAACCCTGATCCGGAAAATGCAAAATGGCCGGAAGCTGAATCGAACCATTGGTTTCCATCAATCCCAGCAAGGTCGCATGACAGAGGCTGTTATTAATATTCAATTCGAGCGGTTCGGGCGGATCACTCGCTGACCAATGGGATTCCAATTCAATTTCATTCGTCTTGATTTCAATGGCCCAACGCGGCGATTCCGAACCGTCGGCACCCGGGCGACGATATTCCACCCGTGCCCCCCGTTGGATCGCCCGGGTTAACATGGGTGAGCCGGCCGGTGGATTTATGGTTGCCAACGGAAAATGCGCCTTGCCCAGGCTATCTACGGATAACCCCGTGAATCCGGGATAATCCAGAGAAACTACGGCGTCAATATAATCCGTCGTCATCCGCGATGAATGATTCATCGGAGCCTTCTGGCTGGTTTGGGATTGTCGCTTCAGCGCCGCTTCGCGATCCCGCACGATCTGCAACGCATAAAAACTATCCGTCAAAAAACCTTCATAACCGGAACCCGTGCCGTCCCATCGAGTCCATTCCTTGGCCATGCCGTTGGTGCCGCCTTGAAAATTCCCCTTGGCATACGAATCCAGCATCGGAAACAAGATTCTATCGGCATCATTAACCCGGTCCAAATCGTATAAGGCAGCCAGGGTGAAATAGGTGAAGCAGGCCGTCGCACTGCCGTTTTCAAATCTTTGAAACCCGTCTGCGTTGTCGGCTCTTTGGCCGGCACCAGACCACAAGCTGACGCCGACATAATCTTTTCGCGCCACCGGAATAAGATTGCCCGGCAACCCCAAATCAAATCGCGTATAGCCGACCTCCTTCATTTTGGCCAATAAACGATCCATGATCCCATTGGCTTCCGCTTTCGGCACCAATCCGTAATGGATGGCAATGCCATTGACCCACAAAAAATAATAGTCGTGCAACTGGCCGTCGGCGCTGCGCCAGCCAGCCAGAATGCCAGTGGCTGGATTGTAAAATGTTTTGAAGTAAGCCGCCTTCAACTTATCTGCGGCGGCGTGATACCGCGTCGCATCCTCAGGGTGATTGGCTTGCCTTGATAATTGTTCCATGTCGAGCAACGCCCGATAGGCCAGAGCATTGGCGTAAGCGTCTTCGTGCCCAAAACCAATCGTGTCCCACCAGTTGGCCGGCCTTAGCACAAACTGCGCCGGCCAGGAACCCGAATTACCGCTCAACTTATACTCAATGAGGCCATTGCCGTCGTGATCCGTAGCCAGCATGGTGTCCGTCCAGGTTTTTAGTTGGTCGTAGTTCGTGGCCAGCCACGTCTCATCTTTACTGCCTTCGACGTAGTCGTCAGCAGCAATCAAAAGCGAGGGAATCGTATCCGACATGAATTCATTGATGCGACTGCGTGACGGCAGGCCATAAGCCTTGGCCCGGCCGGCGATAACTGCATCCAATGTCTGGCGAACCATATCCAGGGCAGTAAACCCATCGGCCAATGACGGTGTCTGGACCGCCAGGTCGGCAAACTCATAGTAACAAAAGGCGCACGTGTCACTGGCGGCATGATTGGCCAGCGTGCGGAAGCTCGGGCTGAGTTGAAAAATATTCAGCCAATTGCGGCGGAAGCCATCGAAGCGCGCATCGCCTTCGATGCCTGGAATATTCGGATGAATTGAAACCACTTTGCAGTGATACGTCACCACGGGATGATTCTGTGTCGCCGCTGGAAAAGTAATTTTCACATCCCGCTTTTCCGCCGCATAACCGAGCGGTTGATCCATTTCCGGCCCGGTGGAAATCCTGAAGGTGCCTTGATCGGGAAAGTGCATGAGTGCCGGCAGTCGAATCGAACCATTCGTTGTCATCAAACCCAGCATGGTGACATGGCAGCGGCTGTTATCAGCGTCAAAAACCAATGGCTCAGGCGGGTCATCAGCCGACCAGCGGGATTCCAGGCAAATTTCATTCGTCTCGATTTTAATCATCCAACACGGGGGATTTGCGTCATTGGCACCTCGGCGACGATATTCCCATTGCGAACCTTTTTGAACCACCTGCACCGGAGAGAAAGTACCTGCGGGCGGTCTTATGGTTATCAATGAGAAATGTTTTTGGCCCAGACTATCAACGGATAAACCATCGAATCCCGGATGGCTCCTTGAAATTTTCGCATCTATGTAATCGGTGGTTATCCGGTCTGGATCAACCGCTGTTGACCCGGAAGGGTCACGACGATAATTAACTCCTAACTGATCGAGCCGGGCTTCATCGGTTTTGAGTCGTCGTTCAAAATCATTCAAGTCGCGGGCATCCTTGGCTGACCAGACGACTTCGGCCAGGGCACAAGCCCGGGGAAAAAGCATATATTCGGCATGGGGCAACGAAGCGATCCATTCCGTCCACAGGTTCCCTTGGGCCCCAAGAATATGAGATTGCGCCGGCGTTGGCAGGTTCGTGGGGATTAGGTCGAACGCATAAATTTTTTGCAAAGGAATGTAGCCGCCCTGCGCGCGCGGTTCCGTGGCATGGTTCGTGGATTGATAATAATTGAGATAACAATAAACATTGGGCGTCATCACCACATCGTGTCCCTGGCTGGCCGCCTCCCGGCCACCACCGATCCAATCCATGACCACGGCATTTTGCGCCAGCCCGCCCTGGAGAATTTCGCTCCAGCCGATGAGCGTCCTGCCCTGGGCATTCACAAATTTCTCCATGCGCCGGACAAACCAGCTTTGCAACTCCTCTTCGTTCTTCAGCCCTTCGCGCCGCATGAGCAACTGGCATTCCGGATCGTTCTTCCAAAAATCTTTTTTAACTTCGTCGCCGCCGATATGGATATATTTGCCGGGAAATAACTGAAACACCTCGGTCAAGACATCATCTAAGAATTGAAACGTCCCCGCATGGGCGGGATCATAGATGCCACGGCTGACTGAACGATTGGTGCCCAATCCGTTATCGCCGAATTGTGGATACGCCGACAACGCCGCCGAGGAATGACCCGGCATTTCAATCTCAGGAACAATCGTGATATGGCGGGCAGCCGCATAGGCGACAATTTCCCTAATGTCATCCTGCGTATAAAATCCGCCGTAACGCCCATCGCTGCCAAATTTGTCAGCAGACGGCATGGCCCAAGCTGGATGGGCATAGGTCTCCGCGCTGGCCTTGCCCAAGGCACTTTGTTTTCGCCAGGCACCGACTTGCGTCAATAATGGATATTTTTTGATCTCGATCCGCCAGCCTTGATCATCCACCAGGTGCCAATGGAACATGTTCAATTTGTGCAGCGCCATCAGGTCCAGGATTTTTTCCACGTCGCTTTTATTGTAAAAATGGCGGCTGACATCCAGCATCAGACCGCGCCACGGGAAACGCGGCCAATCCTTGATCCGTACGCAGGGAATCTGCCAGCTTTCATGCGTTACCGGATTGGTGGAAAAGATCGCCGGCGGCAATAATTGCAACAAGGTTTGCACCCCGTAGAACAAGCCGGTCGTCGTCGGGGCGCGGATGACCACATTATTGGTCGTGACGATCAACTCGTACCCTTCCCGGCCAAGACTGGCATCGGCATTTTGGATCGTGAGCCAGATGCCGCCCGCAACCCCGTGCTCCGTTCCAATCTGGCGGCTGGCCTTGAACGAATAGCCGGTGGCCGGACGAAGTTGCCGCGCCAACTGCTGTGCCGTGGGCAGCGACCCGGAATCTGCGAAAATTTCCGTACCCGAACCCATTTGAAATGCGCCGGCTTGAAAGTCCAACTGTTGCGGCAATGGAATAATCGCTGGCCGATCACATGTGGCGGCAAAAGCGGCCGCCGCCAGAAAGGAGACGATCATTCCGGCAAATAATTTTTTCATGTCCATTTATTCTATCTGGGAAATATCAATGAGTCATTCAGCGGGCCAGGATTTTTATCTCAAAAAATCATCAAACATTCCGGTCGGCTGGCAGCCGTTTTTAAGGCACCGTGCCGTTTTTCACCCGGGCAAGATCATCCGAAGTGTCCGCTGGCTGGTCACCGCTTAAAACCCCCGCGAGCGCACCATCAAGAACCACGGCACTGCCATGCCACTTCCAATATTCCACATGGCCGTCGGCGAAGGAAAACGTGCAGCCTTTGTTATGGCGGCTGCCGGGCAGGTTCCACCACAAGTTGACGCCGGAATGTTTCGTGTGGATCCCAAAACAACCGTCCCCTACGCTATTCTCGTTCTCATCCACAAACACAATCATTTGTGAAATGGAAATCCCGGCGGTGCTGATTCCGTTATAGGTAGTGACCGGACTAAAAATATCACCGCCGTCGCTGAGCGGTTTGCCCGGCGTGTAAGGCGGATTACCATCCACCCCGTTCAACGCAAAATTGATGGAGCAGGTCCGCGTCTGGGGAGCAAGGTAAGGCGTCGGATGACCGGTGCCCAGATTGGCCGGCGCCGTGATCAATTTGACATTCGACGGACAGGCATAGATGCTGACCGAACTGTTATATTGATACAACACGCCTTGCTGGATGTTCAATGTGGTCGGGTCCGTCTGCGCATTGCCGCCAACCCATGAGCCCGAATTGGTAGCCGTGCCGCCGGTGCTGGTGGAAGCGTTCAATGGCAACCGGTCATTACTATCCCCGACATACATTTGATAGCATAGTTGCAATTGCTTCATGTTGTTCAGGCACTGCGTAGCCTTGGCCTTTTCCTTGGCCTTGGCCAGGGCGGGCAACAACATTGCCGCCAAAATGGCAATGATGGCGATCACCACCAATAATTCAATCAAGGTAAAACCAGCCCTGTGGTCATTTCGATTACGCCGCCGGGTTGCTTCATTTGAGTAACTCATGCAATTATATTTTTGGTCTCAGCCACGGTCTTTCAGTTTTCCCGCACCCGGTAAAATTGCTGTGCATTGGTGGTGAGCACGGTGTAAGGGGCAACGGCACTGCTGATGTCAACGTAAGGCCCGGCCACAGTGGCAGCGGCTTGCAAGGTGCCGCCCGTCCAATTCAATTGCAGCTGGTTGTTGCCTAAGTTGGTAATGCTGATGGGTGCCGACACCGGGCCGATTTGCAGTTGATATTTGGTTCCCAGATAATTCTCCAACGCGGCAAGGTCATTGGTGGAAATGCTCGCTCCGATGATGATGAGTTCCGCCAAATCGCCATTCAAACGGCTGGTGCCATCTTCGCGGGTGCCAATATATAAGCTGTTTCCATTGTCACCGATGGTCGTGGCCAGGTTGCCGCTGCCATTGGCCCGGCCATCCAAACGATGTGTTACCGTGTTGCCGCGCATGGTGACATCCAGCAGATGAGGAACACCGACCGACGGTACAGCGGTCGAATTAACCAGACCGTTCACCGTTCCATTGCCCCGATAAAATTGCACCTGTCCGGGCCGGACATAATAGTCATAGGGCGCCGGAAGATTCGCCGATGTCTTTGAGACAATCATTCCATTGGTATTACCCGTCAACGTCGCAAAGTTGGCCACCGCCAGAATGGTCATGTCGCCGGTGATGGCGAGCGTGGGCGATGAATTTGCCGACATGAATGTCTCATCGGCGGCATTAAAGCGGATTGCCGGCAAACCATTAATGGCATTGGCAATGATCTGCGGTTCGAACGGCGGTCCGAATGATTGCAAAAAGTTATTGCCATTGCCGGAAAGATCATTCCATTGGCTCACTCCGCTTGCGTCCGCGACGACTCCGGCATCCGCCTTGACCCACAGGGCGACCGACGCCGGATAAATACCCGCCGGAATCGAAGCCGTTGAGATCGTATTACCGAACTGGTCATTTACGTTTTGGACGGTCACCGTGTAAACCGTGCCAGGAGTTAAAACCGCGGTGGTCAAGATAACTTCGTTTGGCGTGTCACCCATCGCCGCGGAAAGGACAGTTGCACCATTATCCAACGAATAATTCGCGGCGATTGTGGCCGTAGCCGGAGTTACCGCTTCGGAAAAAATGACCACGATATTGGTCTGGCTCCAGACCGGTTCACCGATCACAGCAACCGTCGGCGGCACATTATTCACTGTCAATGTCGCCGAACTGCTCACATTGGTGGCGAGTCCCGGGACACTGATGAGCACATCAAATATCTCGCCCGAATCGGTCGGCGCCAGAATCGGCGTGGTATAGGAGGCGCCAGTGGCACCGGGAATATTCGTGGAATTTTCCTGCCATTGATAATTGAAATGCGTGCTGCCTTGATTGGCCACAACCGTGAAGGTTGCCGTCGTTCCTTGGTTGGTGGTCACATCCTGAGGCGACTGGCTGATGGTGAACGGATAATATTTTGTGCCCAAATAATTATCTACATTTGTGCGATCCACCGGCGACAACGCCGCATTGAAGATCATGATCTCGGTCAGATCCCCATTCATGAATTGAGACAGGTCATTCCGGGAACCAATGACGAGCGGCGTGCCACCGTCGGCGATGGTCGTGGACAAACCAGCTGTCCCGTTGGGATTGCCATCGAGAAAATGGCTGACATTGGTGCCTTGCATGGTCACGGAAATGACGTGCGGAGATCCAGCAGCGGGAACGGCAGAAGCGGTTGTCACCGCATTGACGGAACCATTGCCGCGGTAGAAACGCAGGGCGGTCCCGCCTTGAACATAGTAGTCATAGGGGGCCGGCTGGGCTCCGGCAGTTTTGCCCAGAATTTCCCGGGCGGCAGCATAATCCGACACGTCAGCGAGGGCATAAATGGACATGTTTCCCGTGACCGCCAAAGTTGGTGACGAAGCCGCCTGAAGATAGTTGCCAGCGGCACTATTGAAACTGATCACTGGCACTCCGTTGATTGAGTCGAGGGCCGGCCGGGCACCGGGTCCGCCGCCAAATTGCACTGCGCTATTGCCATTGGTGGTTTGGTCAAGCCATTGATCCACCAAGCCTGAATTGTCCAGCACCACCCCGGAATCTCCTCTTAAATAAATCGCCAGGCTGGCTGGAAAAATTGAAGCCGTGACATTCGTCATGGTATTGCCAAATAAATCCTGCACGCTTTTAACGGTGAGGTAATAACTTTGATTCGTGTCTAACAGTGAAGTGGCTAGCACGATACTGTTTGATGCGCTGCTGCCGTAATTGGCGGAAATGACCGAAACGCCATTGTTGATGGAATAATTAGCCGCATTAAGACCCGTAGTCGGATCCACTGGCTCAGAAAACTTGACGACCACGTTCGTCAATCCCGCAGTTTTGGTTGCTGAATAAACCGTCGGCGCCGTGAGGTCATTCACCACACTTAAGGTTGCCGCCGTGCTGTTGGTTGAACCCACCGGAGTGGTTACGGTTACGGTATAATTCAAGCCATTATCCGCCGGCGTCAGCAGTGGCGTGGTATAAACTGAACTGGTTGCCCCGGCAATGTTGACTCCATTCGTCTTCCATTGATACGTCAACGGCGGTACGCCTACCGCATTAACCCAGAACGTAGCAGTCTTCCCGATCTGCGCAGTCGTGCTCTGTGGTTGTTCAGTAATCCCCAAAGTGGCGACCGGAATATTATATTTTGCGCCCAGGTAACCATTGATACCCACCAGATCAGACGGCGTGACCGTGCCGCGAAGGATCATCACTTCGGCCAAATTACCCGTGAAAGTTGCCCCCGCGTCGGCCACGTTGCCGCTGTCTGCGCGCACGCCCAGCATGATGGGATTTCCGCCATCAACCGGGGCTTGCGGCAGGTTGGCCGAACCATTGAAACTGCCGTTGAGATACCATGAACTATTTGTTCCATGCACGACCATCGTCACGATGTAGTACTGATTGATGACCAGCGCACCACTGGAAGTCAGGGTGGTTGGGGCGCCGCCGCTGCCATTTCCCCAAACCCAAACCGATTTCTGGGCACTGGAGATCTGATAGTCAAAGGGCGCCGGCAAATTATTGGTGTAGCCATGCAATGGAGTTCCGGTATAGGGGACCCCCTGCCCGCCGGTCTTGCTGATGGGATCGCATGTTCCAGTGACCGCCTTCTCCAAAACCAGGCAGATCGTGACGTCGCCGTTGATCGCAAGCGCGGGATCATTGGGAATGTTCAATAGCTGAGTACCGTTAAAGCTTAGGGCAGGCAACCCATTCACCGCCCCTGCCGCCAAAGTCGGCGGTGCGGAATATTGGTTCACGGCCAGGTTGTCCAGAGCGTTATGCCCGTAGCTAGACTGGTCATTCCATTGCGTCACGTTTCCGCTGCCATCCGTATCAACTCCAGCATCGGCTTTAAGCCACACAATCAACTCGGGCATGACGGATACCGTTGAATTGTTAGGAACGGCAGCCGTCTGCGCTTCGTCATAAACCCCCGAGGCAATTAGCGAATAATTCTGGTTGGTTAATGCCGTCGCTTGCAAGATCACCCGGTCATTGAATTCGCCGATGCCCGCGCTCAAGATGACCGCCGGGCCTGCCCCGCTCTGGATTGAATAATTCGCCATATTGGTCGCGGTAGCCGGATCCACCGGCTCAGAAAACGTAACCGTGACTTGGTTGCTGCTGTAATTCTCCGTCGCGGAGATGATCGTCAAGGGAACGCTGTCATCAATAAACCTGACTTTGGACAGGCCCACCTGCGCATTAACAGTCGCCCAATTGGTGATGACATCAATCCGAACATAGCGGGCCGAAATCCCACCCATGGCAATGGTCTGGGCAAAGGCGCTGTAAGTGGCAGGCGCCATGTTAAAAACCTGGTTCGCCAGGTTAGTCGTAAACGTCAGGCCATCCGTGCTATAAGAAATATTCGCCAATTTGACGCCGAGATTGGTGGCGGTCGCGCTGGTGGGACTGGCACTCGCATGCCCGTTATAATTCCAGACCTTCATCGCGTCGAGCGTATGCACGGCCCCCAGGTCGAAAGTGACAAAGGCATTGGTTCCGGACGCGTTGACCAGGTTGCTGGCCGTCAGCCACATGGTTCCACCACGAAGATAGGTATGAATGTCGCCATACAATCCATTGCCACTGACGACATTACTCGCCCGGCAAAGTTCGGGCGTGCTGTTGGCCACGCTGGCAAATTCCGAGGATGCAGCGGAGACAGTGACGCTGGGTATTTCCGCCGTATAACATCTGTCAGCCAGCAACAGGGCAACCAAAAGACCGGCCAATAATCGGGTTTTATTCATAAACTAAATGGTTGAGCAAGCACTCTAAAATTCAAATTCACACCGAGTATGAACGCAAAAGAAGCGGTGTCACCACCCCCAAACAGGGGGTTAATCGTCGAATAATAACCAGCGGCCTTAATTTCCTAATGAAACGGCAGGATGTAACTGATGCGTTTAATATCCGTCACATAAATGTAACCGACTTAAACTTCGCCATGAGCTTGATCGAAGAGTAATGCTGAAAACGCCTGATTCAGAGGCGAAGAGTTTTCCTGAT
>DASYEY010000125.1:0-9572 GCA_036498725.1 Verrucomicrobiia bacterium | reverse complement strand
GCCTTCCACGCGCCTGATCCTGGCGGGTCGGGAAACGCGTTCGTTGGGCTCCCCGGCAACGACCTGGCGCGAAGTGGAAGCCTTGTTGCCGCAGTGGCAATGTTGGTCGCCGGATGCCGCGATCGCCCCCGCCATCACGCTGGCTGCTGAACTCGGCAAATCCCAGGCAAACATTCTCGTGCTGACGGACCACAAGCCGGCGGATGAAAAAGTTTCCAACCCGCGATTGGAATGGCATGCCTTCGGTGAACCGCTGGACAATCTGGCCATCGTCAATGCCTCGCGGACTGCGTTCGGCGATGCAGATCGTTGCCTGCTGGAGATCGCCAATTTTTCGGGCGGCGCGCACACGGCCCGGTTGTCGGTCCAGACTGGTTCCAACGTGGTGCAAACATCGTTGATCACTTTGGCCGCCCACGAAAATCAGCGGTTGGTTTTCAACATCCCGTCGGCGACGCCGTTGTTGCACGCTGGCTTGGCCGGGGACGCCCTGGCGGCGGACAATGCGGTGCAATTGCTGCCGCCCGTCCGCAAACGGGTGCGCGTGCAGGTCGCGTTGACGAATGCGGTGTTGTCCGAACTCGCTAATCGCACCCTCGACGCGACGGGATTGCGTGCGACCCTTTCCGAAAATCCCGAACTGGTCATCCGTGACACTGACACCGTGGCCAACAGTAATTCCTGGAATTTGTGCTGGTCCACGGCTGCCGCCACGAACGCTTACACCGGCCCGTTCATCGTGGATGATTCCCATCCGCTGGCCCGGGGGATTGCACTGGAAGGAGTGGTTTGGGCGGCGGCGGCGGTCACCAATTCGCCCGGTGACATGCCGGTGATCTTTGCGGGCAACGTCCCGCTGCTTTCCGTGCGGGAAGACCTGATCGGCCGGCGGCATTTGACGTTGAACTTGAATCCTGATTTATCCACCGTGCGCAACACGCCGGATTGGCCGATTTTATTTTGGAACCTCCTGTCGTGGCGGATCGCCGAAATGCCCGGGCTCAAGGAAAGTAATCTACGACTGGGCGCGGAAGTGAATTTGAAAACCGGGGACGAGCGGGTCACCATCCGGCAACCGGATGGCGGGGAGAAAACGTTTCCGAAAACCGGCGGCGAACTGGCCTTGGAAACTCCCGTGACCGGAATCTATTCCGTCATCCTGGGAACGACGACGAACGAATTTTCAGTGAACGCGCTGGCGGCGGATGAATCGGATTTATCCGCCTGCGCCAGCGGGCAATGGGGCAAATGGGGCGAAAATACTGAACGACGGCTGGAAGAAGCGTCCGTCGTCTGGATCTTTGGCCTGCTCGCATTGGGCCTGTTGTCCTGGCATTTATATTTGGTGACCAAGGCGAAAGGCACCGCATGAGAAATGCTTGTGTTAAATCCTCCTCATCGTCGAATCTTTACCTTTCCGCGAGAACGAGGAGGATGCTAAAACTGGTTATGCCGCCACGTTTCAATTAAATGCCCACTCTCTTCCAACCCATTTGGCTGCTGTTGCTGGTTCCGCTGGCGGCGGCCTGGCTGGCGTGGCCATTGGCGAACCGCGGCTTGAAGCTGCTGCGGGCGCTGATTTTTTTGTTGATCGTTCTAGCCCTGGCTCAGATGGCAATCCGGTTGCCCGACCGCGCGGGGACCATCGTGGTCGTTGCTGATCGTAGTGAATCCATGCCCGCTAACGCCACGGCCTCGGAAAAAGAACTCATCGGGCTGCTGCACAAATCCATGGGCGCGCATGATCAGCTGGGCGTGGTCGCTTTTGGCCGCGATGCGATCGTCGAACAATCGCCGCAACGCGCGGAGTTCGGCGGTTTCGCCGCGCAGGTTGGCGCGGATCATTCCGATTTGAACAGTGCCCTCGAATCGGCATTGGCCCTGATCCCTTCGGACGGTGGCGGGCGTATTCTGGTCTTATCCGACGGCAAATGGACCGATAAAGATCCGGCGGCGGCGGCGGCGCGGGCGGCCGGCCGGGGGGTCGCCGTGGATTACCGTTCGCTCGCCCGCCCGCAAATCGGCGATCTGGCGATTCAAAGTTTTTTGACCCCGCAATCCGTTTTGCCCGGCCAGGCCTTTGTCCTGAGCACCTGGGTTCAATCACCCACCGCGCAGGAGATCCGCTATCAACTCCAGCGCGGCGCTGAAATCATCGCGGCCGGCAGCAAGCAGGTTTCCGCCGGGCGCACCCGTTTATTATTCCGTGACCGGGCGAAGACGGCGGGCTTGAATGAATACACGGTCACAATTCAGGGCGGCACCAATGATCCGGTGCCGGAAAATAATACCGCCCGCGCGCTGGTCGGGGTGGAAGGTTCCAAACCGGTGTTGATCGTTTCGGCGGTGGGCGACCATTCGGGTCTCGTCAAAGTATTGCGCGGCGGCAATGTGGAAGTGGTCGGCAAAACCCCGGCCCAATGCGATTGGTCGTTGGAAACCTTGTCACAATATTCCGCGGTAATTCTGGAAAATGTGCCGGCCGGACAGATCGGGATGAACGGCATGGAAACGCTGGCCTCCTGGGTGGAGGAAACCGGCAGCGGCCTGGCCTTTACCGGCGGTCAAAAATCCTATGGCCCGGGCGGATATTTCAAATCACCGCTGGAACGCATCATGCCGGTCTCGATGGAGATGCGGCGCGAACATCGCAAATTGAGCGTCGCGGTCGTGGTGGCGTTGGACCGTTCCGGCAGCATGGCGATGCCGGCCGGCGGCGGGCGCAAAAAAATTGACCTGGCCGATCTCGGTACGGTGCAAGTCCTGGATCTCCTGTCGCCGATGGATGAACTCGGCGTATTCGCCGTGGATACGACGGCGCACGAAGTCGTGCCGCTGGACACGGTGGACCACAACGAATCGTATCGCGGACGCATCCTGTCCATTGATTCGCAGGGCGGCGGCATTTACATCTACGAAGCGCTGGTGGCTTCGGCCGGGATGATTTCCGCTGCGCACGCGCAGACCAAACACATCATCCTTTTTTCCGACGCGGCGGATGCGGAACAGTCGGATCATTATCAGGACATCGTGGCGAAACTGCGCGAAGCCGATGTCACCGTCAGCGTCGTCGGCCTTGGTACCGAACACGATTGCGACGCCGCCATGCTCAAGGACCTCGCGCAGCGCGGCGGCGGCCAATGTTATTTCAGCGACAACCCGGACGAGATTCCGCGCATCTTCGCGCAGGACACCTTCACCATCGCGCGCAGTACGTTTATTGACCAGCCCACGGCGTTCAGCCTGACCGCCGGTTATTCGTTGCTGGGCGGGCAACTCAACTCAGCGCCGCCGTCCCTGGGCGGTTACAATCTTTGTTATCTCCGTCCGCAGGCAAATCTGGCCGCCGTCACCGGTGACGAATATGCCGCGCCGGTGGTCGCTTCCTGGAACGCCGGCAATGGCCGGGTGCTGTGTTATCTCGGCGAGGCCGACGGCAAATACAGCGGCGATTTTGCCAAATGGAATCAAGCTGGTGAATTTTATGCGACCATCAGCCGCTGGATTGCAGGCAAACATGAACCGTTGCCGGACGACATGTTGCTCACGCAGGAAATCCGTGACGGCACCTGCTTTGTGCAATTGCATCTGGATCCCGCACGCAAAGCCGAACCGTTTTCCAGCCTGCCGCGCGTCCGGATTTTGCACGGGCTGGCGGGCGCGGCACCAGTCAAGGAAACCGTTGCCTTGCAGTGGAAAAATGCCGACCTGCTTGAAGTCGCGATTCCGGTAGCTGGACGGGAAACGCTTTTAAACACTGTCGAGATTGCCGGCCAGCAACCGGTTACATTACCGCCAGTATGTCTGCCGTATTCCCCGGAATTCGCGCCTGACCAGCCTGGTCGTGGCGTGGCCACTCTTGCGCAAATCGCCACAACCACCGGCGGCGGGGAACGGCTTGAAATCCCCAAGCTTTGGAACGATTTGCCGGTCCGGGCGCGCTACGTCGAGCTTGCGCCCTGGTTGCTGATTGTCGCCGCCGTTTTATTTTTGCTGGAAATTTTGGAACGTCGTACTGGATGGGTCTCGCGCTTTTTCGGACGCAAACGGGTGGCGGTTGCCGCTGAACCCGAAGCACCCGAAATGGCGGCCGCCGCGCAAAAAGCCCGGCCAATTTTCCCCTGGCTCATCCGCAAGCCGATAAGATCAAAAACGGCGCCATTGGCGCCCCAAGCCAAATCATCGGCGGCCATTTCGCCCACGCCAACGCCGACGGTGAAATCGTCGGCACCAGAAAAACCCGCGAGCGAAGAATCCGCGATTGACTCGTTGCGCAAAGCCCGCGAACGCGCCCACCGCCGCACGGACAAAGAACGGTGAGGCCATTTATAATTTACGATTTACGATTGGGATTGGATATCCTTGTCCTTATGCTTGTTTCAAGGTTGCAGGTTTGTTCTCCTCGTCTTCGTTTTAGAGCGGTTTAAGGGTTCAGGGTTCAGGTTCTTCTTTGCGCACCTTCGCGTTCTTCGCGCGACCCTGCTTTTCCGTGTTTCATCCGTGGCTAAAAATCAGTTGGAATTTTTCTCTCGGCCTGCTCGATGACCCGGTGGCAAAACCGGTCTTTGCCGTTACAAGCTTGCTGAATCCGATCGGGTGTGGATAAATTGGTTTTTTGTGAGCATGCAAAAACATCCATTTCGCATCGGTGTCCTTGGTTCCGGCAAAGGTTCCAATTTTCTGGCGCTGGCTGAGGCGGTCACGGCGGGAACCATTCCGGCGGAAATTGCCATCGTCCTGAGCGATGTGGCGGATGCGGGAATTTTAGCGCACGCGCAAACGCGGAATATGCCAGCGCAGTTCATTCCCCCGGGCAAGTTCCGTACGAAGCTGGACGAAGACGCCGAGCGCGCATTTGTGGAACGCTTGTCGGCGGCGAACGTGGATTTGATTGTGCTGGCCGGTTTCATGCGCGTATTGAAGGGCGATTTTTTGCGGGCGTTTGAAGGGCGGATCGTGAATGTGCATCCATCGTTGTTGCCGTCATTTCCGGGACTCGCCGCGTGGCAGCAGGCTTTGGATCACGGGGTGAAAGTGACCGGTTGCACGGTGCATTTTGTGGATGCCGGCGTGGATGCCGGTGCCATTATCGGCCAGCAAACCGTGCCGGTGTTGGATGCCGACACGGCGGAAACCCTGCATCAACGCATTCACCAGGCCGAACATGAATTGTATCCCAAATGCGTCGCCGCCATTGCGCGCGGGGAAATTTCGGTGCGCGGCCGCCGCGTGAGCTGGCAGCGATGATCTTACTTTTCTGACTTCGCTGATTTTTAGCCGCAGATGGATATGGGGAATTTACGATTTGCGACTGGCGATTTACGATTTCAAAATCCTCCCTCAACCCTCAATTTGCAACTCTCAACTCATTTTTAGCCACGGATGAAACACGGAAAAGCAGGGTCGCGCGAAGAGCGCGAAGAAGAACCTGAACCCTGAACCCGTGAACCTTAAAACGAAGACGAGGACGAGGAGAACAAACCTGCAACCTTGAAACAAGCATAAGGACGAGGATATCCAATCCCAATCGTGAATCGGCAATCGTAAATCATAAATTTGACCTGCCCTAAAATTCAAAAAGAAGAAAGTGGCTTTTTGTTCGTAAATTTGGCAGATTGAACGTTCGCTTGGACGACGTCGAATGAGCAAAAAATTAAAATTTGGTCTGCCAAAAGGCAGTTTGCAGGAAGCCACCATTGAAAAAATGGCCAAGGCTGGCTTCAATATTTCCGTCAGCAGCCGCTCCTATGTGCCGTATGTGGATGATGAAGAACTGGAAATCCGCCTGATTCGCGCGCAGGAGATCAGCCGTTACGTCGAGCATGGCTATCTGGATTGTGGGATCACCGGTCACGATTGGGTGATCGAAAACGGCTCCAAAGTCCAGGAAGTCGGGGAATTTTTATTCAGCAAAGTTTCGCGCAAACCCGCCCGCTGGGTACTGTGCGTGCCGGAAAATTCACCGGTCAAATCGGTGAAGGATTTGCAGGGCAAACGCATCGCGACGGAAGTCGTCAACCTGACGAAGAAATATCTGAAGAAAAACGGCGTGTCGGCGGAAGTGGAATTTTCTTGGGGCGCCACGGAAGTGAAGGCGCATGAATTGGTGGACGCGATCGTGGAGGTCACGGAAACCGGCTCGTCGCTGCGCGCCAATAAATTGCGGATCGTGGATGAATTGCTTGTTTCCACGCCCCGTTTGATCGCGAATGTGGATGCCTGGAAAAATTCGTGGAAGCGCAAAAAGATCGAGACGCTCGCGATGTTGCTGAAGGGCGCGCTGGAAGCGGAGACAAAAGTCGGCCTGAAAATGAACATCGCGGAGAAAAATCTGGCGCGGTTGCTGGCGGAACTGCCGGCGTTGCGCAACCCGACGATCTCCAGTTTAAGTTTGAAAGGTTGGGTCGCGGTTGAGACAATCATTGACGAGCATGTCGTCCGGGAATTGATTCCCCAATTGAAGGCGGCGGGTGCGGAAGGCATCATCGAATATCCGCTGAACAAAGTTGTATATTGAAAAATTTGCAGTAAAATCAAAAAACTAAATATGGGTTCCATCAAAAAACGTCGTAAGGCGAAGATCAACAAACATAAACGTCGTAAGAAGTTGCGCTTGAATCGTCACAAGAAGCGCACCTGGCAGAAGTAATCGGCCTTGCGGTTTGATTCATCCGTTCGCGGGCGGCACTTGACAGTGCCGTCCGCGAATGGTCTTTATCTTGCGGTGGCGCGGTTTTTTCAGCGATGAAATATCAGTTCGAAAAACACTACACGCGTGAGGAAGCGCAGGCACTGGTGCCCCAGCTCCGGCAATGGCTGGAACGGCTTAACCGGTTGCGTGAGGATTTGGCGCGCTTTGAAAAGCGCCTGGGCGGGATGACTGACCAGGGCCACGATATCGGCGGCGAGACGGTGAATAATTGGATCCGCGCCCTGGCGGACATGCAGCAATTGCTCGCTGAATTTCAACGGCGCGAGATTTTTATCAAGGATTTATCCCGCGGCTTGGTGGATTTTCCCGCTCTCATCGGCGGGCGCGAGGTGTTTCTCTGCTGGGAATCGGACGAGGATACCATCGAGTTTTGGCACGACCTCGAAACTGGTTTCAGCGGCCGCGAACGGTTGCACTAAACAGTTTCACATTTGCGATTTACGATTGCGGATTTACGATTTGCTCCCGTTCGCACCGTAGTCTTCGTCCTCGTTTTAAGGTTCAAGGGGTCAGATTTTAGGTTCTTCTTCGCGCGACCCTGCTTTTCCGTGTTTCATTCGTGGCTTAAAATCTTGGTGCCTTCGCGGCTTGGTGGTTTAATTTTTTGGGCTCATTACTTCATTTCACCGTTTGCACCCGCCCGGTATGTTGCGCGTCGGCGCGCCAGAGCGGCCACGAGCTTTTTGCCGGCGGGGCGGCGTTGGTGAGCGGTTTGAGCGCATATAAAATAAACCCGTCACAGGCATAAATCACGCCGGACGCATCCAGGTTGGGCGAAGACATCGAGTCAGAATCGGTGCGAAATTCCCGCTTCCATTTTCCGGTGTCGTCAAGGGTGCCGAGATGCTGCCAGGGGAAGCTGACATAAATCAATCCGTTCGCCGCAGATGCTCCGCTGATATTATCCAGAGGAAATTCTGACGGAAGTTGCCAGCGCATCTTACCTTCATGGCTGAGTGAGGTGAAATTGATTCCAGCGGTCAGAAACAGGTTTCCATCACCGTTTAGGACTGGTGATGAACCGGAATAGCCCCCGGTATGCAGATGCCAAAGCTCCGTCCCATCCGGGCGTAGCGCGTGGCAACTTCCATCATTGGCGCTGATATAAATAGTGCCGTCCGCCGCGATGGTCGGTGAGGCATCAACCTGCCCGCCCGTGATGAATTTCCATTTCAATTTCCCGTCCGGGGTCAACGCGTAGAGGTTTTTGTCGTGTGAACCAAAATAAAGGGTGCCGTCAGCGCCGATGGCCGGTGAGGAATAGATCAAGTTGCTCGTGGCGAACTGCCATTTCAGTTTTCCGTCGGCGGTCAAAGCGTAAAAATTATTGTCCCAGGAACCAAAATAAACCGTGCCGTCAACGGCAATGGCGGGTGATGCATCCACCCAGCCTCCAGTTTTGAAACTCCATTTCAATTTTCCGTCCGGGTTCAGGGCGTAGAGTTTCCGGTCCCGCGACCCAAAATAAATCGTCCCATCCGGAGCCACGGCTGGCGACGACCTGATTTCTGCGCCGGCTTTGAATTTCCATTTCACCTTTCCTTCATGGGTGACGGCGAATAACCACCCATAGAAGCTGCCTTGATAAACCGTGCCATCCGGGGCAAGGGCGGGGGAAGATTCGTTATAATGATCGGGCAGGGTGACGCTCCATAATTTTTCCCAGCCATTGCCTTCCGCCGCCTGGGTCAAACCCGCGCCCAGGCAAAGCCAGGCCGCCAGCAGCCAGGATAAATTGGATTTATGGGATCGCATTTCGTGGAAAGTAAAACGGCAAAGCGGCCGCAGTTCAAACGCAAATTACTTCGCCCGCGCTTGCAACTTGCAGCGTGGCGGATTATTGTGCGCGTCCCTATGGAAAAAGTTGTCATCATCGGATCCGGTTGCGCGGGGTGGACTGCTGCGCTTTACACTGCGCGCGCCCAGCTTGCCCCCCGGGTATTCACGGGCATTCAGCCGGGCGGATTGCTTACGACCACCAGCATCGTTGAAAATTTCCCGGGTTTTCCCGAAGGCATTGATGGGTATGAACTCATGACCCGCATGCAAAAACAGGCGGAACGCTTTGGCGCCAAATCCGGTTTCGGCACGGTCGAACAGGTGGATTTCTCGCAACGTCCGTTCCAGTTGACGGTGGATGGCGAGAAAGTTGAAGCTGAGACGATCATTATTGCCACCGGCGCCAGCCATAAGCATCTCAACGTCCCCGGCGAAGACCTCTTGGAGACCAAGGGTGTGACCTATTGCGCAACTTGCGACGGTGCGTTGCCAGTGTTTCGCAACCAGCCGCTCGTGGTGGTTGGCGGCGGCGATTCCGCCTGCGAAGAAGCGTTGTATCTCACGCGCTTTGCCTCGACGGTTTATCTCGTGCATCGTCGCGACGAATTACGGGCGTCCAAGATCATGGCCGACCGGGTCCATGCCCACACCTCCATCAAGCCGGTTTGGGATTCAGCCATCACGGAGATTCTCGACGTGAAACAGGACAAAGTGACCGGGGTGAAATTGAAGAACCTGAAGACCGGCGCGGAATCCATCTTGAATTGTGCCGGGGTGTTTATCGCCATCGGCCATGGGCCGAACACGGAAATTTTTAAAGGCCAGATCGAAATGGATGCGAATGGTTTTATCCTTCGCAAAGCAGGTTCGATGACGAATATTCCCGGTGTTTTTGTCGCCGGTGATTGCGCGGACAATGTTTACCGCCAGGCGATTACCGCCGCTGGCGCCGGTTGCGCCGCCGCAATTGATGCCGAACGCTTTCTCGCGGCGGAAAACGAATGACCCCGAGCCAGTCCGAAAACAGGATGAAGGCAGGGTGAAGAGTGCAGAAATCTTGAAACAAGGACGTGGAGCTCAG
>DASYEY010000124.1:0-2750 GCA_036498725.1 Verrucomicrobiia bacterium | reverse complement strand
TTCGACATAAAATCACCCGGCCGATTCAAAAGTTGTCCATTCGGTTCAATTCTGGAAATCCTGTTCCGGCCCCGCCGCGTTGAGGTAAATGCCCGGAATCAATCCCGGCGGGAGACATCGGCCAGTTTGGATTTGCAGATGGCCAGCAGATCTTCGGGCGAGAGCAAATGCGGATTTACGCAGCGGCTGATTTTTTCATGCCCGCTGACCGCTGACTTCATCTTGGCTTGATAATAGTCGCCCGAGGCGACCGCCACATTGGGGATTCGCAACGCATTTGCCACCACTACGGCATGAAACCGCGTGGATACAATGAAAGCGTAGCTGCAAACAGTTGCCATCGCCTGGAGCAGGCTGGTGGCGGGCGAAAGCACCTGGGCGGAATTTAACCCCGCTTGGGCAAATAATTTTTTCATTTCGGCAAATTCTGCTTCCAGCGAGGTGTGAAAACAGAACCCTTCAATATCATGGCCCGGATGTTCCGCCTGCAAGCCACGGAGAAAACTGATCCACCATTCGGACAAATCACAGTTTTCCTGGCGGCCATATTGCGGGAAAATACAAACCCCGATTTTACGCCGGGTCTGATGGGCTGGCTTCAAGACCGACGGGCAAATTTTTTTGACGAACGCAAACGCGTCATCCGGTTCCTGCTTGGCCAGGAGCTTATTCCGTTGGCAGAATTCCATGGATGCCTCATCACGAACCAGCAACTGCCCTCCCCGCAATGCCGCCACTACGATTTCCGCCCAATGGTCATCCTTGATTGGGCCTATGCCAATCGGAGCCGTAACGACCGGCACTTTCAGCCAGTTCGCGAGTTGGATTGGCGGCAAGATCGCTTGCAGCGGAAACAAATCCGTCAGGTAACCTCCACCGGCGAGATACAACTGTTTAGCATGGGACAGCGCACGCACCCATTCGGCATCAGGATCAAAGTGCATTGCGTCACGGAATCCTGTGCGGGGAATTATCAGCCGATCTCTCCTGATCAGGCGAAGAGTTTTTGACCAAAACCGATTTTTCCTCCGGACCGGTGGCACATAAGGAATGATGGTTGCGTCCGGGAAAAAACGGGCGGTGTATTCTGGCCGGTGGCTCAAAACCGCGACCTGACCAACACCTTCAGCCTGCTTCCGTTCCAACGCTGCGGCCAGGCATAATTCATCGCCCGTATTGCCGCGCGCATACCCGCCCCAGATCAGGCACGCGATTTTATTTTTCAGATCAATCATAATATCATGGCGGCCACGTCCTGATGAAAAGCTTGAGGCAAATTTCCCCGGCAAGCAATTGGTTTGGGTCCATCCGTAAAAGAAACGCCTGTCGCTGTTTGAAACACGGTCCGACGGTTGATCGTCACCGTATTCAGCGGACGATGCGGCCATCCAGACCGCGCCCGTTCCAGCGATTTGCCAGATCGGCATTGTCAAATGTGTATCCCAACAGCCTGAAATCGTCGGCATAGACATCCGCCACAATGGCGCGGGTTTCATCCGTGTAATACGGCCGATAATCCTTTTCCCGCGATGCGTTGCGATTGGTCTCGACCAGCGTTGCATTGATCTGGAGCTGGCTGGCGATGTGCGCAAAATCCGCCGCCAGGTTCTCAAAGTAGCCCACAAAATTCACACCAATCTGGTTCTTGCGCACGCAGATAAATTCCGACTGCGGGCGAAAATGCAGCGCCCGCATGACGTTTCGCCGGTTGACCCAGCCTTTCACGAAAGCATCGAAGTTTTCGTAACGCGCGAATTTCCGGTCCGCCCAGCTCTTGTCGCCGGCGTTGATGCCGCCCTTTTTCATGAACAGAAACGCGGACACGAGCCGGTCATACGGATTGCGCACGATGGTGAATTTGAAATAGCGTTGAAATTCCGCCGGCGCGAACATGATCTGATAGCGACGCAGGTTCGTATGCCCGCAGTCAAAATCTCCAAACAGACTTTTCACCAAAGAAATGCCCGCACATTTTGGAATATGCACAAAGATGCACTGGTGCTGGTCGAACGCCCACCGTTTTTGTTGCAGACCGGCAAACTTGGCCGGGCGAAAACACCGGAAGTTAAACCGGCGGATCGAATGCCACAGCTCGTTGACGGGAGGATTGGGGTTCGCAGACGGCAACATGTGAAACGTAAAATGGTGAAATCACCGCTCAAGACAAGGGAATTCTTTCTTCGGTTGGAACTTAATGGAAAGGTCCGATGGGGACATTCTTATTAAGTTCCGACAACCCGATTTTATTGGTTGGAAATTTCTGCTGGATGAGCGAAAGTGAGGCAATCCCTGATTGGTCGCAAGACCTTGTTCTGTATGAACGCGCATTCTCATCAGTCGCGGCCGGCGGAAAGATTTTTCCGGGCGGTCGTCTGGCTCGGGTTGTTGTTTTTCGCCGTCAACGGAATGGCGCTTTCCTTCAAATTCATTTTCCACCGGACGCCGCCGGTCGTGGTGAATTTGCCGGCGGACGCGGACAGCGCCACCATTCAAGCGGCACTGGATCATCTGCCCGACAGCGGCGGCGAGGTGGTTTTGCCGGCGGGGCGTTTTATCATCAGCCAGCCGATTGCCTTGAAGCGCAGTCATCAGACCTTGCGCGGCGCGGGTGACGCGACGATTTTGCGGCTGGCGGACTTGGCAAACTGTCCGGTGATCATCATGGGCGAGCCGGTCAATAACCCAAAACACGCGGTGAAATATTTATCCGTGGGCGGGCTTTTCATTGATGGCAACCGCCGGCGGCAGCA
>DASYEY010000123.1:0-8353 GCA_036498725.1 Verrucomicrobiia bacterium | reverse complement strand
TTTCCACCATGCCGTCAAATACATGGCTCACCGATTCCAAGGGCGGGTTATCGCCTTCGGCTGTGATTTTATCCAAATAAATCGGCGTCGGGCTAGTATCATTGGTGGTTTGGCCAAGCAGTTCGATTTCTGCAAGCTGAACGCAATTGGCGGACTTCGGCTTGCGAACCAGATCAATCTGTAGACGATAAATATTGAACGCATTGGTGTTGGATACATTGAAAATCCGCCGTTGATGCCGTTCGGAAAAAAATTCATTCGTGCGCTTGTCCAGAGTCGTCCAGGTTTTTCCGCCATCATTGGAGCCCAACAACCGCCAGTCCTGCGGGTCGCGCTGCTGGAAGTCGTTGGCAGATGTCAGCGCATACGCACCCACCATCTTGCGCGGTTCAAAAGAAGGATTCGCCGCCAGCGCCCGAAGGCATGGCATGAGGCAGACAACCAGCCAGAAAATGTATTTGAGCCGGGGCATGTCGGGGGACGAGCCAGAGAATAATGCACCCACCGGACAAATCAATTTGGTTGTTTTGAGAAACACAAGCCGGGCATTAGCTTTATCGTTGGACTATTTATTTCGATGGGTTGATCGTTGCCGAATTCAGCCAGCGGTTTATATGGAAAATGCGCCCCAGGCAACGCCTGGGGCGCAATAACGAATTGAAGGAGATATTGCAGCATCACTCGCGGCGACGGCGGAGGGCGAAAATCCCCAAACTGCCAAGGGCGGCCAGACCGATGGTGGAAGGCTCGGGCACGGGCGCCAGCGTAAAGTTCAGCACGGGTTCATTAGCCGTATTTTCCGAGCTGCCGAAACCAACAAAAACGCTGCTGTTTTGGGTGGTCGTAGTGAGGATAAAACTGACGTACGAATTAGTATTCGCGTCCAAAAAGCTGATTAGATTGGCACCGGAAAAAGTGATCTGGGTTCCGGTGGCAGCCGTGGACAGCAGTGAAGCCGTAGCCAGCGGCGCTCCGCCATACATCAGGGTGTCATTGACATTGTTGTCGGCTGACTGGTCGGTGATGCCGGAATTGGCATAGGTTATGGTTGCGGCATTAAAATTTTCGTTGGTGGCCCCGTCGGGAATACCAAACAATTGAAAAGTCATGTTGACCGGGGTGCTAAACGACGTCAGCGTGAAAGTCAGGGACGCCGACTGCACGTTTCCACCCAAAAAATCTGACCCATCGAATTTCAAGAAAGGCACACGATTATTGGCGTTGGCGCCGCCAAATTGATTTTTCACGAGCAGGGATGTGCTGGTGGAATTGTTGGCGGTCGAGAGGCTCTGCACATAGGTGTCAGCCAGCGGATTCAAAGTGTCAGCCAAGCCGGACCAGGTGGAAGCCAGCACCGCGACAAAGGCGAAAGCGCCGGATGCTTTGACAACAAGGTTTTTTTGCAGGGTTTTCTTCATGGTTATTTTACAGGGTTTCAGTTGGTTAATTCCCAAACGCCCACAAGTGTCGTTCGTTCAAATTGCCCGGGCTTGGTACGATCATGCCTCTGGCAAAATAGCTCTGCGTCGCGTTGTGAGTTATGCTGGAATTATTTTCAGTATGTCCATCCAGCAAGATTATTTCATCATCCGAACGGATGATTTTGCGCAACTGAAGGCTGGCGGCTCAGAATTAAATAATGCGCGGTTTCAGACTGGGGCGTGTCTCGAATCCCAGCATGGGTGGAATGGGTTGCGCTGCGACCCATTATGACTGCACAGCAGTCACTTTGAGGCATGGCTGGTAGTTGGACGCTTTCTTTTCGTCGCCTGACGCTACGCTCGGCGACGACTTTGGCCGCAGCGCAGCCAAAGCCACCACCGAAAATTTGCGCGCACGGATCGCAAATTTATTTTAAGAATGATTCGTCCGCACGAAAGCGGCGTGGCGCTGCGCTTCCCACCGCAATCCATGATTCCTTTTAATTGACAACGCGGTCGGGTGGCCTTTTACGGCGGCAGGTCTATTTAATACGTCATAAGATGACCGGGATTTCTGTTACTGGCCAATCGGATTGGCATCTGAATTTTTCGCGGTGAGCTTGTGCGGTTCACTATTCAAATCTTCCTCGACCGCCAGCAAGGTCAGGTAGCCATCCGATAAATAACCTTCGTAACCATGACATTTTCCCTGCCAGTCGCGCCAGTCCTTTGACAGCCCATTCGTGTCGAATCCTTGAAAATCACCGCCGGCAAAACTTTTCAGCATCGGATAAAAAATCTTGCGCGCATCGTCCACCCGCCCAAGTTGATACAACGCCTTGATCGTCCAGTAGGCGTGGCAGTGCGTGGCACCGCCGTTCTCGTAAATTTGAAAGCTATCCGATCCATCTTCCTGTTGTGGCCCGCCATAACGCCGGCGCAGGTCCGTGTAATCTTCGCGCCGGACGGGAATCAGATTTCCCGGCAGGCCGAATCCAAAATTTGAATAACCTGCCGTCGCCATTTTTTCCAACAGCCGGTCCATGATCGCATTTGCCCGTTGGGTGTCCACCAAGCCAAAGGAAATCGCGAGGCCATTGACAAACGTGAACCAATAATCGTGCAACTCGCCATCCGCACTTTTCCAGCCTGCCAGCACGCCGGTCTTGGCGTCATAGAAAGTGGGGACGTAGACGGCACGAATTTTGCGCGCGGCTGCCAGAAAATCGGCCGCCGCCGCCGGCCGGCTCAATTCCCTCGCCAGTTTACCCATCAATTGGCAGGCGCGGTACGCCAGCGCGTTGGCATAGGCATCTTCATGGCCAAAACCAATGGTATCCCACCAGTTCGCCGGACGTTCACCCGGTTGCCAACTGCCGGAATTACCTGAAAACGGATATTCAATCAGCCCGTTGCCATCGCGATCCTCCGCCAGCATCCGGCGGCCCAGGTCATTCAATTGCGAAAAATGCGCTTCGGCCCACGGCTTATCACCGCTGCTCTCGACATAACGGCAGGCGGCAATCAGCAACGATGGTAGCGTGTCCAGCGAATCAACCTTGGGCGACCAAGTCGCCACTTCGGGAAATTCTGGGGTGCTGCGATAGCCCACCTGGCCATAAGTCAGGCCGCCGTCCAATACGCGGTCGAGTGATAGGCGCAGCAGGTCATTTACCGTCAAACCATCCGCCAAGGGAGGCGCTTGGGCGGCTAACTCGGCGTATTCCCAGAAACAAAAACCACAGGCATCGCTGGAAGAATTATTCGCCAATGTGCGCAACCGTGGATGAAGCTGGATGAGATTTAAAAAATTCCGGCGATAACCGTCGTAAAGCGGATTGTCCGCCAGCCCGGGTAAATTGGGGTAAATCAGCGCTGCCTCCAGCGAGTAATCCACCGTGCCTTGCGCCTGCGTTGCCGGCGGAAAAGCGATGCGCACATAATTTTCCGGCTGACGGCGGCGGGCATCGTAGGCCACGGCCGTTTCCGCTGCCGATGAACTGATGCGAAACGTGCCGTGATCCGGCAGGTGCAATACGCACGGCACGCTCACTTTGAGTTTGCCGGAAACCAGGCGGCCAAGCAGGGTGGCATGGTTTTTTTTCTGGTCGATCAATAGCAGAAATGATGGCACTTCCGTTCCCGGTATAAAATTGGAATGCAACGTAATGCGATTAGTGGAAAATGTAATCCGCCAGACTTCCGCCAAAGTTCCATCTGCGAGCGGCTGCGTGTAGCGAAAGCTGTCGGGACCGATGGCCTCCAGATGATTGGAGCCGGTAGTCAGTTTATTGTCCAGGATCACATTCTCCAGTCGTTCGCCACGTCCCAACGAATCCACCGCAAAACCAGAGAAGGCCGGCGTCGTAGGCGCCAGACCAATTGAGAGAAATGAAGACGTGTAATCTGGGCTGACATTTTCAGCTTCAATTCGCGTCACGGTTGCGAGTAGAGCGTACAAAATCACTCCACGGACAACTTTATTGAGCGTCATGAACGACGTGGCAATATAGATGACCATGTTTGCCGCTAAAAAATACCAACTATGCCAGGCTGGGACGAAAGACATGTGGTATCAGGTAACCGTAAACAAACCATGACTTTAATCATCCAAACAGATGATTTTGCCATATAATGATGGATAATTTTTCCTGCTGATTAAATCGGGGGCATCCAGTTTCGGCTGTCAGGTGAGAAAACAAACCTGGCTTCGCCAAGCCATAAGAGGGGACAGGCTGTGCAGCGCGTTCGCGGACTTCAGGGGCGCAGATGCAAATGAATTTATGGGGTGGTTTAGGCCGATTTATTTCTGACAATTTCTGACAAAAAGATTTCGTAAATACAGTTATTTGCTTCGCATGGTCAAAGTGGGTTGAGTTGAAATAAAGCCAATTAAAATGCGGTTTTAACCGCGTTTTTACGAAAATTAGCGAAGGCTTAAAACCAGATTCGAAACCTGCATCGCGCACCATTTTTTGAATTACCTGCCGGCGACTGATGGAAACTGCTAACTGCTTTGGATGGATAAATACTTGGCCACGGCCTGGGTGCGGGAATGAACGTGCATTTTTTCATATACGTTCTTGAGGTAACTATGAACCGTGGCAATGCTTAATTTGAGTTCGGAAGCGATTTCCTTGTTCGAGTAGCCTTTGGAAAGCATCACGAGAATTTCTTTTTCCCGTTGGCTTAAGTGTATTGCCTGATGCGGCATGTTGGCTCGCTTGCGGAAATATTCCGCCACGCGCCGGGCAATGCCGCTGGTCATGGGCAGTTCGCCATTGAGGACGCCCAGCAGCGCGTTATGCACTTCGGCGGGTTGAGCTTGTTTGATCAAGTAACCATCCGCGCCCGCCTCCAATGCCGGGAAAACCAATTCGGGATCATCCGAAGCTGTAAAAATGAGAATCTGAGTTTGTGGCAGGGCAATCTTCAACTGGGCGGTGCAGGCAATCCCGGAAATTCCCGGCATAAAAATATCCATCAAGATGACTCTCGGCTTGGCGGCCGGGATGATGCGCAAGGCTTCTTCGCCGTTGGGACAGGCGGCCACACATTTGAAATTATCAAATGATTCCAGCAGCTTGATCCAATGTTCGCGCGTTTGATTTTCATCATCCACCAGGGCGAACGTATGGACCGAACTGTTTTGCAACTTGATCGCCGGACTGGAGATGGAAGTACTCATGCGGATTTGGCGCGGGAACGTTCAGCCACCTGGGCGGTGCCGGGCTTCAACGGAAACGTCAGTTGATCGTGGTGATCTTCGGGCTGCGTCCGCGACCACAGCTGGAAGCGGCGCAAGCGACGGAGCGGGACGCTGATTTCCACCTGGCAACCGGCTCCGGGCGCACTAACTACTGAGCATCGGCCGCCGGCATCCTTGGCGCGCTGTTCCATATTATGCAAGCCGTCGCGTTCCTTGCTCGCCTTCGCCGGGTCAAATCCTTTCCCGTCGTCTTCAACGCGCACCACAATCTTGTGATCGTCCCAATGGATCCGAAGTTGCAACTCCTGGGCTTCAGAATATTTGATCACGTTACACAGCGCCTCTTTGACCGCCAACATAAGGTTGCGGCGGATGCCTACATCGCACGGCAGCGTCGGCAAGTCGGCGGCGAGGTCAAAGCGACAGCGGATGCCGGTGGGCTTCAGGAACATCTCCGTGTAATCACAGAGATGCATGATCAAGTCACGCAGCGAGTCGCGTTGGGAATTGACGATCCAAATGGTTTCTTTCAACGAATCCAGCAGCGACCGTGCCTTGAGGCAAATCTCATCCAGATCGGGTTGGACTTCGGGGTAGGCCCGCAGGTCATTTTTGGTGGACTCACCATAGACCACGAGCTGGGTCAAGCCAGCGGAGAGGCTGTCGTGAAGATCCCGGGCGATGCGGGCGCGCTCCCGCTGAATCACCGAGTGTTCTTTTGAATTTAAAATCAGCCGGCCGGTGAGATAGATGCCGATCGCAATGGAGATGAGTAAGAAAGAAAAAATTGAAACTTGAAACCAGAGTTTTTGCCAGAAAGGCATGACGAGCGGTTGGAGTTTGGGCGCATTATAGATGAGGGTTCCCCAATCCCAGGACAGGACTTTCCACGGGGAAGCCCCGGCGGCGCCCACGATTTTCGCCTTCGGCCATGAAAGGTAGGCATATTCCCGGGTGGTCCAGTCACGTTCGTCGTTGGGCACCACCCGCCAGCTTTCATCGGAACCGACGGTGATCAACTCCCCGTTATTTAGTTGGATATTGAGGCCGAGAATAACCCCGGCGGGGCCGAAATCATTGGCCGCTTCAACCGCCAGGACATGCTGGCCGGATTTTTTAAGCAACAGGCTCAAGTCATAGGCCGTCAAGCTGGTCCAGTCCGCCCCGTGTCCCAAATCCTGGCCATCAAGAAAAACACGATACGAATTATCGGCCGTGATCCGCAGGATGGCCGAGCGAACTGAAGCGGTTTCGGGAATGACAAATGACTTCCAAAAGCGGCAGGTTTGCAGATCGCCGGTCTCGGATGCCCAAATCCACCAGCCCACCCCGTATTTATCAGAAGGCAAATTCTTCGAGGCAACCGCTGATTTGATTACGCCGCCATGTTTGCCCGTCCCCGGAAGTAATGGCTGTAACGTCACGCCAAAAATGTGCGGGCCATATCCCGCCGTACACACTTCCATTTTCATACTGATTTCGTTCGTGACGGCCGTAAAATCGTAATCCACAAAACCCGCGCCGCCCGCATCCAAATCCAATGGGTTGCCGGCATAGGCATCCTCGGTTTCCCCATTGTTGAAACTGAAGTTTATATAACGTTTTTTGCTCCACTGCCGATAATAATATCGCAGCGAATATTTCGTTCCCGCCGTCAACCCGCCGAAGTGCATCTGGATGGTGCTGCCATTGGTGAGGTCTTGCGCTCCGGCCCGCACATAACTCATGTGGCCCAACAACGCTGACATCGCGCCGTCGGATTGAAAGGGAACCCCGACGAAACTTTCCCCGATGGAATCATCGGCAAAACCGTCGCCGCCAGCCACGGTGGCCGAGACGGACCAGGTGCCAGCATGATTGGTGTCGCTGCCGCTGAAAAACGGATGACATTCGTCAGGGCCGGTGCCTTTTCCATTCAAATGAACCGGTTGGAAAGGGACGCCGTTGATGAAAATCGGGTTGGTGCCACCGCCAAAATTCAACGCACACAAATAGGAGTTGGAAGGATTTATTCCCGACGCCGAATCGGTGGCAATATCCGGCAGGCTAAAGACCGAGACCGTACCGGCCAGCGCAGAAGCGGCCAGCAATAGCGTGATCATGATTGCGATCGTGATCAGCAATCGTTTGCTTAAACGCAGCGGGAAGTACATGGCAGACGATGCATCGTGGTTAAATCAGGTTAATGAAAATATTGATGGTGTCCAATTCGTTTCCGGGCTGACAGACCAGTTTAAGCGTAAATTTGCCAGCATGCCGATACCCTAAAATGGGGGTATTACGATTTTGTTCCCATCCTCGTCATCCTCATCGTCGCCCTCGCCCTCATCCTCGAATTTTCCCCCAGGAAGACGAGGGCGAGGATGACGATGAGGACGAGAATGATTAAGCGGTAATCCTAGTGTGAGATACCCGGGTGCTGGCTTAGATACCCTACTTTTAGGGTATGGACGCTATGGAGGTTGCGCATCATAGTCGCACCATAACAACTGAAACGCTTTCCGATATAAATCGAATTATTTTTTATATGCCTTTCAGCTGGTTAAACGAATACAGAACTCAGAAATAGTGCGCATCACACACTGGACCTCCTTCATCCAACCAAAATATCAACCGATCAACCCTTAGCCCTCAACCTTAAACAATTAAACCATAAAACATTCATTATGAACCGATCACAACTATCTGAACGGAAAACGGCCGCCAGTCTTTGCCTGGCGCTGCTGGCTTTCGTCAGTTCGACTTCAGCCGCTTTGGTCATGACGGGAGATGTTCAGCAGTCAGCCACGACTTTTAGCCCGACCTGGACCGTCGCTCCGAGTCTGATTGCCGGCCAATCACCAATTGCCCAAGCCGGCACTTTCACTGCCGACGGGGCGACGACTGGCATTCCCGCGCTGACCGATGGGGTCATTGGTCCGGTATCAACGACCGCTTTCAATATTTACGCTGCCGGCGGCCCCAATGCGGGTACGGCCGTCACGTATGCGTTGCCGGCACAGGCCAATGGTTATAACGTGACGAATATCACCGTTTACAGCGGATGGTCCAACGGCGGCCGCATCGGGCAGGGTTATACCGTTTTGTATTCCACGGTGGCTGACCCAGGAAATTTCATCTGGTTGACCAACGTTAATTATTCCGCCGGCTTTAGCGGCAATAATCCCAATAACCCGATCAGCCTTCAGGTTCAGCTGAGTGATTCAGCCGGGGGGGTGATCGC
>DASYEY010000122.1:0-2320 GCA_036498725.1 Verrucomicrobiia bacterium | reverse complement strand
GTAAAGGCACGGTTGCAAACGATCCAGGCTGAGATCGCCAAACTGAACCTCTGAATCGAATGAATCCATTGAGATCACTCACCGGGGGCCAGTCAGCCATCATTGGCTTTTTGCTGATTACCAGTTGGGTGCCATCTGTTTTTGGTGCCGACAACCTTGCTGTGCTTAAGCCGGATGCGTTTGTGCATTATGTGGAAAAATTCAACGGGATGGAGAATGAAAACATCACCAATTACGTTTCCAATGCCAGTTCCTGGGAGTGGTTGCAGCACGAAATCCCGTTTTTTGAATGCCCCGACCGTGAAGTGGAGGAAATGTATTATTTCCGCTGGTGGTCGTTCCGGAAACATCTGGTGCAGACGCCGGCCGGTTTTGTCTTCACCGAGTTTTTGACGCCGGTCAGTCACGCGGCGATGTATAACACCATCAGTTGTGCGGCAGGTTTCCACGTGATGGAAGGCCGTTGGCTGCATGATCAGACGTATATCGATGACTACATCAATTTTTGGTTCCAGGGCGAGGCGAAAGGCTGGACCAATAAATTCCACAATTACAGCAGCTGGCTGCCGGCCGCGACATATGATGCTTATCTGGTGAATGTTGACCGTAAACTGCCTGTGAGCCTGCTGGACGACATGGTGGCGGATTACGGCCTGTGGCAACAGCAGCGCCAGCTCACCAACGGTCTGTTCTGGCAGTTCGATGTGCGTGATGGCATGGAGGAATCCATCAGCGGTTCGCGCAAGGCCAAAAACATCCGGCCTACCATCAACAGTTATATGTTCGCCAATGCGCAGGCCATCGCCGCCATTGCCCGAATGGCAGGCAAAAAAGACATCGCCCGCGAATTCAGCCAAAAGGCCGCCCGGCTGAGGCAGCTTTCGGAAAGCTCCATGTGGGATGATTCATCCGATTTCTTCAAAGTTCGTCTGGGAAACGGGGAAATGTCTCCGACGCGTGAGGAGATCGGCTTCATACCGTGGATGTTTGAGCTGCCCGACCACGATCAGAAATATTCCGCCGCCTGGTCGCAGTTGACCGATGAAAAGGGCTTTAGCGCGCCCTATGGTATCACGACGGCGGAACGACGGAGTCCGTTGTTCCGGACGCATGGGGTGGGCAAATGTGAATGGGACGGCGCGGTCTGGCCGTTCGCCACCTGCCAGACGCTGGATGCGCTGGCGAACTTCCTGCGCGATTACAAACAAAACGTCGTCACGACGCATGACTACTTCGACACCTTCCTGACCTACGTTCATAGCCAGCACTCGAATGGCAAGCCGTACATCGGCGAATACCTGGACGAAGTCACGGGTGAATGGATCAATGGCAAGGGCGGGCGCAGCCGTTACTATAATCACTCAACTTTCGCCGACCTCGTCATCACGGGCGTCGTGGGTCTATGTCCCCGCGCGGACAATGTGGTGGAAGTTTATCCCTTGGTGCCCGAAGGCACGTGGGACTGGTTTTGCCTGGATGGCGTGGAGTATCACGGTCATTCCCTGACGATCATCTGGGACAAAAACGGAACACACTATGGCCGGGGCAAGGGATTGAGCGTGCTTGCGGACGGTACACAGATTGCCCATGGCGATAAATTGTCAAAATTGACCGGAAAACTTCCATGAAAAGAATTCTCGTTCTCTGTCTTTGCGGTTTGGCTCTGGCGGCGGCAGCAGCGCCTAAGAAATTGTCGCCCATCATTTCCTATGGGCATGGCGGACTGGTGTATGACCTGGATGTAAATAGCAACCGGGTGCCGGATTTCTCCACCTGCGGCTACATGGGCGGCGATCGGCGGATTCCGACGGCGCGAGTGGTGGTGGTAGTATCGCCCCAGGCGGGTGATGAGACGATGCGCATTCAGAAGGCGCTCAACTATGCCGGCAATTTGCCGGCGGATGTCA
The DNA here is from genome assembly GCA_036498725.1 of Verrucomicrobiia bacterium. Lineage (GTDB taxonomy): Bacteria > Verrucomicrobiota > Verrucomicrobiia > Limisphaerales > UBA11358 > UBA11358. The sequence continues at coordinate 413 of DASYEY010000122.1, read as the reverse complement.
ATGGGCTGCGCGGTGCAGTTTTGCTGCTAAAAGGACGGCACGAAATTTTTGGACAATTGTTGATCACCAACAGCGGCGTGATTTTGCGCGGACAGGGTGCCGGTGAGGATGGAACCATTCTTGTCGCTGCCGGGAATAGCCGCCGTACCTTGATTCATATTGATAACGGACTGCCGGCATCGGCCAACGCAGCGGATTCCGGCGCGAAAAACGGCCGTGAGATTGCAGATAATTATGTTCCGGTGGGCGCGACCAGTTTTCATCTGAAAGACGGAGGCGGTTTGAAGCCGGGTGACGTGATCAATGTCATCCGCCCCAGCACCAAGGAATGGATTGATAAACTGGGAATGACCGAATTTGGCGGCGGCCTCGGCGACTGGCGGCTGGTCTGGAAGCCCGGCACTCGGGATCTG
>DASYEY010000121.1:0-33477 GCA_036498725.1 Verrucomicrobiia bacterium | reverse complement strand
GTGCTGACCAATGTTGCCCCGCAATTGAATGTGACCGGAACCAATCCCATGTCGGTCATCACTTGGTACAAGGCCAATCCGGCTGATGTTTATAACCGTTTCCAAAATATTTTGGGCCACAGCGATAGCGGCTGGCGGATTGGTTTCAGCACCACCGGGCCCCGCTTCAATCCAGGCGGTGGTGGTGAAATTGATTCCAGCGACCTCTATAATGATTCACGCTGGCACATGCTCGCCGGCGTTTACGACAGCACCTCCAATTACTTGTACATGGACGGAAAGCTGGTGAAAACCGCTGCCTATACCGGCTCACAGAGCGGCAGTGTCCGAGACGTGATCTTGGGGGGTGACCCGCAATATACCACGCCGGCCGGCCGTTATTTTGATGGTCGCATCGCCCAAGTGGCGTTCTTCACCAACGCAATTTCAGCGGGCAGCATCCTGTCGCTCTATTCCAACGCGCAGATTTATCCGTTCATTGTCGGCCAGCCGACTTCGGCCAATGTCAACGCTGGTACCGCTTATACCAACAGCGTGACCATCGGCGGCAGCCCGACGTTGAGCTATCAATGGTATCAAAACGGTACTGCGGTTGCCAACCAGACGAATCTGAACTTGGTCTTTGCTCCGATCACCGGGGACGATGCGGGGAACTATTATCTGGTCGTCACCAATAACGGCGGGGCGGTCACCAGTTCCGTGGTGGCCTTGACCGTGAATACTTCGCCGCAGATCACCGCGCTCTCCGGCACCAATTACATCTTGTTCACCGGCGGCAGCGCCACCTTGTCAGTCGCCGCCATCGGGGCGAATCCCGTGTACTATTACTGGTATTCCAATAATGTGGCGGTCGCCGCCTCGACCAACGCCACCAGTTATCTTTTGACCAACGCCAGCCTGACGACGGCTTACACCGTTGTGGCCAGCAACTATTTGGGAGCCGTCAGCAATGTCGTGATGGTGACGGTCGAGTCCCAACCGACAGACACTTATCCCCAAGCCGTTTTGGCCGATCGTCCAATCGGCTATTGGCGCATGGATGAGACTGACACTGGTTATCCGAATACCGGTGTTCCCACCTATGATTATTGGGGCGGCCATAACGGTTCCTATATGAATACCGAACTCAGCCAGGCTGGTTATTCCGCCACTCCACCTGACCCGGATACCGCCGCCCTGTTTGGCGATTTCGTGGATAGCGACAGTTATGCCGGACAGATTCCAGGCATTGACTTTGGCACGGCCACCGGCAATGCGGAACTCTCCGTTGAAGCGTGGGTCAATGTTCCAGCGGGACAATTGCACGACGGCGGCGTTATCACCAAAGGCACGGGCGCTGGCGGTGAGCAATTCAACTTGGATACTGGAGCCGGCAGCCATGCCTTCCGCTTTTTTGTCCGCGATGCTGCCGGCAATGTTCATTTGGCAAACAGCACGGTGATACCCGATGGTGTCTGGCATCACGTGGTGGGCGTTTGCGATGAGGTCAATGGCAGCATTTATCTTTACATCGACGGCGCTTTGGCGGCCAGCACCACCATATCCGCTGGCAGCGGCCTATTGAATTCGGCCAACCCGGTCAGTATCGGTTCCCGTCAAGGCGGGGCCAGCGGAGCTTATGACCAGCAGCTCTACGGCACGGTGGATGAAGTGGCAATCTATGACCATGCCCTCTCGCCCGCGCAGATTGCGGCCCATTATTATGCCATCGGTGGTTTTGCGCCGGTGATCACCGCACAGCCAACCAACATCACGGCCAATGCTGGCTCGACAGTCACCTTTAGTGCCACAGTAGGCGGTTCACCAACCTTGACCTATCAATGGTATGACGTCACCGGCGGTTTCCCCGGGACCGCAATTACTGGTGCGACCAACACCTCGTTGACGTTGACAGACATTACGGCGGCTCAAAATGGTAAATTGTTCGCAATTGTCGCGGGCAATAATGTCAGCCAGACAACCAGCAGCGCAGCTCAACTCACGGTGGTCTCTGGTCCGCCAATCCTCCAAACTGACTTGCAACCTTTGTATACGAAGGCCTTTGTTGGCTTGCCGTTGACCTTCACGGTCAGTGTGGGCGGAACGCCGCCGTTCCATTACCAATGGTACCAGGACGGCAGCCCGGCAGGCCCGAATGCCGCCACTTACACGTTGCCGGTGATCGCGGGTACGAATACCTATAGTTGCACCATTACCAATGCCGCTGGTTCAATCAGCAGCAGTACAGCTACCGTCATTGGCGTAGCCATAACTGATACGGGAACAAATACCTCCACTAGCAGCACCACGTTTGCGGTCAACTTCATGGATGCCGCGCAGGCGGGCTACACGGTGGACAATGGCAATAATTGGACCAACGTGGTCTACCAAGGCTTGGGTGCTTATCCTGATGCTCCGGTTAATACGAACTGGAACGGGTTCGGCCAGTTCCCCAATGGTTATCTGCCGGAGTTCAACTCAACAGTGTCACCGCAAGTCGCTTCCGATGGCACGTTGACGCCGATCACCCTGAGCCTGATTTATGGGTTTGACAGCGGCTCACTCTATTACGGCCCGCCCGATTCCGGCTATGTCGGCAACACGGCGCAAGGTGATCCGTCACTGATGCTGGGTGAATGTGCCGTGGTGAATGGCAGCAGCCCTGGCTACATCACCTTCAGCAACGTTCCGCCGGGCAGCTACTCCTTGTATCTGTATGCGGCGAACGTCAACAACGACCGTGGTGCCACGTTTAACTTCACCAGCGGCAGTCCGTTGGGCGGCACCAACGTTGTGATCAACGCTGACCCCGGCAGCGGTCCGGCGAGCAACTTCGTTTATGGCGTGACTTACGTCATCTACACGGGTGTGGCACCGGATACGAACGGAGTCATCACTGGCACGTGGGGACCGGTTAGCAATCCAATCTCAGGCAATACCGGTGAAGGCGACTTCAACGGCCTGCAATTGGTCCGTGTCTCTGGACCGGTGGCCGCGCTGCCAACCCTCACCATCCAAGGTTCGGGTACGAACGTGATCATCAATTGGACGCCGACCAGCGGCACACTTCAATCAGCCGCCAGCCTGACCGGTACATTCACTGATATTGCAGGGGCCACGTCGCCCTACACCAACAGTGTCTCAGGAGCCCAGCAGTTCTTCCGCGTTAAAGTTCAGTAACAACCACGCTGATTCACGAAGCCGGGGAAGCAATTCCCCGGCTTCTTTTTTTACACGCAACAAAAACGGAAAAGCATCTCACGCAAAGGCGCAAAGACGCGAAGGGTAAGCCTGAAAATAGTGATGGGTGACAAGTGATGCGTGATGAGCAACCAGCAGTGTTGAACGAAGTGCCCAACTAAAAATTTAAAACTCAAAATTCAAAGCTCGCTTAAAATTCGAGGACGAGGACGACGATGAGGATGAGGATGATCGGCAAATCCTTAACTTAAAATCAAAAATTCAAAACTAAAAACTCGCCGCGCTGCTACGTCACATAGCCATTGGCTTTAAACCAGGCCACAGAATCGGCGAAAGATTGTCGGAGCGGCGTCTGCGGCATCCCCAGTTCGGTGATGGCCTTCGCCGGATTGAACCACATCTTATATTTGGCCATGCGCACACCCGCAATCGGGGCTTTCGGCGGCTTGCCGGTGACGGCGGAAATCTTTTCCGACGCATGGGCCGCCGCCAGGGCCACCCAGTACGGAACCTTCATTTTCGGCGCGGGAATGCCGGTGAGTTCCTGCAATACGGCAAGCGTGGTTTCCATCGTCCAGTTGCCCTCGGCATTACCCAGGATGTAGCGCTGACCGAACGCACCCTTTTCCGCGGCCAAAATATGCCCCACTGCCACATCGCGGACATGCACCCAGTTCAACCCGGTCGCCAGATATGCCGGCATCCGGCGATTCAAAAAATCCACGATGACCTGCCCGGTCGGCGTCGGTTTCGCATCACCGGGACCAACGGGCGCGGAGGGATTGACGATGACGATGGGCAGGCCGGCACTGGCGAGGGCCAGCGCCACCTGTTCCGCCTGCCATTTGGAGCGTTTGTAATGATTGATCATCTGCGCCTCGACCGTGGACGCGGTTTCGTCGGTTGGCTGGAAAATTCCGTGCTGATTTTTGGGGAGACCAATGCACCCGACGGTACTGGTGTAAACAATCCGCCGACATCCCGCCTGCCCCGCCGCTTCAAGGACACAACGCGTCCCGGCCACGTTGCTCTGATACATCGGCGCATAATCGCGCAGCCACAAGTGGTAACTGGCCGCGACGTGAAAACACCAATCACAGCCCCTCATGGCGCGCGTCAATAATTCCTGATTCAGGACGCTGCCGGTCACACGTTCACAGGCTACGCCCGCCAAACCGCGTTCATCCGTCCCCGGTCGCAGCAGGATTTTCACCTGATGTCCGCGCGCCACGAGTTCATGGACCAGATTTGATCCGACAAACCCCGAAGCACCGGTGACAAAGCAGTTCATGTTGTTTAAAAAATTATGAAACCCGGTAAAAACTGGCCAATTCAAAAATGCCAGTTCCTTTTTTTAGACGGACGCCCCGAAGATTAGGCAACCCCCTGCTCCAACACAATCTTGACTTGGCGCGAAAGTTCGGAAAAATACCAAGTGTTGTATGCCGGTGAAGAATAGCAGTTCACGAAAAAAAACGAACCGCGCGGACGCGCGTGATTTGGACACGAAGATTGAGTTCATGGAAGGACTCATCCGGCGTGATCCGAATTATGTGGATGCCCTCCAATTGCTGGGCGATCATTACACGCAGCGCGGACGTTTTCCCGAGGGTTTGCAGGTGGACGAACGCCTCGCGCGCCTGGACCCCGGAAACCCGCTCGTTTTTTACAACCTGGCGTGCAGCTACTCGCTGACGGCCCAGTTTCCCAACGCCGTACTCGCGCTGGAAAAAGCCCTCGAACTTGGCTACCGCGATTTCACTTGGCTGGCCAAGGATCCCGACCTGAAGCCACTGCGCAGCCAGCCGGTGTACGACGAGCTCAAGGCGAAAATCAAGCAACTCAAGGGTAAAGCGCGGTAAGCGGGGCAGATTGGGAACGGGTCCCGGATTTCGGGATCTATATTCGATATTCGATGTTGGGCATGCTCCGCAGAAATCTTTTTCGACAAAATTAACAAAATCAACCGAATTAAAATTAATCCGGCAGCATGCGATAAATCCTGCCAGGAATGCCAATTGATTTTGGCTTCAAAGATGTGTCCCAGAGGGACCTTGGGAGATTAGCCAGACACGCAGTGTCTGGCTACGGTAAAATGAAAATTCGTCCCGAATGGACGAGGGAAATGCGCGAGTATTGTTAAGTTGTTGACGTTGCCACCGTTCTTTCAGGACGGAAAAATCTTTTACAGGCAGCCACCAGACACTGCGTGTCTGGCTAATATTCGGTGGTGCCTTCGGCACGAACAGCTTGAGTGCCGCAACTAAAATCATTGAAGAAAATGAATGCCGCATTGCTTCGGAAAATATTTTTTTTCAGCTGCGCATTGGTTTGGTTGCCAGCCATACCTGGTCACGGCAAGAGTGTATTGCCGGCTGGCGTGCCGCTTCTCGACGAGATGGCTGGCAGCTGGCTGCCCATGAAGGAGGTGGCCAATCCGCCGGACGTGAATAATTTTCACGATCTGCTGATAATCAATCGGGACCTGACTTCATTCTTCTGCAATCCTGAAGATTGGTTATGGGGATGGGGAGATGGAAAGTGGAGCGCAGGCTATCCGCTGATCACGCTGACAATTGCGGGCAAAGAATATCCGGCAACGGAATGTCGCTGGTATCCCTATCGCGCCTTGCGCCGCAATCCCAATTGCGCGGGTTTTGTCGTGCAAACGGACACACGCATGATCAATGAGCAGCGGGCCGTCCTCGTTCGCATTCAAATCGCCAATCTTACCGCGACCAAAACAAATGTTGAGCTGATACTGTCGGTTTCGGGAAGTTTGCAGGCCGACGGAGTAGCCGTGCTCAATACCAACCAGCGGCCGGGCTTCATAACGGCCATTTGTCCCGCAACAAAACCCGGCGCAGTGACTAATGACCATGGCATGATTCACTGGTGCTGGAACGTGGCACTGTCGGCAGGAGGCCAGCATGAAGTTGAATTTGTCGCGGGCGACGGGCACGCAGCCGATGCGCCAGAAGTTCAGTCTGATGTAATGCGCTGGCGGACGAATTTCTCAGGAGAATTCGACGGCTTCAAGCAATGCTGGGAGCAACGCTGGGCTGACGCATTTACGCCGGGTAACCACCATTTCTCCGGCAGCTTGCCCGTACTGGTCACGGACAACGCCGCGCTGAAGCGGAATTATTACATGGGCGTCCTGACCATGCTAGAGTTGGAACGCACACAATTTCCAGTGTCCCCGCGCTCCTTCATCACGAGCGGCGAACGCGCGCCGGGCACGCAGTTTTACTGGGACGCCTCGATGGGAAGCACCGTATGGGCACTGCTTGAGCCCGTCGGCATGAAGGCCACACTGCGCCGCTGGCTGACCCAAAATGTGCGCAATGGCACCACGATTGACCTATGGGAGACCAATGGTTTTGATTCGAAAGTTTATGACCACATCAACGGTTACGCCTTCAACGCCTGCAACATTTTTCAAACAACCCTCGATTATTTGCGCATCACGGGCGATTTTGGCTTCCTGAATGAAAAGCTGGAGGACGGCAAAACGGTGCTTCAGCGCATGGATGAAATGGCGACGGACTGGAAAACACTCGTCCACCCTGACAGCCCATTGGCCGATTATGGAGAAAACCAGAACCTGCTGGAATGTGCGCCGGCCTATATTGGCCGCGTCGCCTCCTGCAACGCCCAAAATATCTGGATGATGCGCCAGGACGCCGCCCTGCAGGAACTGAAAGGCAATACCGCCCGGGCTGGGAAACTGCGCGGCGATGCGGAAAGACTTTTGCCCGCCGTGCTGTCGCTTTACAAACCCGGCGATGGCGTCTGGTATGGTTTGCACGACGATGGACAGCGCGTCGAACTGCGGCATTGCGTGGACTATATCTATGTGGGCAATGCGCTCACTGGCAATCTCACACTCGGTATGCGCACTGAAATGACGGATTTCGTCAAACATGAGTTACTCATGCGCGACTGGATGCGCGCGATGAGCCTGAAAGACGCTGCGGCCGCTGTTTCGGACCGACCCGACCATGGCCCGATGGGCGCTTATGATGGCTGGCCGGCGCTCACAGTTGGCACGATGTGGCGGCTCGGTTTTCCTGGCGACGCATTTGATTTCTATTGCCGCACAGCCGAGGTGACCCGCGAAGGGCCGTTCGCGCAGGCGCGGGAATTTTACGGGCCGCAGCGCGACCTTTATGATGCGCCGGTACGAATCGCCGAGCGCGATGGCTGCATGAAGGAATGCGTCAGCGGCGGTGCCTTTGCCGATGTTGTCATCAGCACTTTTTTCGGTTTCGCGCCGTCGGTGGACGGAGAAAATATTCTGGCTGATCCGCAGACGCCCAGACCGTTTACTGGCAAGTTGCTCCATGTTTCGTTTCGCGGTGAGAGACTCACTATCAATGCCAATGGAAAAAACGCTTCGGTCATCAAGGAATGATTTGAAAAAGCAAACATTGAATCATTGATAAAAATCAAGGGGCCATCGCCCAGCTTTTTACGCCATGGGATGGATGTGAAATCTGTATTAGGTATACATGCCGTGCCCATCTGTGGCTAAATGCGTCCACATTTATGAACGTTACCCTTGGCCGGCGAACCGAACATTTTCGCACCGTCACCTTTGACGCCGCGCATAATTCCGTCTGCCTGATCGAGCAACGGCTGTTGCCCCACGAATTCAAGATCGTCCGCACGAAACATTTTCCGGAAACCGCCCGCGCCATCACGGACATGGTCGTGCGCGGCGCCGGTGCGATCGGTGCGACCGCCGCTTATGGGCTCGCGCAAGGCATCCGGGACTTTCGCGGCGGCGATCTGAAAAAATTTTCCGCGCACGTCGAAACCGTTTATCAAACCCTGGCCACGGCACGCCCGACAGCCGTTGATCCCATCAACGCGATGAACGATGTCCGCCGTGAAATGGCGCGCGGCGAAACGGTGGCTGAACAGCAGGCGCTCGCGCTTGCTGCTGCCGAGGAATTTGCAAACGAAGACGCGCAGCATTGCACCGCGATCGGACAACGAGGTGCCAAACTCATTCGCAACGGCATGAAGGTCCTGACGCATTGCAATGCCGGTTGGCTGGCGTTTGTGGACTTCGGCACCGCCACCGCCCCACTGTACGCCGCGCAGGCACAGGGCAAAAAATTTCATGTCTTCTGCGATGAAACCCGTCCGCGCTCCCAAGGCGCAACCCTCACGGCGTGGGAATTGGCACAGCAAAAGATTTCGCATCAGATCATCGCCGACAACGCCGCCGGCCATCTGATGCAACGCGGTGAAATCGATCTGGTCATCGTCGGCAGCGACCGCACGTTGGGCCGGACCGGCGAAGTCGCCAACAAGATCGGCACCTACACCAAAGCCGTACTGGCCGCACGCCATAAAATCCCGTTTTACGTCGCCATTCCTCTTTCCACGATTGATTGGAATTTACGGAGCGGCTTCGACATCCCCATCGAAGAACGACATGAAAGCGAAGTGCTCGGTGCCTGGGGCGTGACCGGAAATCCGACAGGAAATAAAAAGCGGCCGGCCGGAAAACGCGCCTACGTTCGCGTGGCAAACCCGACCAGCGGCGCACGCAATCCGGGCTTTGACGTGACGCCGGCCGAACTCATTACCGGCATCATCACCCCCGCCGGCATCTTCAAACCGAAAGAACTTTGGTCCCAACGGCAGCGACTCGGTTTTAAGTAAGTTTTGAATTTTGAGTTTTAAATTTTTAGTTGGGCGCCCCGCTCAACGTTTCCGGTCACTCATCACTCATCACCCATCACTACTTGATTCTCTTCGCGTCAAAATTCCATCCCCATTGGTTGAAATAGAGATTGCCGCCGCGCCATTCCACTTCGCCACGTTGAAAATCCACAATTTCGGAACGGAAATGGGTTTTGGCTGGATATAACGGTTGATTAAAATCCGTGTTCACCACCAGCCGCGCCGGGTCCATGCCGCCGAGGTAAAACCACTTTTCCGCCTCTGTCTTGGCCGGTAATACGCCGCGTGTCACATCGACTGGCACCCAACCGTATGGGGCCAGATAAATCGCACACCAATCATGCATATCCGAATTATCGCTCACCACCCAACCGGTTTCCCAGCGCGCCGGAATGCCGTTGAGGCGGCACAAGGTCATAAAGGTCATCGTCTTCATGCCGCAATCGCCATGATGCATCCCCAGCGCCAACTCCGGCAGACAGGTGATCGTGGAATATTCCCGGGCGGTCGTCCAAGTGACATTTCGGAAAACCCATTCAAAAATCCGTTGTGCTTTTCGGTACGGGTTCGTCTCGTCCCCGATGACCTTGGTGGAAATGGTTTTAAAAGCGTCATCAAAAACAATGTGCGGCGGTTCCTCCCCCATGAAAGGCGTCAACGCCGGGTCATTGGTAGCGGCGGGTACGACTATTGCAGGATCAATCGGCTGGTAATAAGCGGTGCTGGTATATTTAAAGACCAGCTTGAACTCCGTCGGCGCGTTGGTCAGTGCCGGTTTTTCCAGGTACACCGAAGCGAGTGCCTCATTGGTCGGTGCCGGCAGGAATTGCGGAGGGTCAGTGGCCAGCAATCGGATATTTGATTGTCGATTGCCCGAATGCGGCCACGGCAACCAAGCCCGGATGATTTCCCCCGGCGGTACCGTCCCCGCTGGCACGCTTAAGGTGTAGGTCACCTGCCACGTTTGCGGCGAATGCCACGGTGACTTGGTCTGGTCATAACCGGCGACGTATTCATGGACGTCGTTCAGGAGATCATCCATTTCTGCGTGGCTCGGGTGTTGCGCCGCTTTGAAAGCCTTGGCTTCCGGGGCCAGCCGGAAAACATTGTCCGCCGCCTTGTTGAAATACCAATGCGTGCCGTCAATGTCCAAAAACTCGATCGCCCCCGATTGTTCCCATTGGGCCAGTTGCTGGTCCGTCACTCCCGGCATGGTGGCGCGAATTTTTTGATATACTTGATCGCGAGTTTGCGAGAAGTCCCGACGAATCCGCAGCATGCGGTCCGCTTGAAAGCGCAATTCTTCTTGCGTGGAAAAACTCAAGTTGGTTTGCGCCAGTTCTTGCGCGATTTCTTGCTGTGCCTGGCGCCAATGCCCTTGATCCACCAACGTGGTAATTTCATCAGTCGTCGTCGCGTGAAGCTGGCTAAGCAGCAAGACAGACAGTAAACCTCCCAAGATTAATCTCATGGTGCCAACACGATGACGACGGCAGGAATTATTGTAAATGAATTTTTATCGCCGACACGATTACGTGAGTTTTTAGTTTTGAATTTTGAGTTTTAAGTTACAGACGATCCGAATCTCAGAATGCGGGCCACTCGTCCTCATACTCATCGTCGTCCTCGTCCTCGAATTTCAAACAAGTTTTGAATTTTGAGTTGGGGCTCCATTCAACGATTCTGGTGGCTCATCACCTGCCACTCGCCACTCATCCCTGTTTCTTCTTCGCCGCCTTAGCGTGCTTCGCGCGAAACAATTTTCTGTGTTCAATCCGTGTTTCATCCGTGGCTAAAATTTATTTTAAGCGGCAGCTTCGCGGCTTTGCGCCTTTGCATGAAATGCTCCCCCGTTCAAGCTTGCTTTGCCCAGTGCCAGTTTCTCATCATCGTTGCGCATGAATGGTTCCGCCATCGTCCTGATTCCTTTGCTGGCAGTCTGTTGCTGGACGGGCTGCGCCGATATCGCTCCGACTATGAACGCCTCCCTGCAAAATTATACCCTGGACTACACCACGCCGACAAATGCCGGACTCCAATCCCAATTGGAAACCATCAACGCCACCTTGCGTGCCAAATATGGCATGACGGCGGAACAGACCGAAGTCGGTCTGCTGGACCTGCGCACATTACGACTGGCAATGATCCGGCCCGACTATGAAGAATACGCTGCCAGCATCGCGAAGATCGGTATTTTGCTGACCTATTTTCAATTGCATCCCGAAGCGGCAACGAACCTGGATGCCACTACCCGCCACGAACTGGGCCTGATGATCAAAGCGTCCAGCAATGAGATGGCATCGAAATTTTCCCATCAACTGGGTTTGAAGGCGATTGAGCAAGTACTTGAATCGTACGATCTCTACGATGTCCAACATGGTGGTGGCATCTGGGTCGGCAAACATTATGGTCGCGACACCGAACGCATCGGATCGCCGGTGGCCAATAATTCACACGCCGCCACCGTGCGCCAGTTGCTGCGGTTTTATCTCTGGCTCGAACAAGATCGGCTCGTTTCCCCGGCGGCTTCCAAAACCATGCGTGATATTTTTGCCTCACCGGACGTTCCGCCGGACGACATTAAATTCGTCAAAGCCCTGGCTGGTCGCGATGTGCAGATCCTGCGCAAATGGGGTTCATGGGAAAACTGGCTGCACGACAGCGCCATCATCACCGGCCCCGGCCGCCATTATATTTTAGTGGCCATGACCCAGCATCCGCGCGGGGACGAATACCTGGCCGACCTGGCCATCGCCGTGGACGACCTGATGATCACCGACAGCAAACATGAATGACAGAAACCGACCCGCTTTAAATTTAACACTTCAAAAATGTGTCCCAACGGGACAAACGGAAATTCGATTTTGCTTCCTGAATACTTGTCACACATCACTCGTCACCGTCTTTAAACTTGCACCGGCCTCCAAAAAAATCTAGTCTTCGCGTCCCCAAAGGCGGGGTAGCCAAGTGGTAAGGCACGGCTCTGCAAAAGCTGCATTCGTCGGTTCGATTCCGACCCTCGCCTCCAATTAAATCACCTTTATTGATGGTGATTTATTGAAGTTCAAAACTCAAAGTTTCACCTAATTCGCAACTCATTCACTTGGTGGTCGATGATTCCACTAGATGCGTCGCTAAAACTTATTCCGCCGGATAGCCGGGGAACCAATCCTGTTTAATCTGTTTTTTGCGCATGCCGAGGGCCAATAACATTTTGCCGACGCTTTCCACCATCGGTTCAGGGCCGGAGACATAGAAGCAGGATTTTTTCCAGGCCGGGGCCAGTCGCTGAATCGTGTCTTTAGCGATGCGGTCAGGGCTAAAAATATAATGAACGCGAAGATTGGGATTTTTCTTCGCCAGCGCGGCCAATTCTTTCTGGTAAGTCACCGGTCCTTTCCGGTTCGCATAGAGCAGTGTCACACGCAGCGCTTTTCCTGCGTGCGCCGCTTCTTTGAGAATGGCACGAAACGGCGTAATGCCGATACCGCCGGCGAGGAACACATATTCCGCCTTCGCGTTGCTCACGGTAAAATCGCCATCCACATCGCCGGCGATCTCAAGGGTGTCGCCGACTTTGAGCGCTTTGAGGTTTTTTTTGAAAGTACTGCCCTTGGCGGCCACCAGCCGAGTGGTGAGCATCACCTTATGTTCTGAAGGAGCGGAAGCGATGGTGAACCAGCGGTCGGACCCACGATCGTCGGTTGGTTCGTGGTGGAGCACATAATGCAGATATTGCCCCGCCAGCCAGACGAGCGGTTTGGCGGGTTTGAAAATGAAGGATACGACCCCGGGCGCTTCCGGCTTTTTGGCGATGAGCTTCAGTTGCATAGTCCAATAATACACCGTTTTTAAGTTAGAGTTGCGAAAAAGACAATAATTTACAGTTGTGAATTGGGCATGGGGCAGCGAACAGGTAGTTCGAGAATCAGCTTGTGCTCCAGCAAAACGAACCTACCCTCTCCCGTCATGTTCAAGTTTAAAATTCAAACTGCGAGCACAGTCTAGTCCGGTTATTACATTTCAATCCCACACCACCATGTCATTTACTGTTTCCCAAATTGCCGAACGCGTTAAAGGCGAAGTGATCGGTGACGGTTCTACGCCACTCACCGGATTTGCGATGGCGGAAAATGCCCAGGCGGGCGACCTCACGTTTGCCGATAACGAAGAATATTTCGCGGCGGCAGAACAAAGCGCGGCAGCGGCCATTCTGGTTTCGGGTAATTTAAGTTCCGCCAAGAAGGTGGTGATCCGCGTGGCCAACGCCCGTATCGCCGCCGCCAGATTGCTGCCGGTTTTCTTTCCGCCCGACCAGCACGCGCCTGGCGTCCATCCCAGCGCCACGATTGATGCGTCAGCTAAAATTGATGCGACCGCGCATATCGGCCCCAACTGTGTGGTGGGAGCCCGCGTGGAGATCGGTCCCCGGTCTGTGTTGCTTGGTGGCAATTATATTGGGCGCGATTCGCACCTGGGCGAAGATTGTTGTTTATTTCCCAACGTGGTGATTTATTCAAAAACCAAGATTGGGCATCGGGTGGCGATTCATGCCGGGACCGTGATTGGATCGGACGGCTATGGTTATGCCTTGGACGAAGGCCGGCATCGCAAGGTGTTGCAAGTTGGCAACGTCGTTATTCACGATGATGTTGAGATTGGCGCCAACTCGGCGATTGACCGTGCCGCGCTGGGTTCGACCGTGATCGGGGCGGGAACGAAGATAGATAACCTCGTGCATGTGGCGCATAACGTTGTGATGGGCCGCCATTGCCTGATCATGGGCCAATCCGGCTTTGCGGGAAGCACCCACTTGGGTGATTACGTCGTCATTGCGTCACAATCGGGTATCGCAGGACATTTGAAACTTGGCAACCAATCCATGGTGGGCGCCAAGTCCGGAGTCATGCGTGATATTCCCGATGGCGGAAAAGTTTTGGGATTCCCGGCGATGCCGATTCAGCAGGCCAAACGACAGGTGATCGCCGTTCAGCAGCTGCCGGACATGGTGCATCGCCTGCGCGCCCTGGAAAAACAAGTAGAGCAACTTACAGCCAGGCTAAATCCAACCCCGGAACAAACGCCAACAACCTGACCGACGGATTCACTTCTGGTCAAAATTATTGTTATTCATCGAATTCCCCAATCCTAAAATAACGATAAATAAATATTGATAAACGATAAATCATAAACTAGGGTGGAAGTATGAAACGAAGCTCAATCATATTTCTTCAAGTGGTGATCGTGCTCATCGGCATCGGTGTTATGGCTTTTATGCTGGGTGAACCCCACCTCGAAGGCAGGAATGCACACGCCACATTTTTCGAAATCTATTTCGAAGATCCATTCCTGGCCTATGCGTATATTGGATCCATTCCCTTTTTCGTCGCCCTGTATCAAGCCTTCAAACTGCTGGGGCATATCCAAAGAAAGGAAGTATTTTCACCACGATCCGTGAGGGCTTTGCGGATCATGAAATATTGTGCGATGTCCCTGATCGCTTTTCTTTTGGGAGCAGAAGCCTACTTTTCCATAGTCCAGCGCGGCAAGGAAGATATTGCCGGCGGGGTTATGATGGGGCTCTTTCTGATTTTTATCTCGGCCATCATTGCCACGGCGGCAGCTGTATTTGAAAAAACCCTGCAAAGTGCCGTTGATATAAAATCCGAGAACGACTTAACAGTATAAAGGGACCAGCATGGCAATCATCATCAATATTGACGTCATGTTGGCGAAGCGGAAAATGAGCGTCACCGAACTCGCCGAGAAAGTTGGCATCACGATGGCCAATATTTCCGTTTTAAAAAACGGCAAGGCCAAAGCCGTCCGGTTCTCAACCTTGGAAGCGATTTGCAAATCCTTGGAGTGCCAGCCCGGTGATATTTTGGAATATAAAAAATAAAGGCGCTGTCTCTCTGAGACGGTTTGCCTATCATTTGGACAAAATTCATACCGTAAGGAGCTTTTGCCAAAATCTGGCAGGCGCGAATCGCGAAACAGTGTTCGTTTGCAGGTTCAGTTTCACACGTGCGAGATAATTGATGACGTAGTGCCAATCGGAATGATCCATGCGATGATGTTTACCAATCCAAAATAACAAAGCGCCAGTTGGAGTTGTATAGGTGTGGTGCATGGTCAACCCCATTCGAGGCATCAATTAAATGTCACATGGCCGTAAACCGGATCACCGCCGTCGGGAGTATTAGGATAACACCACAACCGGTTTTTGTTCGTTTCATTTACCAGGTCCCACCATTCGACGTCTCTAATATAGCTTGCAGAACCGTCAATGGTCGCTTGCGTACCGCCTTGGGAGTGCCGGGCCGTAATTCCTTCCGATGGCCAGCTGGATCCGTCATTGAAACTGGACGGATCCTGGCCGTCTCCCTCAAACAGCACGCAGTCGCCCGGCTGCATTCGCGTTATCTTTACCGGGACGGCGTTTGAATAGTACCCGGAGCGAAACCCAATCACCGCCCCGTTCATGATGTAGCTGGAAAGTTGTTGGGCCCGGTTCTTTAAATCGCCCTGATCCGAGGGACACATAAAACTTTTGGGTTCCCGGATCGAGTCCCACAATAGCCCGGCTTGCGCCATAAAAGCATTTGTGCCGTGGACAGAGAGGTTTATTTTATAAAGCCAGCCGGCGCGGGCGGTTCCGTCGGGCATCGCCCCGCCATAATCCCAGTTGGGCCAGGTGAGCACGTCCCGGTTGTCATCGGTATAGACGTGCAGCGCGATTGAGATCTGGCGCAGATTATTCAGGTCGGCCGCTTTCGCGGCCTGACTTTTCGACCGGCTTAACGTCGGCAACAGCAGGGCAACAAGGATCGCAATGATGGCGATAACGACGAGCAGTTCAATCAACGTAAAGCCGAAGCCCTTCGAATTTTTGCCGCGATGCAATTTAATCATTGCCCAAGAATTATTTTTAAGATCACCACCGCTATAATCTCACCGATCCACCCAGCAAGAACGGGTATCTTGGGTACAAGCATCGCCAAGCAAAGCAAAATTGGAATCGCATCCCATAAAAATAAAATCGGGCTGACACGCTCTGAACTGGCTGATAAAATCAACAACAACGTAAGAGAGAACAAGGTGCACAGATAACAGGCAACGCCAACAAAGAAAACCGGCAAAAAGACATCTCCCGCCCAATCTCGCCAATCTGGATACAAAATAGAAGCCAAGATTAAACCCCATGATGGCAATGAAAAGATGATGGCCGCCAGTTTTGAACGGCTTACTCTATTTTGGTTATTTGGAACCGAGCCCACCATAGTCAGCTAATGTCCAAAATCTGGGTCACGGCCAACCATTTAACATCGCGGCCCGGCTGGAGCAAATTAAATAAGATTATAGCCGCCTAATTAAAACTACCCACACCATCATTTTTCGTCTCTCCGCCTCTCAACTCGATGCAAGTCTGTGTCCCAAAGGGACTACGGGAGATTAGAGCGGTTCAAGAGACTATTCGTCCTAAAGGGACGATGGACCCGCCTGGATAAAACTGAACGTTTCCGGCGTCCTTTCAGGACGGAAAATTGTTTTTGTGGCAGCTACCAGCCACTCCGTAGCTGGCTAAGTTCCAGGGGTGCCTTCAGCACCCATGCCCTAGACATTGGTTAGTCGCTTGGGGCTAAGTTTTTGCTTAAAATGATCGAGTCTTCGGCGCAGTATGAATCATTGTCTACATTGTTGATCAGTGGTTCACTTTAAAACCGGCTCCATGATTTTTACAAATTTACAGAACTCAGCAATTGCTTCCTTGGCAGAACTATGCGAGATGGGGAATGTCCAATATAGTAAGAATTTGTTTTCAGGTTCAGGCATAGGCGTACAATTAGTTTCAAGAATGCACTTAGCTTCAGAAATGCATGCTTCTAATAACGCAACATCGTAAGGTACCTTAACGTAAATACGAATTGAAAAATTTTCACCTTTGCTTTCTGATTTATAAATCACGATACTATCAATTCTGTTCCATTTCGATGAATCGCAGTAAACTACGATGGCGAACCCAAACCACGACCTTTCGTGAACCCGCACCTCGTCTTTGGGAAAATTTTCATCCATAGCTGCTTGCATTTCTTGCAAGAAGAATGCGTGGTATTGGAGCTTTAGTTTTTGGACCTTGGTAATCTCCAACGTATGGCTTTCAACAAAATCGATTTCAGATTGATTCATAGCTGGAGTGTAGAGTTCATTTTCGATATGGAGGATAAATTCCCGGGCAAATAGATGCCATTTTGAGTGCGGGGCGGCGAAGATCGCTTTACCAAGGCGCTCCCGAAGCGTCGCGCAATAATTTGCATAGGAAATTCCGGTCCAGCCAGATTGACTGATTTCGCAATGCGGGGCGAGAATGGCGAAATATGTCTTGTTGCGCAATGCTTTTGCGTGAGTTTCGTAGTCACCAAATGGATTGCTCACTTTGTGCCGAATCTTGTTTTCGATAATCAGGCAAAAATCTCCGCTGAGGATTTGCAGGTCTATGAAATTTCCTTTGTTAGTCCTAATTTCCCTTCCGATAGTTACTCCCGACAATTCAGGAATTGCGCGCTCACTTACGCACATGCAATCAAAGAATGTAGACAAAAATAGTGTTCCAAAGCCATGCTCCGCGTCTGGTCGGAGAAAGAAAGCGAGCATGTCGGAAGTGGCGTTTTCGTAGTAACCACGCCCGCCCAGTGAGAAGATGGTGCGCTCTTTGGTTGACACTGGCCGTTTCGCCACCTCTCTCATGAAGTCTTCCAAGCTCTCGCCCACCGATAAGCCCGGCACTGTGTTGGTTATAATGCTCATTGCGGGTGAAGTTCCCGAATCTTGAGGTTGCGGAAGGCCACTTCCTCACCATGATCTTGCAGGCAAAGCGGCGTCGCAATCTTGGTGCCAAATCCCGGGACAACATGAAACTTACTTTTGGCGATCGCTTCGCGCAACGTATCGCTGCCGAGGTCAGTTTCGGCAACTTTTGATCCGTTGAGCCAATGTTCAACATGATTGCCGTTGACGATGATGCGACTTTCATTCCATTCGCCCACCGGGTGAAGCGTTTTCTTTTCCGCGCCAAAAAGATCATAAATGGCCCCAGCCTTGTGCGTTGGGCCGCGCTTACCGTCAGGGTGCAATTTGTCGTCCAGCAATTGATATTCAAAACCCACCGGGCTGTGGCCGGTGTCACCGCGATAAAGCGGCGCGGTGGGTGGGCGCAATTCATCCACCAGATACTGCACGCCGCTGTTCCCCGCCGGACTCATACGCCATTCAAAATAAAATTCGAAATTGAGATATTTGCCGTCGGTGACAAGATCGCAACCGCTGCTGCCGTTGGGCCGGCCGTTGCTTTTGGGATTGACGATGCAGCCATCTGCCACATGCCAGCCTTTCTTCGGGGGTGCGTGTTTTTGGAAACCATGCCAGCCGGCCAAGGTATGCCCGTCAAAAAGCAGTTTCCAACCAGCAGCCACCTCGTCGGCCGTAAGGCTATTCGTCTCAGCCGCGTTAAGGTGGCCAAAGCAAGCCATTGTCAGGACCAGGGATAGTAAGATATGGCGTGTCATATGTTTATGTTGAGTGAGCGACGGTTAGCGATCTGACAAAGCTGATAATTTAAAATGGCGCCGACGCAATCGTTTCGAATTTTTTGGTCACGTTGCCAGATAGCGCTGGATTGTCGGGATGAAGCACCAGAACGGCTGCACCCGGAGCAAAGTTGAATTTATTCAGGTCAACCCAAATGACATTGGGGCTGGTGGCCAGCTCAAAATAATAGCGTTTATTGGTCAGATCGCACACCGTCCGATATTCCGTATTGTAGGTGCCGAAATCCTTATAAGGCGCGCCAAAGGGAACCGAAACATTGCGGATAACGGAGAGCATACTCGCCACCCCTTCCCGTTCTGTCTTAGGCTCGGGCAACATGGCCAGATAATAAGAGGCACGTTGAAAACGATCCACCGGGTTGACGTTACCGGGCAGCGGCATGGTACTGCTGGGATGGGAAAAGTCCTGCAACTTGAGCAATTTCAATTGCTGCTCATACTCCGGGTCATTGGTCATGACGCGAAATTCGCGGCCGTGGTGAACCACGGATTTGCCGTCAATATACTCAATGATGGCTGAATCGCCATTGGCATCCTCAATCGCCACATGAACCGTGGCCTTGGCTCCGTGCGCCTCAACCATGATAAACTGGATTTGATCGAGCAACGCGATCGCTTCGGGAACGGTTGCGGCGTTATCCAGGAGATATTGCGCCCAAAGACCGGCTTGAATTCCCGGCCGGCTCACATCCCGCGCACCGAAATCACAGGCGTTAAAATATAATAAGTGCGCCGCCAGCCCGCGTTCGTTCAAGCCATCCGCAGCACCGAGGCCATAGACACTGGTGATCAGACTGCCATATTTGGAAGTCCATTTCAGGCCGTTTTCCTTGACGACCAATTCCGGCCCCAGATAACTGCCGTCACGCGTCATGCCGCGCGGAAATACGGTAAGAACCGGCTGGGTGGATTCCGGCCAATCCATCGAACGTCCCACCAGCACGGCCAATTTATTCGCATTCCATAAAACCCGCGTGCAAGCGCGAGTGGACAGGGCGGTGATCAAGCTCAAGGTCGCGAAAACCAAAGCAGCGATTCTTAGATTTTTCATGATGGAATCTTCGCTCAATTTTCCGTCACCGCGTTGGTTTTCAACGCTTCCAAATCCACGAACTCCAAAACTGAAATATGGCACGACTCCAAAACCACCGGACAGGGATAACCCGCCTCAAATGCCTCCGCCCAGCTCCGCACACAGACACACCAGCGGTCGCCCGGCGTCAAGCCGGGGAAATCATATTCGGGGCGCGGGGTGATGAGGTCATTGCCGCGCAACACCAGAAAATCGAGAAATTGCTGCGTGACCTGGCAGCAGACCGTATGTAATCCGCGATCTTCCGGTCCCGTCCGGCAATATCCATCGCGATAAAACCCGGTCACAGGCGATTGACAGCAGGATTGCAAAGGGCCACCCAAAACATTCGTTGGCATAAACGGAGTGTGCCGCAATCGTATCCGGGGTCAAGCGTGCCCAATGTTAAACATCCAAGCATCCAACGATTCAACGTTCTTTGCAGAAAAGATCTAGTTGAATGGATTTATGCCGGGCGACCCCGGCCCATCCCGGCCTTCTCCCGCAGGGGAAGGAGAATCCTGCAACCGTCGGTGGTGATTCGTTCATCCCGCCGCCTTGATCCAGCGTACGGTGGTTCGCAACAGCGGAAACTTTTTCCCCCTCTCCCTTGCGAGAGAGGGCCGGGGTGGTCCTTCGCGGACCGGGCAAAGGTTTCTACCAAGTGCCCATCCCCCCGGCCTTTTAACGATTCATTGAAATAAATTTCAGGTTTTCAGGCAAAAAAGCGCAATACTTCATACGACCCGCACATAAAAATAACCTGTTGATGATCGCTGGATGGGGGACGATGGCCAAACAATCTGGAAATTGCTGTAAATAAATCATGAAAAAAACTGTTCGGAATCTTCGGTTTTTAAAATTGGCAAAAGGATGTCTGGTCATTGTTTGGGCAGGTTTGCTCGGAACGGCAGTTTCCCCGGCGGCCACCGTGACGCTCAAGACCGACGACGCCGCCGGCACGACCAGCTTTACCGGTTCCGCCAATTGGAATCCGGTTGGCATGCCGGTGCCGGGAAATAGTTATTTCACCGGGGCACATGTGATTCGGTCGGTCAATAACACCACCACGGGCAAGACCAACGTTTTTGGCGGGGATTCACTTTCGATTGATGCTGGCGGCCGTTTTCTCGGCAAGGTCGGCAACAACGCCGCTGGCAATACGACCGTCGCGAATAATACGGCCAACTATGTCCTGAATGGCGGCTTGATGGATCAAGCGGGCGCCAACAATGACTCTTCCATCTGCGTGATTGATGGAACCGTAACGGTCACTGCCGACTCTCTGCTCGGTGCGTTCGGTGCCACCAGCAGTGGCAGCGCCAGTTTTGAAACGCTGGATATCATCGCACCGATCAACGGCAGCGCCGCCCTGCAAGTGTCCGGCGCAAATGTCAATGCCGGCGCCGATACGGGTCTCGTCAGATTAAGCGCCGCCAATCCCTACCGCGGCATCCTCACCGTCACCAATGCGAACAACAATATTATCGCCAGCGCGGTTCAACGTCTCCTGCAACTCAACAATCTGAATGCCCTCAGCAATGCGACCTTGAACCTGGTCGCCGCCTCGGTCAATCCCGTGTCTTTTTCCAATGCGGTGAATAGTGCAGCTTTCAATCTCGGCGGTTTGTCCGGCACTTCGTCGCAGACCCTTTCTGACACCGCCGGCAACGCGGTCACTTTGACTGTGGGTGGCAATAACACCAGCAGCGCTTTCGGTGGCGGGTTGACGGGCATCGGCAGTTTGGTGAAGGTCGGCACCGGCATGCTGGCCTTATCCGGGCAAAATACATTTTCCGGCGTCACCGTCATTAGCAACGGAACCGTCGTCGTGAGCGGCAACGGCAGCGTGACCAGTTCCATCAATATCGCCGGCAATAGCGCCACGCTGGATGTGAGTGGTTTGAGCAGCTCATCATTGACCCTAGCCAACGGCCAGACCTTGAGCGGCATCGGCCTGGTAAAAGGCAGTATCACCATGAGCCCGGCTTCAACTTTCTCCCCCGGTAACGACGGCTTGGGAATTTTGACGGTTTTGGCCAACCTCACCTTGAATACTGGTTCCTCGAATCGCTTCACGTTGAGCCCCTCAGCCAGCGATGCGAATAATCTGGCGTTGGTGGGTGGAACATTAACCTGCAACCACAGCCTCATTTGCATCCACGCCACGGGTGGTGCCGTGAATCTGGATACTTCCGACTATGTGCTATTCCAAGCCACCAACGGCATCATTGGGGCTTGTGCGGCAACGCCTGTGTTTTTGGGTGCCCTGCCCGCGAATGCGTCTCATTACACTGTGATCACCGGCGGCAATACGGTGGTATTGCATTACAATACCCATATACCGCCCACTTCTGTCATCACTGCTTCGCCGACCTCGTTGACGTGGGGTCAAAGCACCTTCGTCAGGGTTACCACCGTCAACGGAGACGGCGCGGTGACAGGGGTCACATTGGATGCCAGTGCCATCGGCGGCAGTTCGTCAGTGCCCCTGGTATTGGACAGCACAACCTCGAATGTTTGGACAAATACGGTCACGGTAAACGCCAATGCGGGTGTCGGTGACCGGACGTTGACGGCTACGGTCACTGACGCCAATAGTCTGTCCGGTGCCTCCGGCGTTTCGCTTACAGTCATGCCTCCGTCTCTAGCCATCCAAAATCCCGTTCTCCCAAGTCATCACGCCGATCCGTTCATCAGCTATTTTGCGGGAAAATATTGGATTTACCCGACCTCGGAAGACACCAAATCGTTTCGCGCCTTCTCGTCAACGAATCTGGTTGACTGGGTGGATCAAGGGGCGGTTTTCAACCTTTCCCAGAGCAGTTGGGCTACTAACGGTTATGGCTGGGCGCCGTGTGTGGTTTATTTCAATGGGAATTATTATTTTTATTATGCCATGGGCGGGGCGGCGGGATGGCAGGACAGTAAAATCGGCGTGGCGGTCGGCCCTTCTCCGATCGGCCCTTTCACCGACAGCGGCACGCCCCTGGTATCCAGCCAGACCAGTTCTCCCCATGTGGAAGCGATTGATCCGATGATCTTCATGGATACGGATGGCAAAGCCTACTTGTATTACGGCGGCAGTGGCGGAGCTAATTTGGGTATCCGGCAATTGAATACGAATGATCTGATTTCTTTCAGCGGTTCGCTCAATGTCGTCACCCCGGCGAATTTCACCGAGGCTTCGTTCATGAGCAAACGCAATGGCACCTACTACATCTCCTATTCCAACGGCAGTTGGCAGACCAACACGTACAACGTGCGGTATGCCACTGCCAGTTCGCCGCTGGGGCCGTGGACTTATCGGGGGCCAATCCTTACTTCGGACAGTTTACACAAGGGCCCCGGCAGTCATGCCTTCCTGCAAATCCCGGACACCGATATCTGGTATATCTGTTATCATTATTGGGACAGCGCTTATTCCACGCGCCATGTCGCCCTCGATTCCCTTAGTTACAATCCGGACGGAACCATCAAGCCAGTGGTGATGACCGGTGGCGGCACGGTCGCAAGGTGGGAATCTTACAGTGTTCCGGGATATTACATCGTCCACACCAACAGCATCGCCAAACTGGTCAACAGCGATTGGACGGATGTGACTTCGCAATTTCTCATGGTGCCCGGCCTGGCTGACAAGGCTACGAATGCAGTTTCCTTTGAATTGATTGACAAGGCCGACCGGTATTTGCGGCAAAACAGCAGCGGCCAGATCGTGATGGATGTATGGACGGCTGGAGGCACCTTCAACGCGGATGCGACTTTTTACCTGCGCCCTGGACTGTCCGGCGGCAAGGGAATCTCGTTTGAATCTTACAGTTCGCCGGGACATTATATCCGGCAAATCAACACCTCCCTTTACAGTCAACCCGGCAGCGGTTCCCCCTTCACCAATGATGCCACCTGGAAAAGCTGGACAGCGAGCACGCTGTCAGGCCTGCAAATCGCCTCAACCAATGGGCAACGGGTAGTCGTCACCTGGAATGCCACTTGGAATGGGGCCGGCACCCTGCTGGAAGCAACTGATTTAAACGGTGTCTGGACGGCCAACAGTTCAGCCGTCTCACCATGGGTGGTGCCGACAACCAACGCTGTGAAATTCTATAAAGTTGAACCGTGAGGTTTATTTGCGCAAAACCTCAGCCGCTAGACGATCAAGATTTTGTTCGTTGGCGGGGACAACGATGGCTTCGACGCGGCGGGCCATTTCTTCGCTTTCAAAAGCCTGTGACCAGGACACCAGCGTGCCTGCCGACGACGGCTCCAGATTGATGGTCAAACGAAATTTCGGTTCACTGACATGCTGTACGACAACTTTTCGCAGCAGCTCAACCTCAGAAAACATACACTCATTCGGATAATTGCTGCCATTGGGACCGTGCATGATGAACGACCATCGTCCGCCGTTCTTAAACTCGCACAGGTTGAACGTGTTGGTGAAACCCGCCGGTCCCCACCAACGGGCCAGACGTTCTGGATCGCTGATCGCGGCAAAGACTTGTTCAACGGTGGCAGGAATTTCGCGAAAAGTATTGAATGTGGTCATAGACGGCTTACGCCTCAAAACTGAACCACGGCATAATAAAACGCAAGCCGTGAAAACTACGTGATGAGCCATAAAACGCGGGATTGATGATTTGAACCACCAAGCCGCTAAGGCACGAAGTGGAAAGATTTTTTAACCACGGATAGACACAGATGAACACGGATGGTACGGATCAAAATAAGTCCACCATGATTCGTTTAATTCGTGTCCTTTTTAACATTCAATCAGAAGTAATCCTTCATGGACTTGCCAGCGCTTGCTGGCGAACCGCCACTAATTGTAATTCTTCGTTGGCACGGTCATGGAGCGTGCCTTGCGGAAACTCATTCACCCAAGCGGTCGCAGCGGCAGCATCTTTATTTGCCCACTGATGCACGACCATCAGCAATGCGTCGTTTTGCGATGGTCCCGCCGGCATCTCATCGAGGATTAAATTTGCGGCCTCAGCCGGTGCGGATTGTGCCTGGATGTAAGCTACCCGTGTGACCAGACCGTCCCGCGCTCCATCCGCCGCCTGTGCTTTTACCCAGTCAGCGGCAGCCGCCACGTCCGACGTTGCCCAGGTTTGAATCAAATGCTCCAACACGGCTCCTGGTTGTTGATCCAAATGCAATGTTTTCGCCAGTTCGACCGCCTCCGCCGGATGGTTCTGGGCCATGCCGGAACACACTTCGCCCAAAGCCTGATCACGCTCAGCGCCAGCGGGCAGTTTCATGGCCGCCGCCAGTGCGCCTTCGGCGTCCCGCGTCGCCCAATTACACAACTGGTGCAACAGCCGGTATTTTTCTTTTTCCGCATTTCCCCGCTCGTCATCGGTTGAGTTCGCGACATTGATTTCCGGCGGATTCGTTGAGGGCACTGACTGGCTGATCGTTACTGCAACCAGATTGGAAATCCCTGCCCTGCCATCATGCAAGGCGGCGGGCCGCATCGCCAAAGGAATCGAAGCGTGGACCGGCATGGTCATCGGCAAAGATAATTTCGTCGTCCGACCCACCTCTGGTTTGGCAACGGGAAACATCAGGCGATTCATCGCATAGCCAATCATCAGGCAGGAACTAAGAATTAAGATTTTTCCAGTCACATTCTCTCACAATCACGAATGTTGTTTGATTGAAGCGGCCCCGTTGTCACCTTGATCAACGGGGCCAAGGCCATTTGCCCACAGCCAAAATTTATTGCAGACTCCAGCGTTGCTGGATCTGGCCATTCCAATCCCATTGGATGATCGCCGTGCCATTCACCAGCGAACTGGCGTTTTCCAATGCCCGGCTGCTCCATTGGTTCCAAATCTTGAAAGTGCCGTCCGCTTGCCGGTCAATCCACCACCGCTGATTAGAACCGCCATTGGAACTCCATACTTTGGCTTGGGCATTATTGCTGACATCTTCCATCTCCAAAGCCAGGCCGGTGCGTTGGTTGATGATGTTCCAGGAGGTGTCAGAGTTTTGGGTGAAATTCCAGATCTGCTGGGTTCCACCACCCACACTGTTGATATCCCATTGCACAGAAGTTGAACCCAGGGTGGAGCTGCCATTGTCGATGGCTTTATTATTCTGGATGTCCACCAGGCGATGCGCCCCGGCAATGGTTTGATCCAATCCCTGATGAATCCAGCCGGCATATTGTGCCATGTCACTGGCGCTTGGGTTTGAGTTGGGCCAAAAAAAACCGCCATAGACCGGGGAACTTTTCCATCCCTGCATCTTGCTCAAAAAGTCGGAACCATTCCAATAACCGGCGACCACGTCCAATCCGCCAAAATATCCATTCCACGTGGCGGGATTGTTGCCCGCGCCACCGTCATAACACTGAAGATAAATCTGATCGCATAACGGCCCCAAATTGGACTTCACCGTTTGCCAAAAGCCCGGATTCGTATACGGACAGAGAGTCACCTTCATGCCCACAGCAATGCACATCTGGCCGAACTGGCTCGCGGAAGCTGCGTCGTAAGTACTTTCATCATCAAAACAAATGGCATCAATCCCCAATGTGTTGTGCAGTGCCTGTAAATTCCGGTAGAGCACCGTTCCGGAACCGGTGCCATCGGCGGCGATCCGGGTTTTGATATTTTGAAAACTCGTATCCAGCCAGCCGCCGATACACATCTCGATCCGGTTGACGCTGGAAGGCTGGACCCGGCATTGAGCCCAAAGCCCCGGCCAGCTGGGATCGCCAACATACGAGCCGTTGCTACAAGCCGTGGGATAACTTGCCGAGGCGCCGTACAACAGATTCCCGCTCGCATCCACCCGCAGGTTGAAGATGACGATGGTGCCAAATCCCGATGCCCGGACGCCGTTGATTTCCGCCGGGGTGAGTGAGGCAACGGTTCCCATATTACCATTGAAGAAAATCATGGCGGAAGCGGCCGAGGCAATTTGCGAGCTGGTGAATAACAGCAAAGCCGCGCTGGCCAGAATGGACAATGGTTTCTTCACCATGCCACCAAAGTCGGAATAAGTTTTCGTTTTTTTCATAGTTTCCAGTGATTTAGGTTGGTTTTCGGTTTTCCGGATGGGTCCGGATTTATGGTTACTACGGGACTAACCACTCCCGCCAGGCACATCACAATGGAACGCAAGCCATTACCTGGCCGTTCATCTCAATAGCCAAACAAGGTAATTCTTTTTGAGACAAAGCCGTTACCCGGCATGAATTGAACGTAGTTCAGGCCATGCTTGAGACCGATGGGAGTTATCGAGAGTTAGTATAACAGTATGATAAGCATCACCAAGCCCCTCAATCGGGTGGGGGCGGAGAAAGAAATATGGTAGAAGTCATCCTCGTCCTCATCCTCAGGCTTAGGAAACATTAGAGCGGTTCAAGAAATACAGTGGTCGTTCGGGAAGAAAAGACCGCTCCAAACGGCCGCAGTATTTCTTAAACCGCTCTAGCAATTGAATCGAGGACGAGCATGAGGATGACGACGAGGAGGAATAGTTTTCAACGCCATCCAAACCCTCAACCCTGACCGGCCTACTTCCTCGCAGCGGCGGGCGCAAAGAGTTCCGGCAACCGGCGTTGGATGATCATCCGGTCTTCCGCTGGCAATTCGCTCACGGGCACCGGCTTGTCCTGTGGTCGCGTACCTTTCTGATTGATCCGGTTCATCAGGCTCCAATTACGGCCAAAATCCTGCGGCTCTTTGGCTGGAAGATCGTACCGGGTGAAATCTATGACTTTTTCAGGGCTGGACGGCATCGTCCAGTCACGGAGCAAAGCGAGACGAAAATCCCGGTTCATAAACCAGCGGATTTCCAGATTGGTCTCCGAACCGTGGATGCCGCTGCCCCGCTCCACAAAACGATAATCCAACTTGTCATTGTCCTTGAACTGCCGCCGGAACGCTTCGCCGAATTCGCCTTCCGTCACACACTGAACATCCGGCCAACGCCGCCGCACTTCCGCGCCGTAAGCTGGCAAATACTTAAACGTATTGGTTCCCAAAATCGCCTCCCAAATCACGGTGGCCCAGGCAAAACCATTCCGCTTGAAGCCATCGTCAAAATGGATGGCGGTGGTGAAGAGCTGTTCCTTGAGTCCGGTTTTAGGGCCAAGATTCATCAAGGTCTCGATGGGGCCCAACCCCATGCGACTGTTGAATCCCCCGGCGAAACCCGGTCGGCGCGCTGTTAGAAAATCACACGTCCAACCATCCAGACAAACACAGTCAATGAAATCAGCCAGCCTTTGGGCCGGCTTGCAGTAATGTTCGCGGCTGGGGTAGTAAGGATAGGAAATGGAACCATCCCCGTCGCCATTATCAATGCCATACTGGCTCCAGATCGTTCCCTGGCAGACATGGATGTTCTCCTGCTCAGCCAGGTAACGCTGGTTCTCCGCCGCCAGAAAACCGGCGATCACACACTGGGGACGATAGCCGTCGCCCACCATTTCCGACACCAGCTTCAGCCCGTCATGCAAATCCCGGTTCACCTGCTCGCGGGAATTATACATCGGTGCAAAATACGCCCCGGGAATGAACGTGATCTCATCCCCGAACTGCTGGTGATACGCCACGACCTGCTGACGAATGGCCCGGTAGTTCTCCCGCTGATCCTGCAAGGCCAGCCAGCTAAACGCCCATGTCATACGGCCGCCTGGAAAAGCCTTAACAAAATTCTCACGCAGGGATCGTACCCCCTCCACCGTGTGCTGCGAACCTTCGTCCTGGCCCGCATTGCGATCCCGCGACACTTCGATCTGGTTGACCCGGATCACCGAAACAAACGTAAGCACGCGCTTCCCCAGCAACGGTTGCGCTGGCTTGGTGGCAACCGGCTTGATGTCCGAAGATTGTCTGGCACAACCGCCGCCGGCCATTCCCAACACCAGTGCCAGGCATATGAATTGAATCGTTGCTTGAAAAAGTCGTGAGTAAGTCATGATCATTTAAAAAATCTCCGGGTGGCCCGCTCTTGAGCGTATTAAATAAAACTGTGACCGATTTTCGTTGGGGACGAATAGGATCCGACGCCTTCCTCATCGTCCTCATCGTCAGGCTCGTCCTCGTATTGGCTTGGCTTTTTAGTTAGAGACTCGTCACCTCGTCACCTACAAAATCAGCCTGAGAGCGGCTACGGGTCCATTTAAAATGCTCCAAATCAAATCCTCGCTTCGGCAAAATCTGAGTTCGCTTTTCGAACGTTCAATCAAGGCCGTTTGAGTTCAATGCGATGGACTTTGGTCGCAGCCAGTTTCAACGTAAATTTCAGTTCGCCCGCATAGTCGGTATGGAACGCGCCCGCCTTCTGACCATCCACCAAGACTTGATACGCCGTATCTGGTAAAAGCTGTTTCAGCCGGTGCGTCACCCGACCGGTTTTCGGCAGGATGGTTTCCGTCCATTCACGAACTACCGCCGCCGTCGCAAATTCACTCCCGATCTGCAACGTCAGTTGCCGATCCGTTGGGACAGTCACGGCCAGCGCCCAATCAACATTGGTTCCTGAAAAATACTGAATCACTCGCGGCGCGGCACTGAGGCCGAAAGGCGTGGGTGCGCCCACAGTGACATGGCTCGCGGTGACGCTACTGCCATGCGTGTCGAGGGCAATTTCATAACACTGGCCGCGTAATTCATAATGAAGTTTTGTGCCATTCAAATCGTCCGTCAGGTGCGGATCGAGATACAACCGGTTGGGTTTGGGTTGCACGCCATAGATATCCCGATACAAACCAACAATCGGCAGACAATTTCCGGCGAGAATGTCGTCACCTTCGCCGGTCTGTGTCTGGCGCAAGTAACGTTGAAAGGACAATCCGTCCTGGACATAACGCGCCAAGGTGTTTTTGACATATTTAAGGGCCAGCGCCGGATCATAAGCGGCATAAGCACGGACGCCCAATTCACCCCAGGACAGGAAGATGTCACCGTTTTCGTACTTGGGAAATGGGAAATTACTCCCCGCCCCTTCCCCCGGTTGATAAGGGAAAAAGCATAACGGCCAATAGAAAAGATTTTCCTTTTTCATTTCGGCTTCCATCCGGTCCAGAATGGCCTTCTGCCGATCCGAATCATCGCACAGGCCGTAGGCGATACTCGCGAAATTGACCGGCGTGACCAGATTGTTGCCGTGGGCGGACCCGTCCTGATCACGCCAATGGACATACCACTGGTTGGTTGGATCCCAAAAGCCGCCTTCGGCAATCGGACGGTTGAAACTGGTCTTCAGTCTGGCCGCAAAGGCACGGTAATTTTCCGCCCGATTGGTGTCGTTCAATGTCTGCTCGGCATCCGCCCACAGATTCAGGGCAGCATAAAGTTGAGCGTTGACGAACGCGTTCTCATAAGCCGCCCAGATGATATCAATCCAATCACTGCCTCGATTTTGCCCGTGCGAATCGGTCATCATCGCGACCAAGCCGCTGTTCCCGACTTCACGGCGGGTTAGAAATTCCAAGGCTCGTTCGCAGGAATCTTTATGGCCAGCCAGCCATTTCAGATCGCCGGTGTTATTGAATTGTTCCGCGACATTCATCACGTAGTCCGGTTGCGAATCCATGAGGTAGCCCCATTGTGCTTCATAAAAACCATTTTGATCGTAAGCCCCGGGCATCGCATCCCAACCGCCGTAGCACCAGCGGGATTTAACGCGGCCATTAGTGGCGATGGCGTGATCACGTTCGAAATCGAGCGCGGCCGAAAAATTATTCACGTAGTCGGCAGCATCCACGGTGGCGGCGATTTGCGCGAAGAATGGCTCATGCAGGCAGATGTAGCCGGAACGCCAGCCGTTGCCGCCAACGAGATGCGAATCAATCACGCCATAGCGGGCAACCGTGTTGAGTAATTCACGGATGTTACGACCGTCCAATCCAACGAACTCGCCCCGATCATAGGCCGCATCATATTTGAATGTTTGCAGGGTAAATTCCGTGGTGATTTCCGCCGGCTGAACCGGAAACGGCTGCCACAAATCGGAGCGATTACCCAGAAAGCGGCTTTGTCCATGCTTGGGAATGAGACTGGTATGGCTGACGGTGTAATCGAACGCCAGCGCATCGTTAGTCTGGCGGGTGAACTGGCCAGCTCCGAAATATCCATCGGGAATATTGGGTGTGATGCGCAAGCAATCATTGGATTGCGCATTCCAAAAAGTTACGGCGTTGAAATGTGCGCCATAAGTTGCGTTGGGCTGGTCCAGATATTTATTCCAAACCACACCACCGTTATCCAGCATGCCCCCGGTCCAAGTGGATAGATTACTGAAGTTCCATTGCGGAAAAGCCACCTCAGAAACCGTTTCGACAGAAGGATATTTACGGGTGATCTGCCAACGGATCTGGTTCGACAGCGTGGTGAATTTCCATGTCTCCTGAATCAACCGGCCAGCTTTACCAAATTGAATACCGCCCACCGTGACGCTGCGTTTGTCAGCTTCAACGCGGACTTCAGGCGCAGCCTTGGAGGTGAACCATTCATTACCGGTGCGAATACCGGTGTAAACACCAGTCGCAGCAACCACGTCACGTCCTTGAACTTTAACCTGATCCAAAAAGCATCCGCCATCGTATTTCAAGCGCAAGGTCAAATCACCATTGCCATCACTTAGCGTTATGAGCTGGTGAGTGGCATCTTGTTCGACCAGTGCTGCGTTACAAATCGGACGGACTGCAGTAAGCAACAGGATGGCCAACAATACTCGCCGGCAAACAGGAGAAATTTTTGACGCCCAATTGTTAACACCCAACATGCGCTGCGTTGCTCGCCTGTTCTCAGCAGGCAAAGACTGAAATGAGGAGGATCGTGACTCAACTTCAAGTAGGTGACGACGTGAGGAGGCTCCAATAGAAAAAGGTTGCCACGATAAAATTAGAGACTCCTCACGTCGTCTCCTACAAATGTCATTCGTGCGACAGGGTTTTTCCGCGTTTAATCCGTGTTTCATCGGTGGCTTTTTTAATTTGTGATTTACAATTTGCTGTCGCGCTCATCGTTTCAAAGGTTCGAACTTTTGCAATCGTAAATCACCAATCGCAAATCGTAAATTCCTTCGGGGTCAATTGCTCACCCGCAAATCTAAAATCAATTTTCCTGAAGCGTCCGGTGTCAGTTGAAGATTGCCATTCCCCAATTGCTGGCAAGACCCGGTCGTCAGCTTGAGCCGATAACCGGTTCCTGCATAGAGATAATTAATGGCATTGGTGCTGACACTCTGAACGACAGACGATTGTTGTGATCCACCGGCCAAATTCCAGGTCCAATTCAACGATTGTCCCAGCGTGTTCGTGCCGACACAGGTGATATTACTTTCGGTGCAAGTGATCGCGAGAGCCCCGCCATTGCTCAAGGGTTGCACAATGCTCAGATCCGTCGGGCTCAACTCTTTTACAATTGGCAACCCCTGCGGCGTCATGAAACTGCCACCCGGCAATAAGACCGGCCACATGCCCACCGGATAATTTCCGCTGCCCGACCATTGATCACCGTCCATCACCGGTAATGTTTCATAATCAAAATAAGTGGTGGCCAGGGCACTGGCGTAAGTGGCCGACACCACGTTCTCATCAAAACCGTGGAGATCGCGGACATAAAATGTGCCTTGATCCCACAACACATTGAGCCGGTAAAAACGGCTGTCATACCAGACGGATTTCCGGCCTTGCTGTTTTGAATCGTCCAAAGCCACCACAGACGTCGGCGGCGTGACTGAATAGTTTTTTCGGAACCATTCCCCGGCCTGCGCCAAGGTCATCACTTGAATTTCTTCGGCCTGCGCAGCGGCGGCGATGAGTGCCACCTGACTAGTCAATCCCGCCGCCATGGCAT
This sequence comes from Verrucomicrobiia bacterium, assembly GCA_036498725.1. Lineage (GTDB taxonomy): Bacteria > Verrucomicrobiota > Verrucomicrobiia > Limisphaerales > UBA11358 > UBA11358. The sequence goes on along the minus strand of DASYEY010000121.1, from coordinate 1,093 downwards.
CCCAACCAAAGGCATTTTCCTGTCCGGCTTGGGCGTAACCAAAAGCCAGTGACGGCTGCTTGATCAACGCGTTAAAATACCAGGCCGCCCAACTCGGCGACCCGCCGGAATAGGAATATACCGGTTCCAATGTGTAGATTCCCGAGGTGAAATTGCCATATTGATAGATGGGATCGCTGCCCAACAACCGGAACACTGGCAGGTTGATCTGGCCATTGGTAGTTTGCGCCGGCATGTACGCATTCACCTTGCTCGGATAATACGCCTGGTTCCAATACGCGCCCCACAATGTGTACGTGTCTGTCCCGATCTGGTCTTTGCAATTGGCCGAAGCCACTACCCCGTATTGCTGCTGCATATATTGCAGCGTCACTTCGTCAATGTACCAGGAACCGACCGTTTTTGGGTAATAACCAAAAACCGAGCGAAAATCAGCCATGTACGCGTCCACCAACCGGATTCGATCCGCTGGTGAGTAGCCACACGAAAAATCAATGTTGGCCGTGGAAACCCATTCATGATCCCCGCGCCATGTCAAACCGGCGCGCTCAACCAAAGATTGCGTGATCTCCCACCAGGCGCCGATCTCATCGTTGGTGGTCAGATATGTTTTAAAATAATTCTGATAATTCGTGTCCATCAAGGCATCGTGTTGCAGGGCAAACGTTGCCGGCAGGTTGGCTTGATGAAATAACTGTACCTGCTGCGTGGTGGCGTTGAACAATATCTGCTGGGAATTGGCGACGCGGAAATCCTGATCGCGGCAGAAACAGTAGAGGTTCACGATGCGCGGCTGGCGGGCAATCTTGGATCGGAAATAGGTCGTGGCATTGGTGGTAGCCGTGGCATAACTCGCCGCCTCCAAGTTGGTTGCCAGCGGAAACCACGGACCAGCCAGATTAGTGGCTTGCTGAAGTATCCCCTGCGCCCATTGCAGATATGCCGTGCCCGGGCCATGTGAAATTTGCAATGAAACCGGAGGCAAGGTCACCGCCGGCGGCGGCGAGTTGGGCGGCGGCAGCACGGCCAAAGTAGCAACACTGCTCGTCACGCTGCCCGCATCATTTTGAGCCGCCACGGGATACGTACCGTC
>DASYEY010000120.1:0-7868 GCA_036498725.1 Verrucomicrobiia bacterium | reverse complement strand
CTGACGAATGCGGCGGATGTGTTGTCACTCTCGGTCACCAAAGCCCACGAGGCATTGCCCATTCGCGTGCGTGGCGTCGTCACCGCCGCCGAACCAAATTGGGACGGACGCTTTTTTGTGGCGGACGCCAGCGGCGGAGTTTTCGTGGACAACGTCGGCCATCCCAAACCGGCGCTGGGCGATCTGGTGGAAGTCACCGGCGTCAGTCATCCCGGCGGCTACGCGCCCGTGATCTCCAAGCCGCACTGGAAAAAAATCGGGACTGCTCCCCTGCCGGAAGCCAAAACCGTTGCCCTCGAAAATCTCATGTCTGGCACCGAAGACAGCCAACGCGTCGCCGTTTCCGGCATCGTGCGCACTGCCCACGTCTTCGTTGACCGGTTATGGTTGGAAGTGATGACCGATGGTTATCGGCTGCGGGTGTATGCCCCCATCCCGCCCGGTCTTGATCCGCAATCCTTGATCGGCGACAAGGTTTTGCTGAAGGGCACCATTGCTGCCGCCTTCAACGGTCATTTGCGGCATTTCATCACGGTGACCTTGTTCGTTCCGCAACTATCCGATTTCATCATCCAGGAAAAAGCCGCCGCGAATCCTTTCGATGAACCGCTGACCCCGTTGGATGCCATTGCACAATACCGCAAAAACAATCCGCTCGGCAACCGGGTTCATGTCAAAGGCGTCATCACCTATCAAGCGAATGGCTCGGACTTTTTCATCCAGGACAAAACGACCGGCGGCCTCCAAATCAAAAGTGCGCAAAAGGAATCAATGACCCCGGGTGAAGTCGTCGAGGCAGTGGGTTTTGCCGCCGTGGAAAATTATCTACCCGTCCTGGAAGATGCAATTTTCCGCAAAACCACCGAACCACGCATGGAACCGACGCCGAAACTGGCGACGGTCAATGGCCTGCTGGTCGGCATCCATCATGCGGACTTGATCACGCTGCGCGCCAAATTAATTGACCGGCTGACCCGCGGCATCGGCCAGGAAGCCACCAATCTATCCGTGCGCACCACGCTGGTTTTGCAGACGAGCAATTTTCTGTTCACCGCCGAACGGGACACTTCTGAACCCAACCAGATGCTCGCGTCCATCCCCCTCGGCAGCCTGGTGGAACTCAGCGGCATCAGCCTTTTGGAAAGCGGCGATGACGGGAGAATCAAGTCCGTCCGCATCCTGCTGCCGTCGTCACACGACGTCCGGGTGATCGAGGAGCCAAGCTGGCTGACCCCCGAACATCTGCTGATCAGCCTCGCGATCGTGTGCCTCTTTCTGCTCGTGGCCATCAGTTGGACCGTCATGGTTTCCAAACATAATTCACGGTTGAAATCTTCCGTGCGGGAAAAGGAGGCCGCCCAGGATGAATTGCAAGAGGCGCACGATCAATTAGAAGAACGGGTCAAGGAACGCACCGCGCAATTGAAGGTCGAGATGACCGCGCGCAAGGAATCCGAACTGCAATTCCGCGCCGTGCTGACCGAACGCACGCGGCTCGCCCAGGAATTGCACGATACCCTGGAACAGACCATGACCGGCATCGCGTTGCAATTGGACATGGTGGCCAAGCTCTTTTCCCGCAGCGCCGACAACGCCTTGCACCATCTGAAACTTGCGCGCAGCTTGATGCGGCAAAGCCAGGTGGACGTGCGTCGTTCCGTCTGGGGTTTGCGCAGCCGGGCGACGGAAGAATTTAACCTCACCAATGCGCTGGGCACCACCAGCCGCCAGATCGCCGGCGGCGCCGGCATCAAGATCGAGATCGAATCGCTGGGCGTGCCGTATCCGTTGTCTGAGATCGCCGAGGAAAATCTATTGCGTGTCGGCCAGGAAGCCATGACCAACGCGGTCAAGCATTCCGGCGCGAGCGTGGCCCGAATCAAATTGGAATTTACGCCGGATGAAATCGCGTTGACGATCACGGACAACGGCAAAGGTTTTGTGCCCCAGACATGCGTCGGTCCCAAGGACGGTCATTTTGGATTACTGGGCATGACGGAGCGTGCCGAACGCCTGGGCGGCCGGATCACCATCACCAGCAAACCAGGCGCGGGCACAACGATCCGCGTGGAGATTCCCGCCAGCCTCACTAATCAGCAAATCGCCGCCACGGCCCAAGTGACCGCATGAAAAAAAATTCCATTCAAATCCTGATCGCCGATGATCATTACGTGGTCCGCATGGGTGTGACCGCCATCATCAATAACGAGCCGGACATGCACGTGGTGGCGGAAGCTGTCAATGGTGTCCAGGCCATTGACCTGTTCAATCAACATCGGCCTGACCTCGTCCTGCTGGATTCACGGATGCCATTGAAAAGCGGTGTGCAAGCCGCCAAAGAGATCCAAAGCCAGCATCCGTCCGCGCGCATCCTGATGCTGACTGCCTTCGATGGGGACGAAGACATCCACAAGGCGCTTACTGCCGGCGCACAAGGTTACGTCCTGAAAAGTTCCACTGGCGAACAACTGGTCCCTGCCCTGCGCGCCGTGGCGGCGGGTGATAGTTGGATTCCCGAAGAAGTCGCCAGCCGCCTGGCCCGGCGCGAGGAATTTGAACCGTTGACACCGCGCGAACTGGAAGTCCTGCATGAGCTTGCCAAAGGGCTGGCGAACAAGCAGATCGCCGACGTGATGAACATCTCCCAACACACGGCGAAAGGTTATTTGAAAACCATCCTCACCAAGCTGCATGTCGCCGACCGCACGGAAGCCGTGACCGTGGCGATCCAACGGGGATTGATTCATCTCTAACCGTTGTCTGCCATTCATCGTTCAACTGACAAATGGTTTTTGAACGCAAACCTCCAAGCGTCCAACATCCAATCACCAGAGAAATTCCAAAGCTCAACCTCCAAAAACGATCATCGCACGATGATTGGAGTTTGAATATTGGTGCTTCTCTGGAGGTTGGAGCTTGGACGCTTGGTGCTTTTTTAGACGAACACAGATTTTGAAATTCTGTTAATTCTTCTAAAAAAGTTCCCCGCCTTGGCGCCTTGGCATTTCAACTTAAACCGCAAAATTATCTGGCAGCCACCCGCGTTCGACACAGTGCCGGAAATTCCATTCGGACGGATGTTCCAATTTATAGCTCCAGAAAAACCAGCCACGGGTGCCTTCGTAGTTCAACAACTGCGTGTCCGCATAAGCGCGGGTGACAGAACTGGTCTGCAACGGCGAAAGCCCGTTCATTGCCCGATTGGGCAAGGACAATGACCATTCACCAACGATCGTCGGCAATTCTTCACGCTGCATCCGATCGAGCGTTTCCTTGCGGTTCAACGCAAAGGCCAGTTGTTCCTGGGCGTTGCGGGCCTTGTCCTGCTCGCTGAAACATTGATACAAATGCGTGTCCAGAATCACGTTGTCAAACTCCGGCGCCTGCATGAATTTTTCCCAGGCAAACGCACGGAAAGAATCGTGGAAGACAATCGCAACTTGGGGCGCCACCTTCTGACGCAAACGTGCGTAGGCATCCTGATAAAATTTTTGCAGAATCTCCAATGGCACCACGTCGCGCGGCTCGTTCAAAAGCTCGATCCCGAACAACGCCGGATGATGGCCATATCTTTCGGCAAAACTTTCGAGGATGCGCAGGGTCTCGGCAATATTCTGCGGGTCCTTCGGCCAATTGATCGGGCCGCTGCGCCCGCTGTGATCCCAGCCATTTTGACTGCCGGGTGCGCCGTGCAAATCCAGCAGCAACTTCAAGCCGTTCTGCTGGCATTGTTCCAGCGCGAAATCAATGTAAGGCGCACTGGCGATATAAGGCTTCGGCGCTTCTAACGCCCAGTACCCCACCGGCAGGCGGACCGCGTTCAGGCCGCGTTCGCGAATCCAACGGAAATCATCGGCGGTGATGAAGGTTTCACGATGTTTCTCCAACCGTCCCCTGGCTTCATTGCCCAACGCGAGGCACAAGCTATATTCATCCGGGGCTTCGGTGCCGCGATACAGTCTGGGCACCATCCAGCTTTCCAGAACCAGCCACGCGCCCAAATTGACTCCACGCACTTTGTCGAAGTTCGAGGCGCCATCAATGGCGGCGGGTAAAACGAATTTTTCGGGCGCCACCGGATTAGTTTCGCCACCGGCCAGCGTCACTCCCGGCATACGTGCAGCGGCCAGGGCCATCGTGCCGCCCAGGGCATTCTTCAGAAATTTTCTCCGGTCCATAATTTTAAGACAACGCTGGCGTTGGCATGAGCAGATGTGGTTGAAACATGGTTAATATCATTTAACAATCAACGCCGCCTGAACATCCCTCTTTGGAGGGGGATGACGACGGGAACAATTGCTGCGAGGGTATGCCCTCGCCCATACTATGAATCACCTGACATCACCGATGAAATTATTGACCACCCTCCTCGTTTTCACAGCCACCGTCACCGCCTTGGCGGCCAATTGGCCGGCCAAAGTATTTGCACCTTATATGTATATCGGTGCCGGCGATAATTTTCAGATCACAAAATGTGAGGATGCTTCCGGTCAAAAATTCTTCACCATCGCCTTCATCATCGCCGATAAAGACAATAATCCGGCCTGGGACGGACGCTTTTCGCTGGCGAGCAATCTTTACTCCGGACAGATCAAGGAAATCCGCGAGCGCGGCGGTGACGTCATTGTTTCCTTCGGCGGCGGCGGCGGCACCGAACTGGCATTGGTGGAGACCAACGCGGTAAAATTGGCAGCGAAATATCAATCGGTCATCGACCGCTATCAGTTCACGTGGCTGGACTTCGACATCGAAGGTGAAGCCATGAAGAAGACCAACATCAATCATCTGCGTAATCAGGTGCTCGCGCAGCTACAGGCAAAAAATCCGGGACTGATCATTTCCTACACCCTGCCCGTGGATCCGAACGGCATTCCCGGCAGCGCGCGGAAGTTGCTGGCTGATGCCAAGGCGCAAGGGGTCAAAGTTTATTCCGCCAATGTGATGACGATGGATTATGGCCGGCATTTTTCGGAGGGCAAAACGATGAGCGACGTAGGCATCGCCAGCGCATTGAAAGCCCGGGAACAGTGCCAGGCGATTGATCCGGCCATCTTGATCGGCCTCACGCCCATGATCGGAAACAACGACGTGCACGGCGAAGTATTCACGCCGGAGGATGCCAAAGCATTGAAAACCTGGGCGGAGACACAGCCATGGGTTTGCAGCCTTTCCTTCTGGTCTTGCAATCGTGACAACGGCAGCCATACCGACAAACAGGACGATAACGCCGCCAGTGGCATCGCCCAGCAGCCGTGGGAGTTCACCAAAATCTTTCAGCCCTACACCACTGCGCGTTGAATGCGGTGGAAGTTTAAACCACCAAGCCGCCAAGGCATCAAGTTAAGACAACTTTTTAACAATTCAGGCGCAACCGTAAGGTTGCGCCTGAATTGTTTAATCTTGTACCGAAATTTATTTTGTTTCGGCTTGTTTCTTGGCTTCCCAATCGCGGGACTGGGCATCGCCATCGCGGGTGGTAAATTCCACTTTGCCCTTGATGAGGTCATTCGTCAGGGAACCGGAATATTTGTTTGTCATCGAGTTATCGTTGAACTTGCGCACGATGGTGAAAGAAACATCGTTGCCGGTAATCTTACCATCGGCAATGTCCGTTGAATTGGTCCGACCCTGACGTCCTGGCACCACGAGTTTGCCGGTCAATTTGTCGCCGTCGAGTTTCAAAACCAGGGTATTGGTGTGGTCCGGTCCACCGTTGCGGCTCGGCATCGTCCAAACGTAAGAACCGGTTGGGTCCACCTTTTTATCCTCAGCTTTGGCCTGGATAAAAATGCCTGCCACCAGCACCGCGCCCAGCAATGTTTTGGTCAATGTATTCAGATTCATAGTAGTATGGTTTTTAGTTGGTTTAGAAAGCTTAGCCTATTGCTTTTAACGTTACAATTGGCCTGGCTTCCTGGATTTAGAGCGTTATGGACCGGAAAAGGTTACATTCTTCGCCCGGCTGGCCCCGAGGACGGGCGTTCCGGTCATAGACCGCCACTACAGTTTTTGCGGCAACCTCAAATCATTTGCTGTATTTCAACCGATAGAAACGCTGCGGGACACTCGTCACTTGCGAATCATTGAAAAGCCAGACGCCATTGGTCGCCATCAAGTTCGTGGCCACCGGTTGCCAACTGGCAGCAGGCAGCAAGTTGGTCGAAGATTCCAGCACGTAATTGACACCGGGTGAACCGGCGAGACTGAGGGTCACACCACCGCCCGGGTTGGCGGTGACCGTATTGATCTTGGGCGGCAAAACGATGGTCAGGGTCGCAACGCTGCTGGTGACAGCGCCAAAAATATTCGTGACCGTGAAACTGTAATTGCCCGCACTATTCATCGTAACGGCGTTGAGCGTCAATATATTGGTTGCCGTTCCCACCACCCCCGGGCCATCAACCAGATTGGTTCCATTTCGAAGCCATTGGTAAACCAGCGGAGTTGACCCGTTGACGGCGGCACTCAAGACGGCGTTGCTGCCAACCAGGACAAATTGATTCGTGGGTTGCACCGCAATCGTCGGCGCAAATCCCGGAGTCACGGAAACGTCATCCAGGCCAAGGAAATAATTATCCTCGCGCCCGCCGATCAGGAGCACCGTGCTGGAGGTCGTCGCGGTCACGATGAACTGCATATTCGTCCAACTCAGCAAAGGGATGTTTGTTTTATTGTAAAGCGTCGTGCCATTCCAGGAAACGCTGAATTGATTGGGGTTGCTGCCAGATCCCCGCAACGGATTATATAACCACAAGGAAAGCAGATATTTTTGGCCGCTGATCGTGGGCAAGTTTTGCGAAAGGTACGCCATCGTCACGGGTTGCCCCAACAACGCGACGCACAGGCCGGAATGCGGTGTGATAAAACTGGCGCTATTGTCCACATAATTGGTGGTGTCGCCATCGCCAGCCAGCGTCCAGCCGGTGAAATCATCAGTCTCGAAACCGCCGTTGAAGACCAGCGATTGCCCCACCAGCAAATTGCCATTGATGGCATGGAGAACGCCGCTGGTTTTATTGGTCACATTGAACAACACGTTGTAAATACCGGCCGGCACATTGGTCGCGGCGGAGGTCGTGGTGAAAGTCAACGTGGTGTGCGCACCGGCACTTAAAGCGCCGCTGGCAGGCGTGACGTTGAACCAGGTGGATGTATTACCGAGGCTCCAGTTCAGGCTCGCCGTGCCGGTGTTGGTCAAAGTGATTTGTTGCGTAGCCGGGCTGAAGGGGCCGCCCGCCGGGCCATTGAAATTGAAAACGTTCGTCGGCCCGATTACCAGCGGATCAATGACCTTTAAAGTGAACAGACGGGCATGGCCGATGCCGCTGGTGACATTGGAAAACCATAACGTGGCAGTGTAAGTTCCTGCGCTGAGGCTCGTGATGCCAGTCAGGCTGACGACGACGGAATTGCCGGCGCCGGGCGACAATGTATTACCGCTACTCGAAGCATTCAGCCATGCGGACGTGTTGATGAGCGACCACGTCAACGACGAGGCGCCGGTATTGGTCACATAAAACGTTTGCGAAGAGATGTTGGGCGTCCCACTGGAACTGATGGCGGTAAAACCATAGTTGGTGGCCACGCTGAGCGCATCGGGCTTAAGCAAAGCGTTGATAAAATTGGTTCCATTCGGCGTGCCCAAGCCGGTGCAAAGATCGTAACCGGACACCGCATAAAATGCGCCGGGACTGGAACTGGACGTATTATTACCCGTCGTCACATCGTGAAAGACTGTGTTGTAACTGGATTCGCTGGCTAATTCGTAAATCGCCGGATTGATAAAACCGACGGGCGATTGGCCATTGATAGCGGCTTGTTGATTAATCAATGCGCTGAAACCCGCCCATAACGGCGCCGCGCAACTG
>DASYEY010000119.1:0-2959 GCA_036498725.1 Verrucomicrobiia bacterium | reverse complement strand
GACGACTTTGGCCGCAGCGCAGCCAAAGCCACCTTAGCATGTGTGGTCGGACAAAGCTGATGCTTTGCCCATTTATCAATGCGTTGACCCTCGACAACCAGAAGAGGCTGGAATAGCGTCTAATCAGCTCAAATCAAACCTGTGAAAAGACAATTTCGCAAATGGTTTTATGTGTTGGGTGGCCTTCTTTTGGCTGGCATCTTTTTGATTGTTGTTGTTGCTGCTGGCTGTGGCAGTCTCCAACAACATCAGGCCGAAACACGGGTGCGCCATTATTTTACCCTGGCCGCGTCGGCGCCGCTGACCGATTCGGTGATCGTTTCCGCCTTGCAGGCACGCTTCCCTATCGGCACGCCCGTGAATCAACTCAAGACTTGGTTGACGGGGCAAGGTTTGGGTGTGGATGGACATTCCTCGATTTGGGAAACAAACCAATGCGTTTATTATCAAGTTGAAGACTATGCCGATGCTTTTTTATCCATGCGCCATATTCAAATCTCCGTCTCATTTGATGCATCGCAGAAAATCCAGGATCTGCAGGCATCAGTTTACAGCTATTCACTCTAAACGTGCTGGCCGGTTGACGCCTTTGCTTTCAAGTCTTACGCTAGGTAAAATTTATGAGCCAATTGCAAGATTCTCTGGTCGAACTCATCCGGCGCACGTCAGCCGAAATTCCCGATGACGTGAACCAAGCCGTGCTCGCTTCCCTGGAAAACGAGAAGAAAGGCACCATCGCCGAAAGCGCGCTGAAGATCATTGACCAAAATATCCAACTCGCCAAACGCAAGTCACAGCCCATCTGCCAGGATACTGGCAGTATTCTGTTTTATGTGGATTGCTCGATCGGTTTTGACCAGATCACCTTTTCGGAAACGGCGCGTGAAGCCGTGAAGCTGGCGACGAAAAAAGGTTTTCTCCGGCAAAATTCCGTGGATTCGCTTACCGGCAAAAACGACGGCACAAACTGTGGCCCCGGTGCACCAGCCTTCCATTTTCATCAACATCGTTCGCCGGAAGTCAGTGTGAAACTGGTGCTCAAAGGCGGCGGCTGCGAAAATGTCGGGGCGCAATATTCCTTGCCCATTGAAAAACTTCACGCCAACCGCGACCTCGACGGTTGCCGCAAAGTCATTCTGGATGCCGTCCTGCAAGCGCAGGGCAAAGGCTGCGGCCCGGGCATCCTCGGCGTGTGCATCGGTGGGGACCGTGCCACCGGCTATGAATTGAGCAAAACTCAATTCCTGCGCCTGATTCCTGATCGCAATCCCGTGCCCGAACTTGATGCGCTGGAACAGGACATCCTCAAAACCGCCAATGAACTTGGCATCGGCCCGATGGGTTTTGGCGGTAAAACGACATTGCTTGGCGTGAAGATCTGTGCCGCAAACCGCGTGCCTGCGTCATTTTTCGTGAGCATCAGCTACATGTGCTGGGCATACCGGCGCCAGGGTGTGACGCTGGGCGCTGATAGCGAAATCTTGAAGTGGTTGTATTGAGGGCGTTGAATCGCCAACGATAGGTTTTTCCAATTTAACAATGTAACAATTTAACGATTCACGATCATGACCAAATTGACTTTTCCCTTCACTGAAGAAAAAATTCGCGCGCTGAAAGTCGGCGACGAAGTTTTGATTTCCGGCGTCGTGTTCACGGGGCGCGATGCGGTGCACAAGTATCTGCACGAAGGCGGCAAATTGCCGGCGGGTGTGAGCCTGCAAGACGGCATCATTTATCACTGCGGCCCGGTGATGATGAAGCAGGACGATGGTTCCTGGAAATGCACTGCCGCCGGGCCGACGACGTCCATCCGTGAAGAGCCGTATCAAGGCCAGATCATTCACGATTTTGGCGTGCGCGGCGTCATCGGCAAGGGCGGCATGGGGGATCGCACGGTGGAAGCGTGCCAGCAGAATGGTTGCGTATACCTGCACGCCGTCGGCGGCGCGGCCCAAGTGCTGGCCGAATGTGTGAAAAAAGTCCGCAACGTGTATTTCGCCGCTGAATTCGGTGCGCCGGAAGCGATCTGGGAATTGGAGATCGAAGATTTTCCCGCCGTAGTGACGATTGATTCACATGGCCATTCGTTGCATAAGGAAGTGTTTGCCGCAAGCAGTGCTGAGTTGGCTAAACGGTTGTGAGTTGGAATTTTAGCGTCTACCAACGTTGATATCATCCTCACCGTCGTCCTCGTCCTCCTCCTCGAATTTTTATCCGGCGAGGACGAGGACGAGGACGACGATGAGGATGAGGATGAGGAGGAGGAGGATTAAGCCGAGCTTCTATTTTCAGGCAGCTTTCCGTCGTGATTCACAGTAACAAATCCGCGACTTCATTCCACGAATGCACGCGCTGATGATGCTTGGGATTGGCGCTGTGGTTATGCGGTTGGGTAAACAGCAACGTGCGGCCTTCAAAGTAGTCCAAATTCTTGAAGTGATCGTCGATCATGATGTCGCCCCGCACGATTTTTTTGGAACCGCAAAAAACTATCTGATGCCAGGTGATGAACGGGAAATGTTCTGCCAACCACGCCATTTTTTCAATCAAGCTGGAGGGATATTCCGTCGCAGCCGAAACGATGTATAAATCATATTTCCGGTTCAGCTGTTCCAATACTTCCGGACTGTTACCGATGACCGGGGCTTCGCGGAAAAAGCCCGGCAGCAGGATGTGTTCATTCGACAACGGGGAGATTTCGAGTTCCGGAACATTGAGCGTTTCCGCCAGGGTTTTGCGCCGGTTGGTATCACGCTCGTCATAAGCCACAAATTGCGCGTGCGCATCCGCCAGCACGCCATCCATATCCACAATCAATCGTTGCATCGGGTTAATGAAAACCGACGGAGAAATCCCTGTCCAGTGCGATTAAAGAGCCTTTCGCTATTAGCCACGGATGGAACACGGATGGAACACGGAAAACAAACGCAGGTGGCTGGCAACATATTCGATTGGTAGC
>DASYEY010000118.1:0-3063 GCA_036498725.1 Verrucomicrobiia bacterium | reverse complement strand
TATGCCGCGAATGACGCGGCCTATGTGGATGCGACACATACTGCCAGTCTCGCTTTGGCGGCGCCGGACCAGTTTTCAGCATTATCTTTTCTGACCGCCGCCGGTCACGGTCCAGTCACGGTTGATTATCAGGTGAGCCACGCCGACGGCACAACGGAGGTTGGTAAATTCATCGCTCCCGATTGGTTTTTCAATGCGCCGGCCGCCTGGAACGCCCAAGGCCGCGTGGATGTTGGCACGGGCAGTTTCAATAATGTGAACAACAATAACCCCATCCTGTATTCAAAAGATATTGCGTTGACGAATGTCGCCAGTGCGGTAACGAACATCAGTTTGAATTGGGACAGCAGCAACGGCAGCGGGAGTGTCGCCGCCGTCTTTGCGGTCAGTGGCTTCAGCGCCCGCCCGGCGCCGCCGCAAATTATCGTTGGCAATCCGCTAAACGGAACGTTGCTGATCCAATTTCAATCGCAATCTGGCGTGGCTTACGTATTGCAGGCCACGACCAATCTGATTTCTCCGGTCGTTTGGGTCAATGTCGCAACCAACACCGGCACCGGCAATCCGGCCAGCCTGACAAGGCCGGTTGATGCCAGCCACCCGCAACAATACTTCCGTATCCTGGCAAATTAGCCGGCTTGATACCGGCCAACTTGCCCAACTAACGATAAGCCAGCGCAATGAAGCGGATTTTTCCTTGTCTTGTTTTAAAACAAGCGGTTTCTACTTCCGCCGGGGAGCGGGCCGTGCGAAAAACAGTCATGCCCAGATTGTCCCGCACAGCATTGAGCTTTAATGCCCAGACTGCGTCCTTTGCCCGCTCGTTGTGTTATTTTGGTATTCATTCCTTTGCGCCCATCCGTGATGCGATGGACGGCTTCCGGGCTGGAATTACACGAACGTGTAATGGACGGCCATCTTTTAAGTATGTCATTGTGGGATTAATAATTCACCTGAAAACAAATCCAAAGCTGCCGCGCATTTTTTAGCGTGTCATCGTCTGGTGGAGATAAACCGTTCATTGCTTAAGCGAATTGAGTAGATTTAAAATAATCAAAAATATCCATGGCTGGCGGGAATGCCGCCAGAATTTTTCGGTGTCGGAGTAAGCGTAGAAGTTATTTGTTAAAACCTGATCAACCATAGAAGCCCATCATTCATAACGAAAAACCACCCCAAAAAAGCAACATGAAACCCAGAATCCTATCCATCCTGATGGCCTGCGCCTGTGCAAACCTGGCGCACGCTGACTTTAACCCCGTGGCGTTGACGCCGGAGAGCTATACCTTTGATATTGTGGTTGAAGCCAGTTCTCCACCTGCCTTGCCTTATTGCATCAACGTGACCGCCGGGAATGGAACGGGCCTGGGCGACAATACTTATTATGAGCAGGGTCTGCATGACCGGATTGGCACACCAGGTGGAAATTCTGGCGTCCCGCCACATAATACGGTTTTTACCAGTATTAATAATCCAAAAATGCAGTTTTTGATGCCGCCGGATTATACGGTGAACAACGATGTGATGGTGGACCAAAATTTCAGCGGGTTTGGTCCCGGGACTTTGTTATTTAGTACGCCAACCACGGCTACCAATCTGGCCATTCTTGATTGCGGCGGCGGCGGTGCGGTCACTGTGAATTACACTGTGACCCACCAAGATAATTCCACTGAAACGGGAACTCTGAACCTGCTTGATTGGTTTAGTGGCGGTGGAACGGTGGCTTGGGGAGCCAATGGCCGCATCACTTCTGGCGGCGGATATAATAACTATAACAGCAGTGCTGTTAACAACAACGCGCCTTATCTTTATGCAGATCAGATCACCGTTTCGGGCGCCTCGCCGGTTACTAGCATCACGTTGACTTATGCCAGCGGGCAGCATGGAAACTTTTTTGCTGTCAGCGGTAATGCAACGGGCGCTTGGACGCCAATTCCATTGGATCCGAGCAGCTTCAACAGTATGGCGATTGTTCCGGCCGGTTTCCCGCTGACTGCAACCATGGATCAGGGCACGAACACGGTCAATAACGGTAACCTGGCGACGTGGTTTGAATCAGGCTTTGTTCGAAATACGGGTGGCGGTTTGCCGCCTTCAGGTTCCACGTTTGACAGTGTTACCCAAGGGAGCCATCACTATCAAATGGGTGATTATACCCAAAACAATGCGATTCTGATTGATACCAATCATCAGACGGCCAATATCGTTCCGGCGTCACCTGCCAACTATTCAACGTTTGCCTTCCTCACGGCTGGTGGGAATGTCGGCGGTACGCCCATGACAAACATTTGTATTTTGCAGCACGCCGACGGGGTAAATGAAACAAACGTTTTCCTGGGTTACGACTGGTTTGACAACAACCATAATGGTTCGATTGCGTTCAAGGGCAATGGACGTATCAATATGTATAATCGCACGGTCAATAGCGTGGGAAATTCTTATCCGTACCTTTTCGAAACCTATTTTGCGCTGGCGGATACGACCAGCCCGGTCACAAACATTGTCGTGCAATATAAATCGGCCGGCAGCACCAGCTCAACCACTTACATCATGGCGATCAGCGCCGCCTCCGGTGCGGTGGCTCCCGTGGTCAATGTCGGGCCGTTGCCGCCCAACCAAACGGTGTGGCCGGGAACGAATATAACCTTTACGGTCGGAGTTTCCGGTACGCAGCCGATCGGAGGATATTGGCAGGTGGAAAACAATGGTGCTTACTATAACCTCACCGATGGCTTGGACGCCAATGGTTCCGTGGTCAGCGGTTCGCAGACGATGACGCTTACCATTAGCAATGTTTTTGTGGCTGACGGCACTAATTATCAATTTGTTGCCACCAATTCAGTGGGCATGGATATAAGCCCGGCTGGAGTGTTGGTTGTCAGTCCGCAAGTAATCTCGATCAGCCCGGCTGCCCCGACGTTCTTCACGGGTAATAACATTCCGTTGACGGTGAACTTGAGTGGTGGTCCGGCGGTCAGCCTGCAATGGTATTACATTGATAATTCAGGTTTGGGTGTCACCAATTTGATTCCTGGCGCGACGAACGCCACATACACCATCGCG
>DASYEY010000117.1:0-2572 GCA_036498725.1 Verrucomicrobiia bacterium | reverse complement strand
TCAATTATTTGAAACCCATTTTGGTCGAACTGGCTGGAGCCATTGAATTCTATTTCTCGAATTCCGGCTTCCAGATTCATTTCAATCCGAGCACGTCCTGCATGTCGTAGAGGCCGGGCTTTTGTTTGACGAGCCATTGGGCGGCGCGCAAGGCGCCGTTCGCAAAGGTGTCGCGGCTGGAGGCTTTGTGGGTGAGTTCCACGCGTTCGCCGACGTTCGCGAAGATGACGGTGTGATCGCCCACGACATCGCCGCCGCGGATGGAATGCACGCCGATCTCGGTTTGCTGGCGCGCGCCGACGAGGCCGGCGCGGCCGTGCCGGGCAGCCTGGCTCAAACCAAGTTTGCGGACGTCCGCGAGGATTTCCGCGAGCGATTTGGCGGTGCCGCTGGGGGCATCTTTTTTCAGGCGATGATGCATCTCGACCACTTCGAGGTCGAAGTCCGGACCCAGGATTTCCGCCGCTTTGCGGGTGAGCCAGAACAGGGTGTTGACGCCGGTGGAAAAATTCGACGCCCAGACAATGGGGATCCTGGATTTAAGTTTTTTTATCCCGGCGGCGTCACCATCCGAGTGGCCGGTGGTGCCGATGACGAGCGCTTTTTTGTGTTTGGCGCAAAGGTTCGCCACGGCAAGCGTCGTGCCGGGGTCGCTAAAATCAATCACCACATCAGCCGGGCCGATGACCGCAGCCAGATTATCGCCGCGGTCAATCTGGCCGGTGAGCTCAAGCCGGGGATGCTGTTTGGCGCAGGCGGCGAGCGCCTGCCCCATCCGCCCGGCGGCTCCCACAATGATGACTTTGGTGGACATGGCGGCAAAAGGAACGGGGCCAAATCATTCCAGCACGTCACAACGCTTGAGCGTGGTGCGCAGGACATCCCAATTTTTCGGGTTCATCGGCACGAGCGGCAGGCGATATTCTTCCTCGATCAATTTCATCATGGCCAGCGCGGCTTTCACCGGTGTGGGGTTGGTTTCGATGAACAAATCCTTGAACAGCGGATAATATCGCGCATGCAACGCGGCGGCTTTTTTGGCATCGCCACGGGCAAAGGCGCGGACCATCTGAGAAACTTCCTTGGGGATGACGTTGGAGGCGACGCTGATGACGCCATTGGCGCCGACGGACATGAACGGGAGCGTCAGCGAATCATCGCCGGACATGATCTCAAATTTTTGGCCGAGGGCGCCGCGCAACTGGCTGACGCGGTCGGAGGTGCCGCCGGCTTCCTTGATGCCGACGATATTTTTGTAATCGGTCGCGAGGCGTTTCACCGTGTCCACACTGATCTCGACGGCGCAACGGCCCGGGATGCTGTAGAGCATGATGGGCAGTTTGGTGCTTTTGGCGATGGCGCGAAAATGCTGGTACAACCCTTCCTGGGTGGGCTTGTTGTAATAGGGCGCGACTTGCAACGAACCGTCGGCGCCGGCTTCTTCGGCGGCCTTGGTCAGTTGTTCGGCTTCGCTGGTGGAATTGGCGCCGGTGCCGGCAAGCACTTTGATCTTTCCGCCGGCAAATTTGACGGAGAGGGCGATGATCTTGATATGCTCGGCGAAATCCACCGTGGGCGACTCGCCCGTGGTGCCGACGGGCACAATGCCATCCACGCCGCCCTTGATCTGAAACTTGATCAGGCGCTCAAGCGCGGCTTCATCCAGTTGCCCGCCACGAAAAGGCGTGACGAGCGCAGTATAAGTCCCAGTGAACATAATCTTAATTCAGAACGTCCAAAGTAGCAGGAAAAGGCCATTTGGCGAGTAATTTTAGAGTTTGCCGGCGGCTGGAGGGCGATTTTGCGCTATAAAAGCCACTTATCGCTGGCTTGCCTTTTGGCGGGGTTGGGGTCAATTTTGACCTCTACTACCCCATGCACGAAGACGACCTTTTCATCCAACAGTTTGAGAATTGCACGTTTCCGCTGGCGGAAATGCATCATCGGCCGCATGTGAAACTGGCGTATCTATACGCGGTGCGGCATGGGCGGGAGGTGGCGGCGCAAAAGTTGCGTGATGGCATCCGCGCCTTCAATGCGCACAACCAGATTGAGGATGCGCCTACCAGCGGATATCACGAAACGATGACGATGGCGTGGCTGCATATCATCTGGACGACCATCCAGGTGTATGGGCCGAAGGCGACGGCGGATGAATTTTTTGATTCCCAGCCGCAACTCAGCCAGAAGAAGATTTTGCGGTTGTTCTATTCGCCGGAGGTGTTCATGTCGGCGAAGGCGAAGCGGGAGTTTGTGGAGCCGGATCTGGCGCCGTTGCCGAAGAAATGATAGCAAGGGGCCGGCGGTGATCACTTCGGTTCGGGGACTTGATTTGTGAGGGCGGGCCTCAAGGCTGGAAACAAAGCATAGACATTATTTGTTTCCATTTCTTCGGGAAAATCAAGCTTCATCTGTACCGCCGCCACGACCTGAACACTTTCGTCCGGGTCCTTTAATGACCGGATTAAAACGGGCATGGCTATTGCCTTTGAAGGCTTGGTGCCTTCAAAAGCAAAGAGGCCCAACATGCGAATTTGCGAATCGGGGTTTTGGGTCACTTTTGCCAGCCAAG
>DASYEY010000116.1:0-2742 GCA_036498725.1 Verrucomicrobiia bacterium | reverse complement strand
GTTTATTCGGCACGGCGATTGGGCGCTGATGGGAACTGAAATTGCCGAACCCATCGTCAACGATGTCACCCGCGAACTTCAGTTCTCGAACCAAATCGGCCTGGGCGGCTCCACCAGCTTTCATAAGCGGATCATGGGCTTCTGGATATTGGAAGAATGCGAGCGTTACTGGCGGGCGCAGGACCGTGAAATTGACCGGAACGTGCTCATTCATTTTGCCGGCTCGTCGAAGCCGTTTGAATCATTGGTGGATTTGACTGATCCGCGTTTTCAAACGCCCGGCGACATGCCGCTTAAAATTCAGGAATTCTGCCGTGAAACCAACCAGAGCATTCCTCGCAAGCCCGGCCAGATCACCCGTTGCATTCTGGAAAGCCTGGCCTTTTTGCATCGCAAAACCTTGGGCGAAATTGAAGCCCTGACCGGGCGCAAAATCACCAAGGTGTTTGTGCTGGACGGCCAGGCGAACAGTGTGCTGAATCATTTCACCGCCAATGCGCTGCAACTGCCGGTGGTGGTCATTCCGCCCGGTTCCGGCGCGGCTGGCAACCTGATGGTGCAGGCAATGGCGCAAGGTCATGTGACAACGCTCGCCGAGGCCAGGACAATTTTGAGCAGCTCAATAAAAACCAAAACCATTGTGCCGCATACGCAGGTTTGGGATGATGCGTATGCCCGGTTGACGGATCTGGTTCCCGCCTGAACAGTTTGGGTATGATTGCTGAAGATTTTAGCAATTCATGGGAAAAAAGAAAATGGAGCGAGCGAAGGGATTTGAACCCTCGACATTCACGTTGGCAACGTGATGCTCTACCAACTGAGCTACGCTCGCGTCCGAAAGTCTGGTGATAATAAGCCAATCAAACCGGCTGGCAAGCCTGAATTTATCAAGGTTTGACGGATTCACCCAAGGTGGCACGAACGACTTTGAGCAGATAATCGTGTTCCAAAGGTTTTTGAAAGAAGGCGACCGCGCCTTTGGTGGTGGCCTTTTGACGATCTATGGGGTCTTCACTGCCGGTGATGACAATAATCGGAATTTTTTTGGACGTGTCCAACCGATGAAACCATTCCATGATGCGAAACCCATCCCAAGGCACTCCGGCGACATCCGGTGGAAAGCTTAAATCCAGCAAAATCAAATCGGGTGATTCTTGCCGCGCCGCCGCCACGGCCGCCGATCCATCCATTGCGGTTAGGACCTGATAACCAGCGCCTTGCAGCTTCAATGAAATGGTTTTGATGACGATTTCGTTGTCGTCAACCACCAATATCTTTTTGGGTATTGCGCCAGTGCTCATAAAAGAAAAATTTACAGACCTTTAGTTTGAAACCGCAACCTGAAGTTGAAACTAGCAAAGGCCCTGCCAAGCGCAAAGTTATTTCTCGGCTTTGCCTGTGGCCCGCGCCACCGCTAAACTAGCCGCGTGAGCAACGAATTTTATGCGGCGGGCGAACAACGTGCCGCCAAGGTGAACGACCTTTTTGCCCGGATCGCCCGGCGCTATGATTTCCTGAACGATCTTCAAAGTTTCGGTTTGCACCGGATCTGGAAACGCCGCGTCGTCGAACTGGCCACGGTCACATCTAACGCCTGTGCCCTCGATCTCTGTTGTGGCACCGGCGATATTTCTTTTGCGCTCGCACAACGTGGTGCGGAGACAACCGGCCTGGATTTTAGCCCGCAAATGCTCGAAGTCGCGGCGCAACGAAAGGCTCAGAACCTTAATTCCCAGACGACCCCGCCGAAATTTATTCAAGGCGATGCCCAGCAGCTTCCCTTTCCTGACAATCAATTCGACATCGTCACGGTCGGCTACGGCTTGCGGAATCTGACGAGCTGGGAACGCGGGGTGGACGAGATGGTTCGCGTGGCGCGACCGGGCGCGCGGCTCATTGTGCTGGATTTTGGCAAGCCGCCGAATGCCTTGTGGCGCGCCATTTATTTTACGCACCTGCAATTGTCTGTTCCACTCATTGGGCTGTTGTTTTGCGGCAATGCGCAGGCTTACGCCTATATTTTGGAATCGTTGAAGCATTATCCCGCGCAATTGGCCGTGGCGGAAAAGATGCGTGCCTTGAAGCTGAAAAACATTCAAGTGATTAACCTGCTCGGCGGCGCGATGGCCATCAACTACGGCGAGAAGCCGGATGAAATTGGAAAAGATTGACGGGTAAAGATGATTGGCAGCCTATCCTTGTGTTAGGCCACACGTCGTATCTCGTCAAGAATCGCAACATAATCTTTGCCGCCAACATCGGACTTGCCACGCCACTTGCGCTGATAATCTTCAAGCATACCGCGAAAAATATCCCAACTGAAACTGCCCCAACCATACATCTCCTTCGAGATGTTATGAAATGCGTCAGCCAAATCTGCCGCCTGCTTGCTGTGGCCGCCCCAACCGAGAAGCCTCAACTCTACAAATGCACTGTGAATCATGTCACAAATCATCTCGCGCTGCTTCGGAGTCGGCAATGGGTCGCTCTGCATAATCGCTCGCTGTGGCCTAACGTAGAAAGCTGAGCCACCGCCGACTAACGGCGTGAACCGCGACAGCGGAACTGACAGCGCCAACGGCGGTTGGCTCCGGCGACTGGTTAGGCATCATGGTAATAATGAATGGTCGTATCCACCGCCAATAGAACACCTCGGCTGCTCACCTGCTCGGCCAATAATGTATGTGCCGCCGGCTGGACAAACCGGGATGCTGTTCGACCAACTATCTGGAAAATATGGTC
>DASYEY010000115.1:0-11001 GCA_036498725.1 Verrucomicrobiia bacterium | reverse complement strand
ATGTGCCGGTGCCCAAAGTCAGGGCCGGAACTTTGAAACCAGAGCCGCCGAGTTGTCGATATTCCATAAAGCTGATGATTAATTTTTACTGCCGCCCGGATTTAAGAACCTGTCTAAATAATCGTTTTTGGCATCCACCTCATCGTCGTCCTCGTCCTCATTCTCGAATTCCCGCCATCCAGCGAGGATGAGGATGACCATGAGGACGAGGACGATATAGTGGCTGTTCCATTTTCAGATGCCCCTCAAAGTTGCATCCCTAACGCTTTTGTCAAAAACGCGAGTAGATCAGTTTGTTCGGCGATCTGTTTGGAGGTGGGCTTGCCTGCACCATGACCGGCCTTGGTTTCAATCCGGATGAGGGTCGGATTTTTGCCATCGTTATATTCCTGCAATCGTGCAGCGAATTTGAAGCTATGCGCCGGAACCACGCGATCATCGTGATCGCCCGTAGTGATCAGGGTGGCCGGATAATGCGTGTCGGGTTTTAGGTTGTGATAGGGCGAGTAGGCGTAAAGCCAGCGGAAATCTTCCGCATTGTCCGAACTGCCGTAATCGCTGCACCACGCCCAACCGATGGTGAATTTCTGGAATCGCAACATGTCCATGACACCCACGGCTGGCAACGCGGCAGCGTAAAGCTCCGGTCGCTGTGTCAGACACGCGCCGATGAGCAGACCGCCGTTGCTGCCACCTTGGATGGCTAATTTTTTAGGCGATGTATAATGATTTGCCTCCAGCCATTCCGCGGCGGCGATAAAATCGTCAAACACGTTTTGTTTGTGCGCCTTGGTTCCAGCTTGATGCCATTCTTCGCCGTATTCGCCACCACCCCGGATGTTGGCGAGCGCGTAAACCCCGCCCATTTCCAGCCAGGCAATGCGGCTCACACTGAAGCTGGGCGTGAGGCTGATGTCGAACCCTCCATAACCATAAAGCAACGTGGGATTCTGGCCGTCCAATTTTAGGCCGCGTTTACAGACAAGAAACATCGGCACCCGCGTGCCGTCCTTGCTCGTGTAAAAAATCTGCTTTGTTTCATACCGACCTGGATCGAAATCCACTTTGGGCGCCCGAAAGACTGAGCTCGTTTGATCGGCAAAATTATAGCGATAGATCGTGCCCGGCGTGGTGAAGCTGGTGTAGGAGTAAAAACTTTCCGTATCGGCCCGCTTACCGCCAAAACCGCCGGCTGTGCCGAGGCCGGGCAAAGCCACGGCGTGCGCAAAGTGGCCGTCGAGATCAAAGACTTTTACGAAGGTATGCGCATCCTTGAGATAGCTTGCGACAAATTGATTGTTCAAGACGTTCACCCCTTGGAGCGCATCCTCGCTTTGCGGAATCAATTCCTGCCAGTTGGCGGATTGCGGATGGTCAAGCTGGACGGCGATCAACCGGCTGCGCGGCGCTTGCAGATTGGTTTTAAACCAGAACACCGGGCCGTCGTTGTCAACGAAGTCATAGCTTGCGTCAAAATCCATCGCCAGCGCGATCACCGGTGAGTTGGATAGTGACAGATCCTTGTAGAGGATGCCGTTTTTAGGATCCGTGCCGACCGTCACCGAGATGATCAAGTAACGACCATCTTCCGTTACCGTGCCGCCAAATCCCCAGTCCGGCTGGTCTGGACGTTCGTAGATCAATTCATCCGCCGCCTGTTCCGTTCCAATTTTATGAAAATATAATTTATGGAATTTGTTCACGCCCTTGAGCGCGTCCCCGTCTTTGGGCGCGTCGTAACGGCTGTAAAAAAACCCGCTGCCATCCTTTTTCCACGCGGCGCTGCTGAATTTCACCCATTGCAGATGATCGGGCAGATCCGCACCGGTGCGTACGTCGCGGACATGCCATTCCTCCCAGTCCGAGCCAGATGCCGAGGTGCCGTAAGCGAGGAGATTGCCGTCTTCACTCACTGATAAACCGGCGAGCGCTATGGTGCCGTCCGACGCGAGTGTATTCGGATCCAATAATTCGCGGGGCGCTGCGTCCAATGAATCTACGGTATAGAGCACGGCTTGATTTTGCAGGCCGTCGTTGCGCGAATAAAAATAACGTCCGCCGGCCTTGAATGGCACGGAGTACCGTTCGTAATTCCACAACGTGGTGAGCCGCGCCCGGATGGCTTCGCGCCCGGGAATGGCATTCAAATACGCAAACGTGACTTGGTTCTGCGCTGCCACCCAGGCTTTGGTCGCCGGTGAATTATCATCTTCCAGCCAGCGATAGGGATCGGCGACGGTCGTGCCGTGGTAATTGTCCACGACGTTGGTTTTTTCAGTAGTGGGGTAATGAATTGAGGAAGTCATCGTTGAGCAGCCAGCCGTCAACCCGATGACGGCGGCAAGATTGAGCAGGTTTTTTCCTTTGGAGCTTATTTCAAGAATCAGTTTTGACGTCTGGCTCATCCTCATCGTCGTCCTCGCTCTCATCCTCGAATTTTTTACAACAGGCGAGGGCGAGGACGAGGATGAGCACGAGGACGATTGAACGGCAGCCCTATTTTCAGACACGTTCTTTGGCAAAAACATCTCCGCACAATGGTGGGATGCCCGGCAGGCGTCAAACCCCATTTTGTGGGGGCGACCTCAAGCAAAGCGCGGGCAGATCAGCGGGCCTCCGCGGCTGCTTTGAGCGCTTCCAATGCTTCCCAGCGCGCGTAAAGTTTTATGACGTTCTCTTTCGCCACGTCCAATTCATGCGTGAGTTGATTCACTTGCGCCGCGTGTTTCCGGAAAAATTCTGCGTCCGCGAACAAACCTTCGATTCGCGCCACTTCTGCTTCCGTTGCGTGGATTTGTGCCTCGATGCCTTCGAGTTCGCGTTGTTCCTTGAACGACAGTTTGCGTGCTTTGACGGCTTTTGGCTTGGTCTCGGCCACGGGCGCTTTGAATTCTTCGCGCTTTGTTGCCGCCGCGGCCTGCCGCTGTTTCTTCTCCAGATAATAGTCGTAATCGCCGGCGCTGTGATGGATTTTACCGTCGCCCTCGAACGCGAGGATATCCGTACAGACGCGGTTCAGAAAATAACGATCATGGCTGACCACGCAGACAACTCCGGGAAATGCGATCAACGCTTCTTCCAACACGCGCAACGTCGGCAGATCGAGATCGTTGGTCGGTTCGTCGAGAATGAGGAAATTGCCGCCGTTTTTTAAAATACGCGCCAGCAATAAACGACTCCGTTCGCCGCCGGACAATTTTTTGACGAACGTCAAAATCCGGTCGTCTGCGAACAAAAATCGTTTTAAATACGAACGCACGGAAATTTTGACATCGCCCCACTCCACGAATTCGCGACCCTGCGCCACCTCATCCATCACCGTATTCTCTTCATTAAGCTGGAGCCGTGACTGATCCACGTAATTGAATTTCGTGAGCGGGCCGGTTTTTACCGTGCCCTCGGTTGGCTGAAGCTGGCCGATGATGATCTTGAGCAACGTGGATTTGCCGAGTCCGTTCCGACCGCAAATGCCGACGCGTTTGCCGTTCTCAAAATTGAAATTAAAACCGGAAAATAATTTTCGCCCGGCTATCTCCATGCCCACATCCGCGAGATCCACAGTGCGATTGCCTAATTGTGGTGGCGGCGGGATGACCAGTTCCACGTCTTCCTCGATGACCGGACCATCCTTCGCCGCCTCGTCGTAGTAACGTTCAAAGCGATCTTTCTGTTTGCTGCGTTGGGCGCGCGGGCCCTGGCGTACCCACGCCAGTTCCTTTTTCAAAAACATCTGGCGCTTATGCTCCACCGTTGCGTCCGCGGCCTGCCGTTCCGCTTTGGCCAGCAGGTAGTCGGTGTAATTGCCGTTATGGGAAAAGAACGAGCCGTCGGACAGCTCGATCATGCGCTTCGCCACGCGGTCGAGGAAATAGCGATCATGCGTGACCACTAAAAACGTGCCGCTGAAACCATCCAGAAATTCCGCAACCCACTCGATGGATTCCGGGTCGAGATGGTTGGTTGGTTCGTCGAGGATCAGAAAATCGGGCTGTGACACCATCGCGCGGCACATCGCCACGCGTCGTTTTTCCCCGCCAGACAAGGTATCAATCGCGCGGTCAGCCGGCGGGCAATTCAAATGCGCCATCGCGATTTCGATCCGCCGGTCCAATGTCCAGCCTTCCAGGACCTGGATGCGTTGCTCCAATTGTTCGTGACGTTTGGAGTCATGCGGCAACGATTCAAATTCCGCGATCAAATCCAGGACATGCTGCGCCCCATCGCGGATGTTTTCATATACATTCTTGGATGAATCGAGCATGAAATCCTGCGGCAGATAGCTGACCACGAGATCGCGTTGCCGGGAAATTTCGCCACTGTCAGGCATCTGCAACCCGGCGAGAATACGCAGGAACGTCGTCTTGCCCGCGCCATTGCGCCCGACCAGGCCGATGCGTTCACCTTCCTGGATGCCAAGCGTGGTGGCATCAAGCACCGTGCGGTTGTTGTAACGAACGGTGACTTCAGAGGCGGAAATGATGGTAGCCATAATATCAGTTCAGCCGGCAACAGGATGTGATTTGCGTCTTCAAAAGGACCCGAACGGTATCACAGAATCAACCGGGAACAAGCTAGTAAGAGGTGGAAGCCGCGGGCAGTTATTAAAATTTTGAATAGTAATGTGATTTACAATTTTAATTTGACTTACTTTTATTAAAAAGTAGGATTTTAATATGCCTGTAACACAAAATCCGGAATCAGTTTACTTTTCTGTCAAAGGGCAGGTGGTCATTCCCCGGCGGTTGCGCCAGGAATTTCAGATCGAAGCGGGCACGCGTGCTTATGTGGAGGCGACGCCTGAGGGCATCCTGCTCAAGCCGGTCACTGCGGCTCTCATCAAGCGTGGACGCGGGATTTTGAAATCCAAGCCGGGGGGCAATTCTTTGACGGTTGGATGGGCGGAACACAAACGGGAGGAAAGAGAACTGGAGGAGCGTCATGCCCGGTAAGGTATTGGACAGCTATGCCCTCATTGCCTATTTCCGTGATGAGCCGGGAGCTGAGTTTATTGAAGATTTGCTGGTGGCGGCCGAGCGCAAAGACAGCCGTTTGCATATGACGGAAGTAAATTATGCCGAGGTTAAATATTCCATCATTAAAAGGGATGGGATGACGGCATGGAATGAGGTGGCAAAGATTTTGCCTGGTCTGCCGATAGAATTTCATGCCGCGAATCATCTATTGGCGGACATCGCCGCTGATTATAAGGCGCAATACAAGATGAGCCTGGCTGACGCCTTTGCCGTTGCGCTGGCTAAAGAAAAAAAGGCGGAGCTTGTCACGGGCGATCAAGAATTCAAACCGCTTGAAAAGGAAATTAAAATTAACTGGTTGAAATAGACATGAAAACGTAACGATTTTCTGACGTTCGGCGAGTTTGCGGTCGATGTGCGATTCCTCAAATGAGACCCGCTTGGATACTAATTCAAATTAGTGCTGAAAAATTTCCTCTCGGTGGTAACGAATAAAATCTGCGTCCGGCTCGGCAAGTTTTCCCGGCAAGCGAATTGGCAACCCTTCAAACGGAACAAAGTTTTGCTCCAATGCCGGGCGCGGGAAAAAACGACGAAGCTGTTTGCTTAGGATAACGTTGAGTTTGTTGTCGAGCGTGATAAGTCCGGAATCAAATGCCGCATCGTGGATCACTGAGAGGCAAAGTCCACTACGCGGATTTAGCCGGTCGTTTGGGAATTTCCCCCACGGCTTTATGTGGCTGGCGACCAATAGTCGTGGCACGTTGATATCGCTGATACAGCAACGAACGTCGTAAGCATTGAGAACTGACTGGCGGAAAAATTGCTGGCCTCGCCGAACTTTTACTGTTGCCTGAGTTTCTGTTGGTCCCTCTGGAGTGACAAGACGCGGTTTGGCACGTTGCAAGAAATCCACTTCTTTTGTCTCATCTTTCGTGAAGAGATTGTGCAGCATTTGTTCACTCTCTACGCCGAGCACGGAAATGTTGCCTTGAAACTCCGTCCACAGTTCACGATCCATTTTTGAAGCACCGACAAGCCCTTTGATTCCGCGTGCCTGTTGAACCGGATCAAGTGAAGCAAGATTACTGAGCTTCATGGCCAAGCTGTTTGAAGTGCGCCCCATTTTAGCTGCAACTTCTTTGATCGCGGCGTTGTTATGATCAAAACTGCCGAATGGCAGTTTACAATATAGATTCAACGCGATGAGTAGATGTTCGCGTGTCCATTTCACGGCTGGAGCCTTTGCCATGCGGCCACGCTGCCTGGTTCATTTGCGAAATTGAAGCAGGAAAAGACTTGTTAAGTTCGGCTGCCCTGGCCAGATATATATGTCGAATAGAGACTGCCGCTACGAACAGTGCGGCTTTCATAGAGGTCTCGAATAATAAAGGAACACGTTATGAGCCATTCAGCATTTTGTATTTTCATAAACACTGTATGCGAAGGCCGCATTCCTGCATGGCATGACGAAAATCGGATGCCGGTGGTTTATGCAACGGAAGAAGCTGCCCAGCGTGAGATTGCGGATGATCTGATGGAGAAGTTGCAGCAGTTTCTTAATGGTGAAAGAGATTTTGAAGATGCCATAGAAATTGAAGATTACATTTTGCCGGTAAATGTTTTCCCGGATGGATCAATCGATGATTTGGAAGGCAACCGGTTTGGTAAGAAAAATTGGTGAAACAAGAGCTTTGTCTCTCAGGCTCCCTGCAAACTTTACTCCCGCAGAAACACACCAGTGATGACCTGCGTCGTGATAGACCGTGGTGGCATTGTAGTGATCAATTTACCTTCACGGATGAAAGCTGAGTCAATCGCCTGCATGTTTTCATTGGTCGAAGTGCGGTAGCTGGTGGTCTTTGCATCGCCAGTACGGAATGAGCTCAGATCAAACGTAACTGTGAATGGCTGCAGCTGCTTGCGGTCGTTGATGGTTACGATGACGAGGCGATGTTGGGCCGGATCGTAGGCGGCTAGGGAGTTTTTGTCGTCCACGTCCAAAATTTGAAATCCCGGCCGGACGAAATTGCTGAACTGCGACATCACATAGAATTTTTTATTAAGGGAAAAAGTCGAGTTGGTTCCATTCCGATTGTTCCGGTGATAGCGGATCAATCCCCAGTTGCTATCCGGTTCGGCAAACTGCCAGTAAACCCAGGCGCAGGCATGCGTTTGCACGAGATCGTCACGGATACGACGCGCCATCTGCAGGCCGCTCGCTTCACCGTCGCCGTATTCTGAAATCCATACTGGCTTATCAAGTTTATCAGCGAGTTTGCGGATGCCAGTGGGATTATTGGCGGTGTAAGTGTGCGTAACGATCTGTGAAAGGATTTTTTGCGTGGCCGGATCGTAGCTCTTCACGGCGTTGATGGCGCGTTGTTCATCGTTGTCTTCGGAAGCGACCAATCCGGTCTGTAATCCATTCCGGGCCAGCGCTGGACGCAAAAGCTGGATCATGCGCGCCTGTTGATCATGGCTCATGTGCGTTCCTTCCTGACGATTGCCATAATGCCACCAATCGGAGCCCGGTTCGTTCATGGGCGTGAGCGTATCGAAATGCACACCGTCCAAGCGGGTGAGGTTGCTGACGACGGTAACGAGATAATCCGCAAAGGCCGTTTCGCATTCCACCCGCAAATTATTATTGGCGCCGTTGGTGGCGCCCGTAACACTGCCACTGACCGTCATCCAATACGGCGGCGAATTGGCAAAGGCCACTACCCGGTTCACCATACGCGCAACGGCCGCGCGCAAAAACCAACGTTGATTGGCGTCGGCGTTCCAATCCCAAACCCCCGACTGTGGTTCAAACCCCGGTACTCGTGCGCGCGATTCCATGGAATGAGGAAGCGCTGGATTTTCGCCGCCACCGATATTGTAGCGGACGATGTTCAACTGCAATTGCTTGAAGGCGAGATCGGCGTATTGTTCGCGGTTGGTGTCATTGCCCAGCACATTCGCCCACCAACACAACGAAGTTCCCCAGCCTTCAAACTGTTCAACGAGGACGGACTTGGGATTGATGGTAGCGGTGTAATCCAGACTTGCGGCCCGAGACTGCGCCGACATCAAGCAGGTTGTGCTCACGAGCCATGCGGTCAGAAGCAGGCGAGCCCCAAACCTATCAGATCGAGCTGGGCTCATGGCGGATATACCAATTGATTTTATTCCCGTGCCGTCTGTACCGGCAACGCCGACAGCGGACAATTTTTGTTGGTCTCGCTGAAATAGTTCGCCGACCACTCGTTTTGAAACAGCGCGACGGGATTTTTACCGATGTCGTAGGCGAGCTTCGCACCAGTAGGCAATGACAACGCATCCAGATCTTCTTCTTTGATGTCGGTCGGCAGCCAGCGAACGACGCTCCACGATGCGGGTTCAAGGCGTGATTTCGCGCCATATTCGCTTTCCAGCCGGAATTGTACGACTTCGAATTGCAGCGGCCCGACGGCGGCCAGCAGCGGAACTTTGATGGATGAATTACGTAGATAGAGCGCCTGGATGACGCCTTCTTGCAACAACTGATCAAGGCCCTGGCGAAATTGTTTGTATTTCCCCGTGTTCGGATTGTGCAGGTAGGAAAAGGCTTCGGGCGTGAAGCGCGGAATTTCTTTGTAGAGGATTTTAGAGTCCGTCGTCAGCGTGTCACCGATGCCGAAACTGTCGTGGCCAACGAGGCCGATGACGTCGCCGGGATAGGCTTCATCCACCGTCTCGCGTTCGTTGCCGAACAATTTATGCGAACTGGACAGGCGAACTTTCTTTTCGCTGCGTGAATGATACACTGTCATGTCGCGTTCAAATTTGCCGGAACAAACCCGGATAAAGGCGATGCGATCACGATGTTTCGGATCCATGTTCGCCTGGATCTTGAAGATGAAGCCGGAAAAATCCGGGAGGGAGGGAGAAATTTCCACGCCCGCCATCACGCGGGGTTTCGGCGCGGGCGAATGTTTCAGAAAACCGTCGAGCAACAATTGCACCCCGAAATTATTCACACCGCTGCCAAAAAAGACGGGTGTGGTTTTGCCGGCCAAGACGTCTTCTTCATCGAATTCTTCACCGGCGAGGTCCAGCATTTCCAATTCTTCGACCGAGCGGGCAAATTCAGCTTCGCTTAGAGTGCCGCGCACGGCGGGATCGTGCAATCCGCCGACATTTACCGGCGCGCGATATTTGCCGCCGACCACGCGTTCAAAGGTATGCATCATCTTGGTCTTGCGATCGTAGATGCCTTGGAATTCTGAACCGTTGCCGATCGGCCAGTTCACGGGAAAGGCGCCGATGCCGAGTACGCGCTCCAGTTCATCAATGAGTTCCAGCGGATTTTTCATCGGCCGGTCGCATTTGTTCATGAACGTGAAGATCGGTACGCCCCGTTGCCGGCAGACTTCAAACAATTTTCGCGTTTGCGGTTCGATGCCTTTGGCGGAATCAATCACCATCACGACCGAGTCCACGGCGGTAAGCACCCGATAGGTGTCTTCGGAAAAGTCTTTATGGCCGGGCGTATCGAGCAGGTTGATGCGATAACCGTTGTAATCAAATTGCAACACGGTGGAACTGATCGAGATGCCGCGTTTCTTTTCGAGTTCCATCCAGTCGCTCGTCGTGGCGCGCTGGTTCTTGCGTGCGGTCACGGAGCCGGCGAGTTGCACGGCACCGCCGTAAAGCAGGAGCTTTTCCGTCAACGTGGTTTTACCCGCGTCTGGATGCGAGATGATGGCGAACGTGCGCCGCCGCGAAATTTCCTGATCCATGCTGCTCATCGAGTCGCGCAGGATAACAAACTGGGGAAACTGAACAAGCAGAGAGCGCAAAGGTTCGGATCGGGGAAATTGCGCGTTTTTCCGCAGAAAAGTGCCTGTCCCCAATTTGTAACCACATCTGGTGACAAGCCAAAGGGCGGGGATATGGTATTCTGATTTCGTTGGGAGGCACGAAAGTAGCGAACCGTGTGCAAACTGTACGCTACGAAGTGCGAGAAAATTTAAGTTGTTCTTTAAGAGGCCGGAGTAGTGTCCGGCCTCTTTTTCTTTTCCCCTGAAGCTTCCAATTCTAGAGATGCCGGCTCAAGCCATGACGTGAGTTGATTTATCCCATGCCAGCCCCCAATCGCGGACGGCTTTTAATACTGACCCCAGATCTTTTCCTTTTTTAGTGAGGCGATAGGCCAGGCGTTTAGTGCCGTCCTCGGCGGGAATTTGCTTAACAACACCATGCGCCAGCAGACGTTCCAGCCGGTCGGTCAGGATGTTGGTGGGAATGCCTTCAGGTGAGGCCGCAAAATCTTTAAACCGCGTGCGCCCCAAAAAAAGGTCGCGAACAATCAGCAATGTCCAGCGATCACCAAAGATGTCGAGCGAACACGCTACTGGGCAGGGCGAACGCCGTTGCGCCGGCTCAGCACCCTTCTTCCCCACCTGATTTCGATTGAGAACTGACATAGTTGAATAATGCCACACGACTCACTTGCAATCTACAAGTTAATTACTTGCGTTTTGAAAGTATAATGTTAAACCTTGAGTAACTTGCGGCGGATGGGGCATTGGAAATCTACCGGATTATGTAAATAAACGCCGAAAATGAAACGAAAAGTATATGAACACGAAATATGAAACAACGGGAAGCATCACCGAAAGTGCCGCTTCAGAACTTAATAATGGACGTTCCAGCGTGAGGTCAGTTGTTCTTGCTGCACTGACATTATGGCTTGGTCTCATCTGTTTTCTTGCCTTTCATGGAGCATTTGTTGGGAGCGCAGATACGCCTCCGCTACCGATTTTCCTGGCCTTTGCGATTCCATTGGCGGTTTTTTTGGTGGCATACCTTAGCTGGAGTGGGTTCCGGGCTTTCATCCTTGGTGTTGATCTCCGGCTCGTCGCTGCCATGCAGGGGTGGCGATGGGCTGGCCTTGGCTTTCTCTCGCTCTATGCGCACGGTATTTTGCCTGGATTGTTCGCTTTCCCGGCTGGATTCGGGGATATGGCCGTCGGGATCAGCGCGCCGTGGATCGTGCTTG
>DASYEY010000114.1:0-18000 GCA_036498725.1 Verrucomicrobiia bacterium | reverse complement strand
TGAGGACCTGCTGGAGCAATTGCACGCCGCGATCCGTTTGTTGCATGGAGATATAAGTGGTCCCGAGCCGGATGAGGTTGGTGAGGTCGCCGGGATTTGTCCGGGCCGTGTTTTCCATCAGGCCGATTTCGCCGACGGCTTTGGTGCGTTCCGCATTCTGGGATTTGATGCCCTTGAGCTGCTCAATCAAGCCGGTGATCTGGTCGTTGTAAGGATCCAGCTTGTGGCAGGTTTCGGCGACAATGATGGCGTCATCAAAGCGTCCGAGCGGCACGAGGAATTGGACATAACGAATGACGGCTTCCGGGCTGAACGGGCAGAACGCGAACGCTTGTTTGAAGGCGAAATCCGTTTCCTTGATCAAGGCCGCCTGGCTGGCGGCGGATTTCTGGCGGAATTCCGGCGGACATTGCGGGCTGCAGCGCCACGCATACATGCCAGCCTGCGAACTGCGAAGCTTGGAGAAGGCTTTTTGCCCGTCTTCGTCCCGGACGAAGGCGCGGTTGCCGATGAAGCCTTTATAGTTGTTCTGGATGTAAGTGCGTTCACAGAAATCAGCGATCGCTTTCACACTGGTGTCATAAGTGATCCAGTTGCCGCAGAGGCGTTCCGAGTATTTGCTCCAGAATTCGTGGTCGCGCCGGAAGACATCCTCCGATAATTCCGTGACCGGCTGGCGGTTGACCTTCATGATGACGCCGAACGGGGTTTCGTAATTATACATCCAGTCGAGCGGAAAACTTTCCTCGACGTAAAACTCGTTGGTCGGATTTTGATCGAAGATGACTTTGCACAAGAGGCCGTTGATGTTCATCACGTCCACCTGGCCGGAGATCTGGATGCGGCCGTCGGCGGATGCCAATTGCTTCTGTTGCGCGTATTGCTGAAAACAATTCTGTGAATCCGCCACGGACGGAATGTAGATTTCCTTGGGCGGATAAACCCCTTCCGCGCGCCGTTTCGTTTCGATATAGCTGCCCCATTTGAGGAAGGGCACGTCGAGGGTGGTGTAAAGCACCTTGGAAACCCATTCGACCAGGGCGTTGCCGGAATCGCCGCCGCCGGTTTCCTGGCCGTCCAGGATGACGCCGCCGGGATATTTGCCCACGCCCAGGGTAAGGCAGCAGATGTAACGGAACAGCCGGCCGAAGAACGGCGGGTCAATCTGTTGCGAGCGATTGTATTGCGCGCGCAGATAGTTCAAATACGTGCCATCGGCCAGGGCGTTTTGGGTGATGATATAAACGTCGCGGCGGTCAAATTTTTGATCCTGTTTCGGCTGGCAATAATGCGGAATGAAGCTTTCGCAGAAAATGATGTAAGTCGGGCAGAAACGTCCGGGATCGGTGCCGCCGAAGAGGATCGTGTTCCGCGCCATTTCCGGATAGATCAATTTGGCCTTCTCCGGGTCCTTCATCAATTCGGCGCGGCGGGCATTGTCGTAACTGAGTTTGCCATCCGTGTCAGTAAAGGGCGGGGTGAACATGTCGTGGCCGAACCAGTAGCCGAACCAATGGTTGCGCTGTTCGCATTTATACCAATGGGTCATGCCGGAGCAGAGCGGGGTGACGGCAAACACGACGAGCATGATCATCACCGGCCCGCGTTGGCGATAAACCAGCAAGGCGACCAGGAAGACGCCCAGCATGGCCAGCAGGATGAGATTGGCGAAGACGGGCAGGCCGTATTGATCCTTGGCGAAGGCTTGCATCACATAGTGCGGCAGCTGGGACAGGCTGACTTCGCCGGCGATGCCGAAATAAAGTTTGCCGGTCGCATCCATCAGGCCGAGGAAGGCGACAATCATTGCCAGCACACCGCCGGCCAGGCACCAGATGCGGATTTTTTCATAATGGGTGGCCACATACGCCACGAGGATGGTGATGCCGTAACCGATCATGATCGCAAATATAGCCTGCGAAGCGGTGAAAAATACCTTGCACAATTCCGAGGAGGAACGGTCGGGCGTGACGTTCATCACGATGACCAGCACGACGGAAGTGCACAGATAGATCGCCGTCAACCCGATGATCCAGGAACGTTCCCGCTTATGCATTTTCAGCAGGAACAGGAAAGGGATCAGGCCGATGGCCACATAAACCCAGCCGAAAGATTCCGCCAGACCGCGGATGAGGTAGCCCAACTGGAAGAGGAAACGGCCCGGGTCATCCATCAAATTCGTGCCTTCACCCGTACCGTATTGTCCACGGCTCAATGCGTGAAAGAAGCCTTCCACCGTGCGCGGATAACCCCATTGCATCGGCGGGTTCGTCATGCAGGAAACCGGTTCGTAGAGATAGACCATGACGCCGACGACCCACAATACGCCCATGATCCCGATGGATTTCCATTCGGTCAAAATACTCTGGGTTTTGATGATCAACCAGATGCAGGCCGCAATGGAACCAAGGCCGACCACCGTAAAAATAGTGGTCTCGGTGCTGGTCATTTCATTCAAGGCCGGGATGTTCCCGCTTCCTTTTAAAAACAAGATCACAAGGAAAAGGATGCTGTTCGTCAGGAATAAATCACGTCCCAGGCGATAGGAAACCACGGCCAGCAGCACCTCGACCCCGGGCGCGCTCAGGAGCAAACTTTGATGGATGGTCGCAATCCAGCCATACATCAACATCGCGGCATAAAGGTACCGTTTCTGATTGGGGGCATAGGCCCAACGCATCAGGCACAAGATCATGGCCAGCATCCAAGGCACGCCGAACAGTGAAATACGATTGATGGCGACGGATTCTTTCCACATGAACGCGCCCAATCCCAGCAGGAGGCCGGTCACGGCGCCCGCGACGAGGCAGATGCGGTTTTCCCATTCGCGCGGCAGGGTTTTCAATTCTTCAATGCCCTCGATCAACATGCTGCCGCCGCGGGAAACCATCATCGCCAGCAAACCGCAACCCATCGCCGCCGCAAAGGATTCACCAACCTCGACGCGCCAGGCCACATTGCCGAACGGCAGGATGAAGGTCCAAAACCAGCTGTAGATCGCCCAGAACGGGTAGCCGGGGGGATGCGGAATGCCCGCGTAAAATGAACCCGTGCATAATTCACCGGAATCTTCCAGGGTCACTTCCGGCGCGAGGGTCCAGAGATAGACCGCCCAGACCGCGATAAATGCGATGCCCAAGGCCAGCCAGTCCACCTTGCGGAACATGGGCGGCAATTTGACCGGTACCAGGGGTACGGCAGGTTTGGCGGTTTCGGGAGGTTTGCTGGCGGCGGCGCCCTTCGGACTGTTATTTTTCTTCGGAATATCCATTTTTGACTTTAATTGCTTAAATTGGTCGTCGGCGTAAAACGCATACTAGAATTGAAACCACTGTGGTTTGTCCAATCAAAAGTGACGCTGGCCAGATGGTTCTGGGCCATTTGTCCGCTGGTATCGCCGTTAAAAGCGAAGCTCTGGTTGCTTAAAACCGTCATCAGCACCGGTTTGGTGTGAATGGCATCGTTGCCGGAATTTAACATCATCACGGTCAACATCAGGCACGCCATGGCCGGGGTGAGCGCTCCCCACAGCCAGCGCGCCGCCAGCGTGGTGGATTCCGTTGCGCCCGCAAATATCCGGCGCTTAAGCCCGTCCGACGGACGGCGCGGCCGCCAGGAACTCAGTTGTTCTTCCGGCAAATTCATGTTGTTCATAACTCACTCCTTCCAGCTTTGATTTTATTTTCTGCAATCCATAACGATAACGGCCCGCTGCCGTATTTGCGGAAATTTCCAACAACCCGCCGATCTCCTCAAACGTGTAGTTGTGCCAAAATTTTAAGACGATGGCTTCCCGTTGTTCCGGCGGCAATTCCGCCAGGCAATGCATCGCCGCGCGTTCCGCCGGGGTTTCATCCACCGAGCGCTCAAACCAGCGCAACGATTCCCATTCCCGGGTCAGCCGCCGCCAGAGCGAACGCCGGTAGTTCAACGCCCGGTTGCGGAAACTGCGCACACAATAATGTTCCGCCTTGGCCGGCACGAAATCCATCTGCATCAGCGCGACAAATGTTTCCTGCACGACATCTTCCGCTTCACCATGGCTCAAACCCAGCGCCCGGCCATACAGGACCAGTTGCGCGGCTTTCGCGTCGTAGAGCGCCTCACACCAATGTGATTGTGGAATTTCGTTCACGATTTCAACTCATAGACACCGTACGTAGCGGTTTTGTATAAAATTTTGAAAAAAGTTTTGGCCAGCTAAAATAATTTAGGAAAACCAGTGGAACAACAACCGCAACCACCCGGCATCACAACCTCAGCCGCTGGTGATTTCCATCGGTTTTCTCGTTTCTCATCCACTATTTCCAAACCGACCGTATTATTTCTTCCTGGCCGCCGCCTTGGTCTCCGCTTGCAGGTAATCCAATTCATCCTGCAACTCGGCTTTAACCTTCTTCTCCATGCGGTCAATGAACAACAGCCCGTTTAAATGATCCGTTTCGTGTTGCACGGCGCGGGCGAGCAGTCCGCCGCACCGGAAGGTGATCGGTTTGCCTTTTTCGTTCAACGCCGTGACCGCCACAGATTCCGGGCGCGTAATATCCGCAAAAATCTCGGGGAAACTTAAACAACCTTCGCCGCCTTTCACCG
Source organism: Verrucomicrobiia bacterium (assembly GCA_036498725.1). Lineage (GTDB taxonomy): Bacteria > Verrucomicrobiota > Verrucomicrobiia > Limisphaerales > UBA11358 > UBA11358. The sequence goes on along the minus strand of DASYEY010000114.1, from coordinate 13,407 downwards.
GGTCGCCGACCGGGGTGACCACGGGATTGATCAAGACGAGCGGCATGATCTCATCCACGTCCGCCGGTTTGCCGTTGAGTTCCAGGGTGGAAGGGCGTTCCTTCGCCGCACCACGCACGTCAATCACCGTCAATTGCAGCGCGCGACCAATCTGTTGCGCCGCCAGGCCGACGCCGTGGTTTGCTTCCATCGTCTCGAACATGTCCGCGATGAGCTTTTTGATTTCCGGCGTGACGGATTCGATCTTCGCGCCTTTTTGCCGGAGCACCGGCGTGCCAAATTTTACAATCTCTAAAATCATAGGGGGTGACGGGTGGCGGATGACAAGTGACGGGAGGCTGGCGCAGTCGCCAGGCGTTTTTGTTTGGCTTCGATGGTGTTAATGGTGTTGGTTAGACCACCAATGATGTGGTCTAGAGTTAAAATTCGTTGTTGAATCAAGTCGGGAGAAAGCAAATGACGGCAACGCGCATAACGTCCCCGGCTTTCCCGCGCCTCGCCGCGTGCAATCTTCAAATGTTGTGGCAATTCTTTGCCGAAGCCACGCCCGAAACCTTCTTCAATATTTGCACAAATGGAATCAAGGCTGCGAGTTTGTTGTTTGGCCAATTCACGGCCACGATAATCCTTCCCCAAAATTTCCGAATCAGGCCAGAAGTCGTGAAACAACTGGCACGCCAGCTGGTATATGCCAAAAGTCTCCAGCCGATCTTGTGTCCGTGATGTCGTCATGTTTGTGGTTGGCATATACCAAGTTGCGCCATGTCACCCGTCATTTGTCACGCGTCACTCACTGATCAGTCCAAAGTGATGTTTAAGATTTCCAAAATCCGCTGCAATTCGTCATCGCTAAAAAACGAAATCTCCACCGCGCCTTTGCCATGGGCGTATTTCAGATGCACTTTGGTGCCGAACCGTTCGCGCAGTTTTTCTTCCAGCCGCGAGATATTGCTGTTGATCGGCACGATGGCGGAAACCTTGGTGCGGTCGCCGGAAATTTTCTGGCCGCGGGTTTGCAGCTTGGCGACCAACGCTTCCGTCTGTCGTACATTCAAGCCTTCCTGAACGATGCGTTCGGCGGCAATTTTTTGGCTTTTTTCCTCGGCCAATCCCAGAATGACCTTGGCATGACCTACGGAAATTTTTCCTTCCCGGACAAAACCTTGCACGGTGGCGGGCAATTTCAGCAAACGCGTGGCGTTGGCCACGGCGGCGCGGCTTTTGCCGACCTTGACCGCAATTTCCTCCTGCGTGAGTTGAAACTGTTCCGCGAGTTGCGCGTAGCCCAGCGCTTCTTCCAGCGCATTCAAGTTTTCGCGCTGCAAATTTTCGATGAGCGCCAGTTCCAGCACGGAACGGTCGTCCGCTTCCCGCGTGATGACCGGAACTTCCGGCAGGTTCAAGAGTTGGGCCGCCCGCCAGCGCCGTTCGCCCGCGATCAATTCAAAAAAACCGTCGCGTTCGCGCACGATCAGCGGTTGCACGATCCCTTGCTCCCGGATGGAATCGGCCAGTTCGCGCAGGGCCTCGTCGGAGAACTCTTTGCGCGGCTGCATCGCGGTCGGCCGGATTTTATTGAGGGGGACGCGCAGGACGCGCCCGTGATTGTCCAGCGGAACCGGAGCGCTGATCTCAGGATTGGTTGATGGAACGATCGGTGCCGGCGTCGTTTGCTTGAGAGGTTGATTTCCGCCCAGCAACGCGCCGAGACCACGTCCCAATGCAGGTTTTGCCATGCAATCAGAGTGTCGAAGGCCGGGGAAGATGTCAATTTGAAGCCGCGCGGTAGGACTGAATCTTTTCAGTGTGGTTGCGGTGGGTCAGTTGATGCTTTTCGTTATTAGTGTCCATATCATTAATATAAATTTGTGACATAACTGTCCCATTATCGGTGGTGGTAAAAATATTTTTTGAAAATGGTTGAAAGTTTTTTGAGCGTAACGTAAAAACAACATGTTCAGAATTTCAATCCGTATTTCAACTGTTAGTTGGATTGATAACATCTCAGAAGACTGACGGATTACGAATTGCAACGCCGCCCTTATTTAATTTTTTCTTACTATGAAAACCGCAAGCATATTGATGGTTATTTTGGTTGTATCTCTTTCAAGACTGCCGGCGGCGCAAGTTATTGCCCCGATTAATGGTCACGCTGATTTGCCGCCGCCAACGAAGTATCGGATGGTGGAGCAGGGGGCTGATCACAACGTTTGGCAACGCGAAACCTTCGAACAGGCGCCAAGTGGTCAGATTGTTTCTAAAATCCATAAATATACAGAATTGGCCACGGGCTTGAATTATCAAGATGCCCAAGGTCAATGGCAGCCGTCACAAGAGGCAATAGAAACGTACGCTGGCGGGGCGATTGCCCGGCAGGGGCAGTATCAGGTCATTTTCGCTGACAATTTGAATACGGAAGGCGCGATTGACCTGCAAACACCGGATAAGAAACGGTTGCGCAGTAACATTTTGGGGTTGGGTTACTACGACCATTCCAGCGGCCAGGCTGTATTGATAGCACAATTGCAAGATTCAGAAGGGCAATTGATCGCTTCCAATCAAGTGCTCTATCCCAACGCATTTCAAGGCGTGGCTGCGGATGTGCGCTACACCTACAAGAAGGGAAAATTTGAGCAGGATGTGATTTTGCGGGAACAACCGCCGACACCCGAGACGTATGGGATGAACCCGGCGACGACTGAATTAGAAGTGATGACGGAATTTCTGAACCCGCCGGCAGCTAAAATTTCCGGACGCAGTGCCGCAAAGGGAGTTGAATCCGATGGAGAAATTTCCTGGGGAACGATGGCCATTGGCCATGGCAAGGCATTTGATTTGGGTGAATCGAAAAAGTTGCATTCTCAGGTGTCGGTGACCAAGCAATATGCAGTGGTGGACGGACGCCAAGTCTTGATTGAAATGGTGCCAGTGACTGAAATTCAGTCCAGCCTAAGGAAGCTGCCAGTACAAACAAGCACGCAACGGAGATTGCCTTTTTCGGTCACCAAAGCCCGGAAATTGCCTAAGACGCCATTGGCCAAGGCTTCCGGCCAACCGATGCAGTTGGCTTCGCTCACGCCAGCGAACCAAGGCTATGTGTTGGACTATACGGCTATCACTTCCACTACGAACAACTTCACCTTTCAAGGTGATACGACCTATTATGTAGGTGGGGCATATTATTTGAATGGTCTGACAACGATTGAAGGGGGAACTGTCATCAAGATGGATGGTAGTGGTGAATTGATCGTGGTTGGTGACGGAGTGATTGATTGCCAGACCTCCGCTTATCATCCAGGCGTTTTTACTTCGGTAAATGATAATTCAGTGGGTGAACCGTTCGGCTCGGGCACGCCGGGTTTGGATGTTAGTGGCTTTCTTGACTTTAATTCAACAAATGCAGCCTTGCATGATTTGCGGTTCAGTTATAGCTGGATCAGTATCGAACAAGATTATGGACAAATGGATGTTTGGGATAGCCAGTTCATGAATGTGGATGCGGCCGTTTTTGGTTATAATGTTGGATTGCATAACGTTTTGATTGGACGTTCGGTGATAGCAGATGCCGCAGTTTTTTCCGAGGGGCCGAGTTTGGTGGCGGAGAATGTGACGTCCGACGGTGGCTATGCTTTTTTTGAGGCCGATTATTTTGGTGGAACCGTAGCGTTGACTAATTGCCTGGTGACTGGTCAATTGCTGATTTCTTCTGGGGGATATACTACACCTCCATCAACGAATGCTGTGGTGTGCTTGCCTTCGCCTTCCGTGCCGGTTTATCAAAAAATTGGCGGCGGTTTTTATTATCTGACAAATAGCAGCCCGTATCGTGATGTAGGCACGACGAATATCAGTCCTGATTTGCTGGCTGATTTGGCCGCCAAGACCACCTATCCACCCATTGCCTATAGCAATGCGACCTTTACCACTGCGATGACATTCTCGCCGCAGGCGCAACGCGACAACGATGGTTTGCCTGATTTGGGGTATCATTATGATCCGCTGGATCAGCTTTTCGTCAATTCCTCCACCAGCAGCAATCTACTATTCACCGCCGGAACGGCTGCGGCTTGGACGACCTCTGAAGGCATGCATCTGACGGCCCAAGTGACGGCCACGTTTGCCGGAACGGCGATATCACCCAACTATTGGGTGCGTGCGAACGTGGTGCAGGAACAGGATGGAAATGCGGACTATGGCGCCGGTGGCATGGTAAGCTGGTACTCTCCTTATCCGGTAAATGCGCCGACGGTCCAAGCTACCTTTGCTCATTTCTCCGAACTTGCCGGTTACGGCAATCCTTTTCGTGATGATGCCGGATTCTTGATCCTTAGCGTGACCAATTGTGAATTTTGGACATGTGGGGAAGGTGGATATGGGATCGGATTGACGTTGAAGAATTGTCTGTTTGATCGTTCTTACATCGGGGTTCAGGCCAATTGTTGTGCCTGGCTGACAATGCAGAATTGTACCATGCGGGGTCGGACCTTGTTGACGACCCATTGGGGGGATTGGCCGGTATCAATCACCAATTGCGCCTTTGATGGGGCAGATTTGAGCGGGATGGACGGCAGTGACAACAGTTGTGATTACAACGCCTTTTTAAGCGGTGCAAGCCTATTGCCTTCCGAAGGCGTGCATACCAATATAGTAACGAGCTTCAACTGGAAAAGCAGTTGGTTGGGGAATTTTTATCTGCCGACGAACAGTCCCTTGATCAATAAAGGCAATACAACGGCAAATCAGGTGGGTTTATATTATTTTACGACGCAAACGAATCAGGCCGAGGAGGCTAATTCCCAAGTGGATGTTGGTTATCATTATGTGGCTACGGACGGCTCTGGCCATCCTTGGATGACCATGACCAATGGTGTTCCGGATTATCTAGCCGACACGGACGGTAACGGCCTGCCAGATTTTTGGGAGATTCAATATTTTGGCCATATCAGTGTTGATCCCAAGGCCGACCCGGACTATGACGGCGCCAATAATCTTCAGGAATATCTCGCTGGCACCAATCCGAATGACGCCAGCAGTGTGCCAGCCTTGGCCTTGGGTCGGTGGCGGTTCGACAACACCAATACCTGGGTGGGCGATGCCGGGCAGTTGCCTCTGGCCACCAGCAATCTGGTGGGTTTGGCCAGTTGGAATACCAATGCCGTGCTCATGGATACGAACAGTTCATCCCTCCTGAAATATCGCGATGTCGAAACCAATGGGCACGCAAACATCAACCTGCACAGTGGCACTGTGCGGTTTTGGTTCAAGTCCGATTGGAACAGTGTGAATCAGGGCGGGAGTGGGCCGGCGACGCCGGGCCGGCTGCTGGAAGTGGGTAATTATTTACCCACCTTCACCAATGGCTGGTGGTCTTTATATTTAAATCCGGCGGGAACTCAATTGTTTTTTGCCACTTCGACGAACGGAGCGGGGATGACGAATCTGGCGGCCAATATTGACTGGACCTCGAACCAATGGCATCAGGTGGCTTTGACCTATACCTCAACCAATACGTCGCTGTATTTGGATGGATCCCTGGCTACGAACGGCACGGGAGCGCTGTATTATCCGAACGCGACGGAACGGACCAATGGTTTCCGGTTGGGCAGTGACGCGGCGGGGAGTGAGCAGGCGAAGGGCCAGTTTGATGAACTTGAAACATTCAATTATCCGCTCAACGCCAGTGATATCAGCAGCAATTATCAAGCGTTGGTGGATAAGAACGGAAATGGCTTGGCAGACTATTGGGAATTGCAGAATTTTGGGCATCTGGGGGTGGATCCGAACAGTGACCCGGATGGCGATGGGTTGAGCAATCTTGAGGAATATGAAAATGGGACTAATCCAAATCATTTTGATGCGGTGCGCTTGGGGCATTGGCGTTTTGATGATCCGCCAGTTTGGAGCGATGACAATGGGCTGTTGCCGGCCAATACGTATCATGTTCTTTCGTTGCCTTCATGGCTTGGCATGGCTGTGAAACTTAACCCGGTGCAAGCGGGTGTATTAGCGTACCCCAGTCGCCGCCCCGACGGATCAACGGTGATGATATGCTCCAACGGAGTGGGTAGCATCCGGTTCTGGTTCAAGCCGGACTGGGCCAGCACTACGGCTGGCGGCAACGGGCCGGGCGATCTGGTCCGATTGTTGGAAGTAGGACATGCGACGTCGGATGCAAGCTATGGCTGGTTTGCGCTGACGGTTAACTCTTTTGGGACAAAACTTGATTTTGAAACCGAAGCCAATGGCGTGCATACGGATAATACGACTGCCACGATCAATTTCAATCCGCAAAATTGGTATCAGGTCGTATTAACCTATACTCCTTCTAATAGCGCCGTATATGTTAATGGCGTCGCACTGATGAATGGAGCAGGGGTTACTAATCTCTGTCTTCAAGCGATTAACGGGCTGCCGTTCAATCTGGGCAGCAGTTGGGACGGCATTCATCAAGCCAACGGTAGTTTTGATGAACTGGAAACATTCAACTACGCATTGCCTGCTTCAGATGTGGCGGCAAATTATCAAACAATAATGAATGTTGACACGGACGGGGATGGCCTATCGGACGTGCAGGAAGATGCGCAACGAACCCGGCTGGATGCGATGGACAGTGATTGTGATGGGATTCCAGACGGCTGGGAGGTGTACCATGGCATGAATCCGTCGGACACGAGTGATGCCACGGCGGAAAAGCTTAAGGAATACATGGGTATTTTTGCAACGAATGCCACGGCTGGAACCTATTTGGGCACGCAAACTATCGGCATTTTTTCCGGGCCAAGTTCAGCTTCTTTTGGATCGTTCCCGGCCGGCAATTATACCGTGCGCTATATTGATGGAGCTTGGTCTTGTGCGACAGGCGATTGGGCGGTGGAAGTAATTATCAGCGAAATTTCCTCGAACACTTATTCGATCACTGCTGGTTATAATGCCGGACTGGGCAAAGACAGCGGGCGGGCCACATTTCCCGGCCCAGTGGATAGATATTCCAGTTATGATGATGCTCAAACGGCGGCGCTAGGCGAAATGACATATTTTTACCATCAAGGCGGAGATATTTCCATGATGTTTGTCGATAAACCCTATGATGACAATTTTACAGAGGGCGCGACGCCAACGTATGAGCTTTATACGGCCAATCCGGCTTTGACCATCAATGAGGCCAATGTTTCTTGGCTGAACGCCACCCAATGCCTGGCTACTTTTACTATTCTCAATAACACTTCACAAACTTTTTCTGGATTGACGGTCGGTTTACGTGATGAAAGCGGCGTGGTCGATGGCAGCGGCGCGGTGACCAATTGGACGATTGCCAGCTATAATACTGCGTCGGTTACGTTCACATTGGTGGCCACGCCATCCATGTTGAATCGTTTTACCGCGACGATTGATTTTGATGGCGGCACTAATATATATCCCAGTGTGATTACCGTTCCAATGTTGGAAGCTCGGCCTGGAAAACAGGCTGTCTACCTGGTGTGGCCGCCGATTCCGAGTGCGACGACTTATAGTGTCTATCAGTCAATCGGTTCAACCAACAATTGGACCTTGCTCGGAACCACCGACAATCTGAATTATCAAAACACTAATTTGACGGTTGGCACCACTTACTTTTACAAGGTCAGCGCCAACGGTGTGACGAATATATCAGATGGAACTGTGCCATTTGGCTGTCCAGATCCGTTGCCACCTATTTTGAATTATATGAATCCGTTGGAAGTTCCAGCGGACAATGGCAGCTACACAATCGCTTATGCGATGCTCTTGACGAACTCGGATGCTTTTGATCCGCAGGGGTATTCGATGGTATTCAAGATTGAAAAAGTTTTAACGGGTTCACTGATGATCAACGGTTCGCCGGCCGGACCGGGCAACGATACGATTGGCACCAGTGATTCGGTCGTATGGACACCACCGGCGGTAATGGTGGCATCCGGGACGCCAGCGTTGCGGGTTTATGTCTATGACGGATTGAATGCTTCGACCAATAAAGTTGACGTCATCATCCAGCAACATCCCGCCACGCATTTGATGGCTTGGGGTCAAAATTGGAATCAAAATTGGAATGATGATACCATTGCAGGCACACTTTTGGGAACCGGTTCTTGGCATGTGGCGAGTGGCAAGCCAATCGATACGGATTTTGCTAATGAGCCAGTTTTTCTTTGTCAAAATCTATTTAACATTTGTCCTGAAGATCCGCGATGGACATTGTCTGAAACCAACAACTGGACTGCTCAATATATAGGAGATCCGCCGGCCCCGGTGTTGGATTTGGACAAGGCCACGAGCGTTGCCAGTTTTCAATCCGGGCACGCTGCGGTCACGCCAGACAAACAGCTTTGGTTTTGGGGAGAATGCTATTCTTATGCCACAGGACGGCCTTTAGTGTTTGGGGTGCATACAGGTGAATCCACACCCTTCATAGTTACGAACTGGAGCACCAGCTTGAATTGGACAACGAACTCATGGGGTCTGCTGGCCTTGACCCTGCCTTCGCCCACTCCGGTGCTCGATCCCCAAACAGGACTACCCATGACTGGCGTGGTGGTGGCCCAAGATGATTTTATTTTGAAGGGTGATGGGACGCTTTGGTCTTTTGGATGGCTTAATGAGAAGCTTGGCCGGGAGGTTACAGATCCCAACCAGATATTTAGCGCTGCCAACGGGCTAAATGCCATCTATCCAGGCCGGGTGGAATTTGAGGGTAATGACGATAATGAAGTGCTTCCGGGCCGGGAAATCGCTGCCGTTTGTGCCAATTCGGGAGGTAGGGATATTGCATCTGGATTGCAGGGGTTGGCCTTATGCAAAGACGGATCGTTGTGGTCTTGGGGAAGGCTTTGCGAAAATGGTAGTTATTATTTCCAATTGTCCGACAGTATGGATTATGCGCAACCTGCCCGATTGTTTGACGTTGAATCTGCCTCGTCCAGCCCCATTGCTCAAATCAAAGAATCGCAAAATCACATCGTGATCCAGCGTCAGGATGGCTCCCTGTCGGAACTGGGTTATATTCCCATGTGGGACACCAACCGGATGTTTATACGCAATCCGCATGATGCGGCAGGAATTTACTCCACCATTAGTGATGGGACGCCTGATGGTTCCGTTTGTTATCGTACGATTCCCGTGGTCGTTTCCAATGTGCCAGCCAACATCAAGCAGTTTGGGGTCGCTCCTTCTTATGGAGTGATTCTGACCGAATCAGGAGAGGTGTGGGTTTGGGGGCAATGGCTGGGGCAGATTTGGCCGACGCCGCACCAAATACCTTCGCTGGCTGGCATCATCAAGATCGCCGTGGGACAAAACTATATCGTCGCTTTGGACAGCAAGGGCCGTTTGTGGGGTATCGGCATCAACAGCTTTGGAATATTCGGTTTCAATGATACATATCCTGGGCCGGATGTATCTGATCGCGGTCCAGATTTCCCCGGCGTATCAGCCCATGGTATCATTTACACCAACGCGGTGCGAGTGCAGGGGATTGAAAATGTCACTGACATTTATGTGGGAGATAAGGACTGGGTGTCACAGATGTACGCCATCGGCTCGGAAATCCAAGGCAAGCCGGTAGGTTTAAGCGCCCTATCCATGAACCAGTCGGTTTCCCTGTCTTGGAGCAATTATCCGGCAGCATCATCTTATGTCATTTATCGTTCCATAAGCGAAGATGGCGGGTATGCAGCCATCGGCACCGCCACGGTAAATTCCTATCAGGATCGAACACCACCGCTGGTGAACGACAAGATATATTATTACCAGGTCTCGGCGGTGGTCAATGGCATCGAAACGATGCCTTCCTGGGATGTGGCCGCCACTCCGCTTCCACCGCCGAAATCCGTGCAAAATCTCATGGCGGTGGATGAGTGCCATGCGGTTACCTTGTCTTGGGAGCCCCCATTAAATGCAGCTCAGAGTCCACCTGAGGAATATCGGATTGACCGGGCGGATGCGGTCAACGGCACTTATCTGGCCATTGACCATAACCTATCGGGTGCAACAGTTTATGAAGATATTACAGTCGTTGCCGGCCATACTTATTACTATCACGTGGTGACGGTCAATTCGGCCGGGGAATCCGCCGGCAATACAGCGGTCAGCGGCGAAATTGATGACAGCACTTGCGCTACCAGTCCGCTCATCTCCACCAACTGGATGCCTAACAGCCCGGGCAATTCCTGGTTCACTGTATCACCGCCGAATCCGTATAACCTCTATGATCCCAATGCGTATGGGAACTTGTGCTGGACCGGGCCGCAGGCAGGAACCTGGTTGTACGCGGCGAATCAGGTGGCTACCAATCGTTTTGATAACAACTTTTTGTACAACCTATGGTATTATCAATATAGTGCTCCGGGTGATAATATATATGGCTTTTTATTAAGTCAGGTGTCCCTTTCGGATTCAAATACACTGGTGGATTTAAGCATATCTTATGCAGAAAAGCTGCCGATCGTGCTGGGGACATTGAACCATCTGTTGACGAACGGGACCTCGCTTTATTCGTTCAGTCCGTTTAATACGATTACGCTCCGGACCGCAACGGTGACCTTGAAGAACACCAGCCCCACGGGTGCTAACCTGGTGCAATTGAACCGGATGCTATTGGACGATGCGCTGATCAATGATCAGTCTTTCATGACCGGGCCGGCATGGGGAGATGATCTCACCGGCTTCCGCGTGTATTACCGCTATGTATTTCCGAATGGCAAGAACAGCCTCCTTTTGTCGCGGGATGTGACTTTGAACCAGGTGCTGACCAATGACACCGCGCGGAGATTATTCCGCTATGATGATCCGTTGCCGGTGGTTTGTTATCAGTTTCGCTGGCCGATTTTGGACGGTGCCCAATACTGGGCCAGCGTGGCGGCGATCATCGGGAATCAGGTGGGCAACACCTCCATCGAGGCTGGACCCCTGGCCAGCAGTATCGATCCGGGTGGCTGGCAAAATGTGCGGCCGCGGGTAATCTCTGGTTACCATCAAGTCTATCTGGACTGGCCGGATGATAGCACGCTGCTGAATTTCACTGTCAAAGCTACTGCGTTGCCTCCCTCTGCGGACGCTAATAGCGGGTCTTTCGATTACCTGCCTGATGTCTGGGTTGGGCTGTCCACCAACCAGACGGATGTCCGTTATTGGCATGTCAGTACGCCCACGAATTTCACATTGGTGGACTTTAAATATCCGACCGACTTGGCGAACCGCCTGGTCAACGGCTTGGACCTAGTTTCCACCTTGGTTTGGACCAACTTTTCGCCATCGGCTCAAGACGGTCTGAGCAATGCATACATCAACTCCGACTCGACCCAGGCGCGTACGAACTTGGCGGCGGAACTGACCCGGATCATTCAGAATGGTTCCTTGATCTTCACCACCAATCAGGCGGGAATGGTTGCGGCGGATCTCTCCACTCAAACCCGAGCCTTACTGGCCCGGCATGATGCCAGCGATCCCACCTTTACCGCCGCTGATCTGGCGACGTTGAACCGGTTGTTACTGGAAGATGCCTACGTGGTGGATATCGCGCGCTATGAAACACCGTCACCGGTCGAGTTTGTTTCGGGTGATTTCAATGCCATCGAGATGAGCAGCCTGCTTGCCACCAAATTTGCCAACTATGGCTCGCCTCCCGTCAGTGACCATATGGGCAGCTTATTGTGGAACTGGTTGTCGCCTACCGCCACAAACGAAATCATGGCCCACTGGAACGACGGCAGCGCCACCAACATTTTGGCAATGCAACGCCTGTTGGCCAAGGAATTGACGCGCATCATCCAGACCAATGCTATTCTTTTTACCACCAATGATGTAGTCAATTATTATGGATGGGGAGTTTCCCGCCGGGCCATGGAACTGGCCCAACACACCAATACCCTGGGCACCAATGAAATCTCGTTGTTGAACCGGTTGCTGCTGCAGGACGCCTGGAATTCTTACGGGGTCAATAATTACGGGGTGTATCCTTATAGTTACGTCGAACCACTCAGCGACTTGCGTTGTTATTGGATCGAAGCGTATTTTTGCGATTACGGTTATCCCTTACTCAGCGATTGGGCGCAGGCGCGCCCGGATGATAGGGCGCTGCCGCCGCCATCGTTGAGCTTCTCCGCCGATGCCTTTGCTTACGATAGTATGACATTGGTGCAATGGAATACTCCCGGCGCCACCAACCCGGTTCCCGGCAGCGACACGACCTGGCAATTTTCCGTGGAACGCCGGGAAGGCAGTGCTGGCGCGTATGCGAATGTGACCAAGACCGGTTTCGGGTTGGCCTATTCCGATGTGGACGTGCTCAATGACCACGCCTACCAATATCGCGTCACGGCTTATGACACCAACTACAACCGGTACCAGGCAGAAACATCGCTGGTGACGCCCGCCAACAGCGCCAGCTTGACGCTCTTTGATCCGCAGCCAGGCAATGGCTATGTGGATCTGTCCTGGACACCGATCCGGGCCACTCAATTCACGGTCATGCACTCAACCAGTCCCGACGGGCCGTTTGAATCAGTGGCCGTGCTGAACGGCCAGAACGCCTATCAAAATGCCCAGAGTACCTACCGGCATGTGGGCGTCCTGAATGGCGTGATCCATTATTATAAAATCGTGGCCCTGACCCCGACGGGCGCAGAGTTAGATTCAGACGTCAAGAGCGCCACGCCGTTGCCGACACTGGCGACCCTGCCGCCCGATAATTTCCAAGGCCAATTTTTACCAGACGACGCCAGTGGCCAAATCATCCTTTCCTGGACGCCGCGCAGCGGTGCCACGTCTTATCAAGTTTTCTTGAGCGACCAGACCCGCTTTACACCGTTGTCGGGGTACAACGGATTGAGTTCTTCCTGCAATTACATCATACCGATTGGTACTCCGGCCAATACCGTTTTCACCTTTGCGGTGCGGTCGATCAATGCCCAAAATCTGGCCGGTGATCTGGTGACGACAATCGTGACGAATCTCCCGATTTACAATTCCAGAAATGTCACCAACCCGGTGGTGCTGCAAGTCGCCGATTTCAGCGGTACTACTACTCTGATGGTATTGGCGCCAACTAATCTCACACTCAGCGCCACGGTGAGCGTTCCCAGTGTCGATCAGGTCAATTTTTATGATAATGGCCAGATCATTGGCACGGTCGGAGCACCGTATCAAATGACATGGTACCATGTGCCCGCCGGCTTGCACAGCATCACAGCCGCCGCCACCGTACAATCGGATGCTTTTTATGGCGGTAGTTCACCACAAACATTCACTTCTGATCCCGTTGGGGTCAATGCCATCGTGGCGCCGGAATTATCAGCTTATCAGACTTCGGCCACGGATCTGCAATTGCCAGCACCTGCGCTGCCCATCTCGCTTGCCCGTTCCTATACGAGCCGTAGCACGGATACCAATGGCATA
>DASYEY010000113.1:0-40159 GCA_036498725.1 Verrucomicrobiia bacterium | reverse complement strand
GACGCTCTTCGGGTTATTCCTGACGCCGGTGTTTTACGTGACGCTGATGAAACTGGGCGGCAAGAAAAAAGCCGCGCCGGCTTCGGCCCACACCACCGGTGCGGCGGGTGTGATCACCACGCTGATCTTGATCGCCGCCCTGGCTGTGACATTCACGACGGCCCAAGCAGGTCCGCTGACAATCGGGCCGGATTACAAGACGCCGACGAATGCCATTCCGCTGGCTTACAAGGCGGCGGAATATGGTGCCTGGAAAGTTGGGCAACCGCTGGACAGCGTGCCGAAGGGCAATTGGTGGCAATTGTTCGGCGACACAAATTTGAACGCGCTCGAAACCAAGGCATTGCAAGCGAATCAACAGCTCAAAGCCGCCGTGGCGCGGGTGAGCGAAGCGCGGGCGACCGCCCGCGTAGCCGGCGGGGAATTCCTGCCGAACTTGAGTTTTGATCCGAGTTATGAACGCCAGCGTTACTCGCCCAATCAAAACCCGAGCTTTGGTTCGGTAACGGCAAATACGTTCAATACGCCGCTCGACCTGAGCTACGAAATTGACTTGTGGGGCCGGGTGCGCCGGAATTTTGAAGGTGCGCGGGACGATGCGCAGGCGTCGCTGGCACAATTCTACGGCGTGCTGCTCACGTTGAACTCGGATGTGGCGCAAAATTATTTTGCGTTGCGTTCACTTGACGCCGAAATCGCCGCGGTCGCGAGCACGGTGGATTTGCGCCAGGAACAGGTGCGGCTGGTGCGTGGTCGTTTCCAGGGCGGCATCGGCAGCGAACTCGAAGTGGCGCAGGCGGAAACGGAATTGGCCACGACGGAAGCCGAGGCTTCCTCGCTTGCTCAACGACGCGATCAATTGGAAAACGCCATTGCGATCCTGGTCGGGGAGAATCCGGCGGATTTTAAACTGGCTGCGTTAACCAACGCCGATTGGAACCCGACGCCGCCGCAAATCCCGGCCGGTTTGCCGGCGGACCTGTTGCAACGTCGTCCGGACGTCGCCACGGCAGAACGGCAACTGGCCTCGGCCAACGCCAAGATCGGCGTCGCCAAAGCCGCGTTCTTCCCGGTTGTCTCCCTGACCGCGTCCGGGGGTTATTTGAGTGGCGATGTTTCCTCATTATTCACTTGGGAAAGCCGGAGCTGGAGTTTTGGTCCGAGCGTTTCGCTGCCGATCTTTGCCGGTGGCCGGAACCGGGCGAATTACAAGCGGGCCTGGGCGGCCTATGACGAGTCGGTGGCGTTATACCGCCAGCAAGTGCTCGTCGCCTTTGGTGATGTGGAAAACAGCCTGTCGGCCATCCGCCACCTGGCCGTGCAATCGGAAGCGCAGGCGCGTGCGGTGAAAAGCGCCCGGCGCGCCACGGACCTGGCGACGGACCGCTATCGTTCCGGCATCGTCGCCTACATCGAAGTGGTGGATGCCAGCCGCGATGCGCTGACCGCCGAACGCGCCAATGCGCAGCTCGCCGGGCAGCAATTGATCGCGGCGGTGCAGTTGATCAAAGCCCTCGGCGGCGGCTGGGATGAACAGGAACTTTTTGCAAACGATCAAAATGTTGATCAAACGAAGAAAGAGAAAAAATGAAAGCGACCATCGAAGTCAACCAGGCGAACTTCAAACGTGAAGTTCTGCAACATCAACAACCTGTGATTGTGGATTTTTGGGCGGAATGGTGCGGCCCCTGCAAGATGCTGGCGCCGGTGCTGGAAGAGATCGCGTCGGAAAATGCCAGCGACGCCCGCGTGGTGAAAGTCAATGTGGACGAAAATTCCGCGCTGGCCGAGCAGTATCATATCCAATCCATCCCGACCTTGTTGTTTTTCAAGAATGGATTGGTGCATGACCAGTTGGTCGGCGTGGCCGGCAAGCGGGCCATCATCGCCAAGTTGCAAAGTTTGTTGCCACAACCGGGAAATTTAAACAGCCAGAAAAATTGAACTGAAAGGAATCACATATGAAAATCGCGTTCAAAGACAAAGTTTCGGGAGCAGAAAAGAAATCGAATGGACGGGTGACGCGTGTCCGGGCCGCAAAGAAATGCCTGCCGCGCGCCTGGCGCGCCCGCGGAGCGGTCAAACCGGAAGCCGTCGTGCGGACGCCGGTGACTCTGGATCCGTTGCCAGCGGCGCCAAAAGAATCGTTGAGCCGCGATTCGTTGCAGTTGTATCTGAACGAGATCGGGCAGGTGAAACTATTGACGCCGGAAGAAGAATTAGCTTTGGCCAAACAAGTTAAGCGCGGCAACAAAAAAGCGCGCGAACGCATGATCACGGCCAACTTGCGCCTCGTCGTGCGCATCGCCCGCGATTATGAAAACCTCGGCCTGCCGTTGCTCGACCTGATCAACGAAGGCAACATTGGCCTGATGAAGGGCGTGGAACGTTTTGATCCCGGCAAGGGCGCCAAACTTTCCTACTATGCCGCGTGGTGGATCAAACAATCCATGATGCGGGCGCTGGCCAACCAATCTAAAACGATCCGGTTGCCCGTGCACGTGGTGGACAAGATGGCGCACATCCGCCGCGCGGAAGTGAAGTTGCGTGAGTTGTTCGGCCACGAGCCGACCGACCATGAGATTGCCGAACATCTCAACCTCGACGTGCGCCGCATCCAGCAATATCGCGATGCATCCAAAACGCCGGTGTCACTTGACGCGCCGTTGGGCCATGATGAACCGAAGCCGATCGCGGATGTCGTGGCGGATACCAATGCCGCCGCGCCGTTTGATCAACTGGTGCGGGAAAATGACCGCGGCCTCGTGCGCGAAGCCCTGGCCACCCTGGACGAACGCGAAAGCAAAATCCTGGCCTTGCGCTTCGGCTTGGATAACGGCAATCCGAAAACGTTGGAAGAGATTGCCGTCCGGTTCGATGTGACGCGCGAACGCATCCGCCAGATTCAGGATGGCGCCTTGAAGAAAATGCGCGTGAAGATCGAAGCCAGCGAGACGCCGGTGCTGGACGAAGAGTTGGAATTGGTCTGAGCAACGCTTGCGCGACAAAAGCAGGGCCGGGACACGTTGTCCCGGCCTTTTTGTCATTCGGACGCCGTCACAACTTCAAACGCGGCGCGTTTTCACTTCCGCGCCGGTGCAATGCCTGTTACAAAATCCCCATGGCAGTATCACCCAAAATCGGTTTTCTGGGCGCGGGCAAAATGGCTACGGCGCTCGCTCGCGGCTTTCTCAACGCCAAGCTCGTCAAGGCGAACCAAATTTTTGCCGCAGATCCCTATGAAGCGGCGCGCAAATATTTTGCGGCGGAAACCGGCGCCAAGACCGTGGCCACTAACCGCGAAGTCACGCAGGCGGCGAATGTTTTGATCCTCGCCACCAAACCGGACCAGGTGGCGGCTGTGCTCGCCGAGATTTCCGGTGCCTTCACCAAAAATCATCTGCTTATCTCCATCGCGGCCGGGGTGACGATGGCAAAACTGGAAAGCGGTTTGCCGGCTGGCGCCCGCATTATCCGGGTGATGCCCAATACGCCCGCATTGGTCGGTGCCGGGGCATCCGCTTTTGCCGTCGGCAAATCCGCCACTTCGGCGGATGGTGAACTCGCAAAGAAATTGGTGTCGGCGGTCGGTCGCGCCTTTGCCGTGAAGGAAAGTTTGCTCGACGCGGTGACTGGCTTGAGCGGGAGCGGTCCGGCTTACGTATATCAATTCATCGAAGCGTTGAGTGATGGCGGGGTTGCTGCGGGACTGCCGCGCGATATCGCCACCCAACTGGCCGCGCAAACTGTTTTGGGCAGCGCAAAAATGGTTCTGGAGACCGGCCAGCATCCTGGTGTTCTCAAAGATCAGGTCACCAGTCCCGGCGGCACCACGATTGAAGGTTTGCATGAATTGGAAAAGGGCAAACTGCGCGGTACCGTGATCAGCGCCGTCCGCGCGGCTACGGAGAAATCGAAGAAGCTGGGGCAGGGTTAATCGGCATGAATCCAAAATCTCCCACTCCAAACCAGCAGCGAATCCTTTGGTTCGCACTGACTGGTCTGGCGGTCGGTGTGGTGGTCGGCCTGCTGGTCGCGGGTGTTTGGGGTTTGTCGCAACTATTGAATGTCTTAAAGCCCGTGCTGTGGCCGCTGGCCATTGCTGGCGTCGTCGCCTGCCTACTGTCGCCGGCCGTGGATTTTTTTGAGCGCCGCAAAATTCCCCGCGTCCGTGCCATCATTTTAGTGTTTGTTATCACCTTTGCGATTGTGGCCGGCGTGCTGGCGAGTGTCATTCCGCAGGTCGTGATCGAAACCCGGGAACTCGCGCATAAAGTTCCCGAATACTCGCAACGCCTGCAAAACCGCACCAAGCAGTTCATCGCGCAACCACCGGAATTGCTGCGTCGTTTTTTGCCGAAGCCGGATGACAGCGACACCAATTCCGTTTCTGGCCAGGACCCGCTCGATACGCCGATGCTGGCCGATGCGACGAGCTGGTTGACCGGCAGCCTGCCGAAAATCAGTTCATGGCTGCTAAGCCAGATTGGCAAGGTGGCGTCCGGTTTCGGTTTTCTTGCCGGGCTCGTACTGGTTCCAGTGTACGTGTTCTATCTTTTGCTGGAGAAACGTGGCATTGAAGAGCGGTGGCGCGATTATTTGCCGGTGCGTGATTCGGCGGCCAAGGATGAAGTCATTTTCGTGCTCGATTCCATCAAACAAAATCTCGTCGCCTTTTTTCGCGGGCAGGTGCTGGTAGCGATTTGCGACGCGGTGCTTTATACCATCGGCTTTCTCGTAGTCGGCGTGAATTACGCGTTCCTGCTGGGTTTTGCGGCAGTGTTTCTCACCATGATTCCGTTTCTCGGCGCGATCTTCATCTGCATCACAGCTTTGACCCTCGCCTTCGTGCAATATGGTGATTGGACGCATCCCTTGCTGGTGCTGGCGGTATTTGGCGTGGTGCAAACGCTGGAGGGGCTGTTCATCTCGCCCAAAATCATGGGTAAACGAGTCGGCTTGCATCCGTTGGTCATCATCATCGCCGTGATGACGGGTACGACGCTATTGGGCGGCATTCTGGGCGGCGTGCTGGCGATCCCGCTGGCCGCTGCGCTGCGGGTGATCATGTTCCGCTACGTTTGGAAAAAGCGTGAAACCGAAACAACCAACGCATGAACGACGATACTTCCGAACGGCTGGGCAAAATTGAATCAAACGTCGCGCACTTGGAATATCAAGTCGAGCAGATGAACGCCATCCTCATTGCCCAGGATAAATTACTGGAACGCTTGAAGCGGGAAGTGCAGAAACAATCTTCCACGATGGAAACGATGGAGCTCGAACGCATCAAGGCCAACATCACGAAACCACCGCATTATCAGTGACGTTTTAAAATCCCCTTTGTGGTTCACCGGCTCGACTTCGTTGAAAAACTTGCTAGATTAAGCCTGTGAGTTTTGTTGCTGAATTCAATTCATTACCGTTGCCGGCGCTGGTCAAAAGTTCGCTGGCCGCGAACGCAGCCTCGGTCCGTGAAAGCCTGGCGAAAACCAGGTTGTCACTGGCGGATTTCGCCAGCCTGATTTCACCGGCGGCGACCACTTTGCTGGAACCGCTTTCGGCCCGCTCGCAAAAATTAACCCAGCAACGTTTCGGCAAGGTGATGCGCCTGTTCGCACCCTTGTACGTTTCCAATGAATGCATCAATAATTGCGCTTACTGCGGATTTTCACGCGACAACGCGATCTTGCGCGTGACCCTTTCGCTGGACGAAGTGAAACGCGAGGCGGCGGCATTGCGCGAACAGGGTTTTCGCAACATTCTGCTGGTCGCAGGCGAACATCCGAAATTTGTCTCGAACAATTATCTCGCCGATTGTACGCGCGTCTTGCACGAGGAAATCCCCAGCGTATCGCTCGAAGTCGGGCCGATGGAAACGGATGAATACGCGCCGATTGTTGCCGCCGGGGCGGACGGGCTGGTCGTATATCAGGAAACGTATGACCGGGCGCTTTATGATCGGATGCATACCGCCGGGCCGAAGAAGAATTTTGATTGGCGACTGGAAACACCGGAACGTGCTTATGCCGCCGGTTTTCGCCGCCTCGGCATCGCGGCGTTGTACGGTCTGGCCGACTGGCGTTACGAAGCCTTGAGCGTTGCCGCCCACGCAGATTATCTACTGCGGAATTGTTGGAAGGCGCAGGTGACGATCTCCCTGCCGCGGCTGCGGCCGTGCGCCGGCGAATTTCAGCCGCTCACGCAATTGTCCGACCGCGAGCTGGTGCAACTGGTTTGTGCCTTTCGCCTCATGTTTCCCGATGTCGGACTGGTGCTCTCGACGCGTGAACCAGCCAAGCTGCGCGATGGCTTGATTCCGCTGGGCATCACCATGATGAGTGCGGGCAGCCACACGGAACCGGGTGGTTATACGGGTGCAGGCAAAGAAAAGATTCACCATACCGAGCGCGGCCGCATCATTGAACTGGCGGCTGGTGCCAGTGAATGGGCAACCCCGGAAAATCGGGCGACGAATGCGACCGGCCAATTTGAGATTTCTGATGACCGTTCCCCGCGCGAAGTTGCCGAACTGATCCGCAAATTGGGTTATGAACCGGTCTGGAAAGATTGGGATGCCGCGCTGACCGCATGCTGACCGTCATTGCCAATGGAAAAACGGTTGTGGCGGAACTGCCGTGTTCGCTGGAGGCCTTCCTGCTCGCACAAAAATTGTTGCCGCGCAGTGTCGTGGTGGAGCACAACGGCGAAGCGGTCGCACCGTCGGAATTTTCGCACCGAAAATTGTCGGCCGGCGATAAGCTGGAAATCGTGAAAATCGTGGCAGGCGGTTGAAATTGGAATCATTTTTGCTAGGATGGTAACGGTCTCTTGCCTGATGTTTCGGTCGGGTGGAATCAAATTCTTATGAAAAAGCGTTTTGAAAAATGGTATCTGGCATTGATCGTTTTCTGGGTCGTAATTTTGGTGTGGTCCGCGTGGCGCGCCGGGGCGGCGACACAGACAACCAATGCGCTAAACCTGACGATCAGTTCCACGACTTCATCGAACGGCGTTCCGGCCAGTGTCACCAACGCGCCAGCCCCGCCAGGATTTCCTGAGAAACAGATTGAAGAACTCGCCCAGCAGTGGCCGGTCCTGGATTACAATTTTTGCGGCAATCCGCTGTGGAAATACATTTTTTCGCTGGTCTATATCTTCCTGGCGTTTTATGTCTCAAAGCTGCTGGATTTTCTTACGCGGGTCTGGTTGAAGCAATGGACGCAAAAAACCGAAACGCAGTTGGATGACCTCTTGCTTGACCTGTTGAACGGGCCGGTAAAGATCATCGCTTTTGTTATTTTTCTGCGCATTGGTCTGGATGTGTTCCAGTGGCCGTCGTTGGTGCAGAACATTTTGAATAAGGGATTTACGGTGGTTGTCGCCGCGACGGTCACTTATGTGGTGATGAAGCTGGTGGATTTGCTGATGGGTTTCTGGCATCAACGCGCCGCCGCCAACGCCGACAAGGAATTTCGCGAACAGTTGTTTCCGCTGATCCGCAAATCGTTGAAACTATTCATTATCGTCGTCGCGGCATTGATGACCTTGAACAATATGGGGGTGAATATCACAGCCGCGCTGGCGTCATTGTCCATCGGCGGCCTGGCCGTCGGCCTGGCGGCGCAGGATACCCTGGCAAATTTTTTTGGCGCGGTGGCGATCTTTGCGGACCGACCCTTCAAGATCGGTGACCGTATCCAGATTGATGGGGTGGACGGCATGGTGGAAACCATTGGGATGCGCAGCACGCGCGTTCGCAGCCTTGACGGCTATCTGGTGTCCATCCCGAATAAGGCCATGAACAATGCGACGATCACGAATATCAGCGGCCGGCCGACCATCAAGAACGTCATAAACATCGGCATCACGTACGATACGCCGACGGAGAAGGTGAAGCTGGCCCTGAAGATCGTTGAGGATATTTTCCGCAATCATCCCCTGACCGCCGATCTGGTGATGAGCTTCAATACGTTTGAGAGTTCCTCGTTGAATATCCTGGTGGTTCATTGGTGCAAGGGAACGGATGTGAAGGCATCGCTGGCGGCGTTGCAGGAAATGAATCTGGCGCTGAAAGCGCGTTTTGACGCGGAAAAAATTGATTTCGCCTTCCCGTCGCAGACGATTTATCTGAAACCGGAGGCTGGAAAATGATTTGTCAGGCTGGGACGGCTGCGGCTTAATGCGCGAATGGATTTCATCTGGCATAACGTGATCTGGCATCACGACAAGTTTCTGGGCATCGAATGGAGCGCCTGGAAAGTGGTTGGTTATGCCGGCTCGATCATTTTTTTCTCGCGGTTTCTGGTGCAATGGTATGCCACGGAAAAAAAGAAGCAGGTGACTGTGCCGATGGCGTTCTGGTGGTTTAGCTTGATTGGGGCGCTATTACTGTTCGCCTATTCCGTCCGGCAACGCGATTCGGTATTCATCATCTCCTACGCGTTCAGTTGGATTCCCTACATCCGCAATATTATCATCCACCGGCGCCACGAGGGGGCGCATACGGATTGTGCGGGCTGCGGACAAAGAATTTCGCCGCAGGCGAACTATTGTCCGAACTGCGGCGTGAAAGTGGCAGTCTGAAATTTACTTCTTCGGCATGGGCGCGGGTGAACCGGCCGGCACGCCGGGAATCGGAGCAATGCCCCATTTTTTCAAAACCTGCTGGGTAAAGTCCGGGTGCTTTTCGCCGTAGGCGACCAGTTCATTAATGAAATTATTAAATGTGGGCTGATTTTGTTGATAGGCCGTAATGATCTGTTGCGCCTGGGTTATTTGTTTGCCAACGGCGCTGGCCTGGCGATACAGGTAACCCGTCAAGGTGCCGGCGATCACGACCAAAGCGATCAATTGAATGAAAACTTGCTTGCGCAGGGCGGAAATTTCGGGATTGGAATCGGGGCTCATAAAATCTTATTTAGCGGCGGGTTTTTGCTGGGCCGCTTGAAGGATGCGTCCCAATTCGGGGCTGCGGCCATTGGCGTTGTAGTAGGCCATGGCATCATTCAAAACGGCATTCAACTTTTGAAAGTTATTGTTAGCTTGCATGGCGGCGGGGGCCAATTGCGGGAGCTTGTGGTCACGCCAGCTAGTCAACATCGCAAACCCAACACTGAAAACCACCAGCACCGCGAGCACGTAATTCAAAAAAGTGACGGTTGAATCGTTCTTCATAAAATGATGGTTGAATTTAACGGATTGATGGCGGATGTCCACTGCGTTTTATGGCGCGCGACCGCGCGCTGGACTTTCGTTTTTGAACGGGCATCTTGACGGCATGAAAATCCACTTCTTTGGCGCCTCGCGCACGACCACGGGTTCCATGTATTTGATCGAGGTCAACGGTAAGAAGTTCTTGCTTGAATGCGGCCTGTTTCAGGGCCATCGCCAGGAATCTGAAGCATTGAACAAGGTGCTGCCTTTTGACACGCGGCAGGTGGATGCAGTAGTGCTGAGCCATTCCCACCTGGATCACGCCGGCAAATTGCCGAGCTTATGCAAAAATTATGACGGCCCGATCCATTGCACCTCCGCAACCCGCGACCTGTGCAGCATCATGCTGCTGGATTCGGCGCACATCCAGGAACAGGACGCCCTCTTCGTTTCCAAGGTTCGGGCCCGTAAACATCAACCGCCCGTCGAACCACTTTACACCACCCGCGATGCCCAAAAATGCGTGGCGCAACTGGTGGCTCATGATTACGAAAAATCTTTCCAGCCCGTGCCCGGTGTGACGGTGACGTTTCGTGATGCCGGCCATATTTTGGGTTCCGCCCAGGTGATTTTGGATGTGGCGGAAAATGGCCGGAAGTTTTGTTACTTGTTCTCGGGCGATGTGGGCCGCGGTGGCGATGAACTCCTGCGCGATCCGATTCCCGTCGAGAACGTGGACTATCTCCAGATTGAATCCACCTACGCCGCGCGGGTTCATGAACAACGTCCGGATGCGGATGATTTAGTTGGCAAATTTGTCGCGGAAACGCTGGCCCATAAAGGCAAGATCATCATCCCCGCCTTTTCCGTGGGTCGCACGCAGCAGATTGTTTATGTGCTGCATGAATTGATCTGTGCCGGCAAATTGCCGCGCCTGCCGATTTATGTGGACAGCCCGCTGAGCCTGAACGCGACCGACATTTATAAAAAACATCCCGAAGCGTTGCGGCCGACCATCTACGATACGATGTGCAACAACGAGAATCCGTTCGGCATGAGCAATCTTACCTACATCAGCAACGTGGAAGATTCCAAGAAATTGAATGATCACAAAGAACCGATGGTCATCATCAGTGCCTCCGGGATGTGCGAAGGCGGACGCATCCGGCATCACCTGAAGAATAATGTTGGTGACGCAAAGAACCTGGTCCTTTTCATCGGCTACTGTGCCGATGGCACACTGGGTAACCAGATTGTTGCCGGCAAAACGCCTGTGAATATCTTTGGCGAGCCCTACGAGGTTCGGGCCAAAGTTGTCTCGCTCGACACCTATTCCGGTCACGCCGATAAAAATGAATTGAAGAACTACGTGCAAAAACTCTCCGGCGACCTCAAGAAGATCATTTGCATCCATGGCGAAGAAACGCAATGCCTCGCCCATGCTGAAACCTTGCGGGCCATGAAACCGAACGCGCAAGTCATCGTCCCGGAGTATAAGCAAACCGTGGAAATCTGAGCGGGCTTTACCGGTTCATTATACCGGTTCAAGTTGACAATGACCGGCCGCCGCCCCGAGGATTGCCGGGCGCGTAATCTGGTTCATCCATGACTCAACCCATCGAGCTGACCATCGTGATGCCTTGTTTGAATGAGGCGGAAACGCTCGCTCGTTGCATTGAGCAGGCCAAGCTTGGCCTGCAGCGTGCCGGCATAAATGGCGAGATCATTATCGCCGATAATGGCAGCACGGATGGTTCACAAGCCATTGCGGAACACTCCGGCGCGCGCCTCGTGCCGGTCAGCGAACGTGGTTATGGGAGTGCAATTACTGGTGGTGTCCGGGCAGCTGCCGGCCCGTGGATCATCATGGGGGATGCCGATGACAGCTACGATTTTTCCGAGCTCGCCCTGTTCGTCAAACAGTTTCAAGCTGGCTTTGATCTGGTCATGGGTTGTCGTTTGCCAATTGGTGGTGGCACGATCATGCCTGGGGCAATGCCCTGGAAGAATCGCTGGGTTGGCAACCCGGTTTTATCATTTATTGGCCAGCTTTTTTTCCAGTGTCCGGCGCATGATTTTCACGCCGGCATGCGAGGTTTCACCAAAGCCGCTTTTGAGAAAATGGATCTGCAGACGACCGGAATGGAATTTGCCTCTGAAATGGTCATCAAAGCCACCCTCAAAAAACTCAAGATCACCGAAGTTCCGATCACGTTGCATAAGGATGGTCGCTCGCGCCCGCCGCACCTGAAACCCTGGCGTGATGGCTGGCGGCATCTGCGCTTCATGCTGCTGTTTTCCCCGCGCTGGTTATTTTTTATGCCCGGTCTTTTGCTGGTGGTTCTGGGTGCGATTCTGGCCACGGCTCTTGCTTTCAATAATATTAGAATTGGGGCTGTCGCTTTGAATGTTGGCACGCTTACGATGGCGTGCATGGCCTTGATTATCGGCATTCAGCTCATTGCTTTTGCCTTTTTCACCAAAGTTTTTGCCATTGCCGAGGGACTCTTGCCGGACGATCCCAAACTTGGGCGCATCTTTAAGATCTTTACGCTCGAAAAAGGGATCGTTTTAGGTTTCTTGATCGGGTGCGGTGGAATTCTTTCGTTGGTGTATTCGGTTTGGATCTGGAAACAAACCGGTTTTGGCGAGTTGCCGCCGGAAGAAAATTTACGCCGCTTGATTCCGACAGCGACCCTCATCGTGGTCGGTATCCAGATCATTTTTTCCAGCTTCTTCATGAGTGCGCTCGGGTTGAAAACCCGGACCCGCAAGCCGCCTGGCTGCTGAGTCACAGCGATAACTGTGTGATTTCAAACGGACGGCAGATCAAACCGGCTTCGGCGTTCAGAGAGAAATCCGGGTTCGGATTCTGATACATCAAGCTGACCAGGCTGTCGCTGCGGAAGTTCAATCGCACGCCACACAGTTCGGCTGATTTCAATCCCGCCCAAACGAGCCGCCAAGGCAGTGGGACAAATTTCGGGTTTTTACCCAGGGCGCGGGCAATCTCCTGGAGCAATCGTTTGAACGCCCATGGTTGTTCATTGGCGGCGGTTAAAATTCGTGGAGAAATTCTCCCGGCTCGACTGGCGCAATCCTCGATGAAGTTTGATAAATCTTCCTGATGTACCAGATATTGGATCTGCGAGCCGCCGCCGATCATCGGAATGATGGTGGATTGACGAACTTGCGTAGTGAGCTTGCCAAACATGCCGCCCGGGCCATTGCCATAAACCAGGCCAGGGCGAATAACCAAAGCGCCCTGTTCCAGAGCGATTTTTTCGATCGCCAGCTTTGCCTGCCCGTACAACGAACGGCAACCGGGGTAGGCGCTAATGGACGAAATGAAGATTATCTTTTCCACGCCCGCGATTTTTGCGGTTTGGAATAATTTGCGAGAACCCTCAATGTTCACCGTATGAATTTCGTTTTGGCGGAGCGGCTTAAAATCGTACGCGCAATGGACCAGGGCGTTCACCCCCGCAAGTGCCGAAGGTGTGATTTCGTCGCCGAGCTGAAATTTTGCCGCCCGCGCCCCGCCCGTCGGGCGGCGGACCAATTCTAAAATTTCCCACCCGCGGGCAATGAAATGATTTTTGATGCCGCCGCCGACATAGCCATTGCTGCCGGTAATCGCACAAATTCTGGGGGCATTCATGACTTATAAACTCGCGGTTTGCCAACCGATCCGATGGGCATTGGCCATGACAGAAAAGGTGATGGTCGTGGCGGGGATGCTGGGCAGCACGGAAGCATCCACGACGTGGATGCGCGACCAACCGTGTGGACGGCCCAACGTGTCGGTTTCAAATGGACCTGGCTGCTCGCGCATCGGCAGTGACCCGCCGCTATGAAAACCACGGCCCGGTTCGGCAAATTGCAGCATCGGGGGGACCGCCAGTCCGCCAAGGCGGTGTGACTGCTTGAGCAATTCACGCATGACTTTTTTTACAACGACCCGGGCTTTTGGATTTGGCCGGGCTTCCAATTGCAAGAAATCGGTTTCGCTGGCTGGTTTCAAAGTCATGGCGACAGTTGAAGAATCATCGGAA
The DNA here is from genome assembly GCA_036498725.1 of Verrucomicrobiia bacterium. Lineage (GTDB taxonomy): Bacteria > Verrucomicrobiota > Verrucomicrobiia > Limisphaerales > UBA11358 > UBA11358. Next base: position 26,948 of record DASYEY010000113.1, on the reverse strand, counting down.
TGCAAATAGCCCTGCACGACGACCATGCGCTCGATGAGCGGCCGGGCCAGCCATTTCAAGGGGCCAAGTGATTTGCGGATGGCCTCGCCAATGGTGTCGCTGTAGGTATAAACCTGCAGGTGCACGCTATGATGGCTGACGTCTGGCTGCTTTAATTCTAGAAAAATCTGACTCAACGTATGGAGCGTTTCAGCCTCCACCCCTGGTGTCCGGCGAGCGGATAAAAGTGGGAACAGGAAATACTGGCTGTCACGCAACGTCAAAGCACGGTTGTAGGCGTTCTGCGAACGCAGGACGATTCGTGCCGTCGGGATCACCCCTGCCGCCAGGTATACCCGATCCACTTCAAACGTCAGCGGGGCGCGGGTTAAGCGATTGAATGCTGTGATGAGAATTTTTCCCGCTGCTTCGTGTACGGCCGTCACGATGACATCGCGCTGATAGGTAAACTGTGGGTGTTCGAGCAATTCGCGGACGGTGTCGGCGGAATTGTAAATATAGCCGTAAGGGCATCCGTATAGGCAGAAACCGCAGCGGACACAACCGTTTTGGTTTGTGTTGTCAGGAGCGCGGATCGCCGCGCGTGCCCGGCCAAAATGCCAGCCGCGTTGCCGCAGCTTTTGACGATGGCGGGCCAGTTTTTTCAGCAGCGAATCGGCCTGCCGGCTCGGTGGTAGATTGCCGGGATGATCGCAGTGCAGCGGGAAAATTTCTGTGAGGTCATCTGGTTGCGCCGCCAGGCCGGTGAACTCTGTGACGGCGCGATAATGCTGGGCCAGATCGGAATTTTTGACCGGCCAATCGGTCATGTCCTCTTCCCGGTGCGGTAGCATGGCTGCGCCCCAGACATTACTAAGGCCACCAAACGCCAGCGATGGCTTCAAACCGGTACCCTGATTCCGCCAGGGGATTTTCTCTTCCGTCTCGCGATACGGGAAATCCGAGCCAAACAACCGCTTTAAGGGAATGCCGGCAGCATCAGCCAGGGTGTCACCTTTTAAGGCCTGAATTTGGTCTGCTTGCCAGTTCGAGGGAATTTGGGCAGCCAGCTGGCGGGCGATTTGCGCGCGGTCGGGCTCAAGCTCCAATCCAGCATCCAGCATAAGAACGCAGACCCCGCGCGCGAGGAGCGCTTTCGCACAGGCAATTCCTGCCGGGCCGGAACCGATGACGCAGTGCATATAAGCTCATTCAGCTTGCCGCATTTTAAGCGAACGCCAAACAAGAAAACATCGCAGTTTGGCGGCCGCCAGAGTTGATGATGAAAGGGAAGTCACCGCCGCGCGCCAGCAACTTCTTTGCGCAAGCGATGCCTGCTGGATGGGAGCTGATCACGGAGTGTGTTTTGTTGGAATGTAAATCGGCGGACGATTTGACTTTGCGACTTGAAATTCATTAGTGCGTCAATAAGCCGCAGTGGGAGGCCGTTTTATTAAGCGGCGACTTCTCCAGTTGTCACATTGACCGGCTTCTTGAAAAGCCGGACTGCCAATCGGTGAAAAAAGGAAATGAGCCGGCGTTCGATTTTGACATGGAATAAAATAGCCACGCTAAAAGCCGCCACAATGACTAATAAATCATAACAAATCGCGATGCCAAAATTTGGATATGGAGTGATGCTGCGGAAAATTTTATACAAAGCGACCACGATCGGGCCGTGTAATAGATAGAACGAATAGGAAGCATCGCCACATAAAACAGCCCAATGTGGAGCTTTAATGGTACGCGCGGCCGTATCAAGTTGAACCACCCAAAAGACGGTAAAAAAAGCAGCCAAGCCGTAATAACCCACTCTAAATAGGTGGTTATTATTGGGATATACGCCAACGTAAGGAATAAAGTGACCGATTCCATAAATGGCGACAATGCCGCCGATGGCCAACAAAGCGCAAAGCCAGGGCGCAAAGCGCAGCGCATTAAATTTTTTATAACATAAAGCAATCAAGACCCCCAGCTGAAACTCCAGACTGAACGGGCTCGATATTAGTTGTAAAACGTGTTGTCCCTCCAGTTTTTCAGTCCAGCCCAGAAGATTCACCAGTAAAACGGTTCCGAACCAGATGATGAGCAGGCTGATCCGGCCGGTGATTCCCCAAATTAACAAGGCTGAAAATACGAAATAGAAATAAAGTTCGTGGATTAAAGTCCATCCCACGCCCACCAAGGTTTCGAATGATTGCGGCACCAAAAAAAATGAGCGCCAGACATCCATTTGATTGTGATAGTAATTATTAAACAGTTCTGGTTTGCGAAGCCAGACCGCAAACATAACGACAAAGACAATCCAGTAGGGTGGAAAAATCCGCGTTAAGCGCCGGTAAATAAATTCCAGCCAACCGCGAACACTGTCGATTCGCTGTGGCGTAATAAACAGCATGATAAAGCCGCTGATCACAAAAAAAACATCTACGCCAGCATCGCCACTCATTAAAAAATGAGGGAGACTAATTATCTTTCCGAATTCTTTCATCTCTGACAAGCAGACATGATCGAAGAAAACCATGGTGGCTGCGACGCCTCTCAGGACTTGCAACCATTCCATGCGAACCTGTTTTTTGGCGGCCATTTAATTTGTTAATCCCGGAAATTTACAAATTGTACGGCCACAGGAAATTCATGGGTGCGCACGGCGGCGATGACCGTCTGCAGTTCGTCGCGGCTTTTACCATTCACCCGTACTTCATCACCCTGGATTGCCGTTGTGACTTTGAATTTACTGTCGCGGATGAAACCGGTGATCTCCTTGGCCACGACGGATTCGATGCCGTTCTTGATCTTGATGCTCTGGCGCGCGTGGCCGAGGGGTGAGATGTCGGGATCGCACTGTTCCACGCTCTTGAGGCTGATACCGCGTTTGGCGAGCTTGCCGATCATGATCTCGTTCAGAGTTGTCACTTTGAACTCATCCTCGGCGGAAAGTTTGATTTCGGTTTTTTCCAGCACGATCTCCCATTTGCTGCCCTTGAAATCAAACCGGTTGATCAATTCTTTTCGGGCTTGATTGACAGCATTTTCGATTTCCATCGAGTTGACCTGCGAGACAATGTCGAATGAAGGCATGACCGGAGCGTAGGGAAAAATTCGGGAAAGAAAAAGCGAATTTACGACCGGCAGAAACTTGGCGTTTCAGGTTGAAATGCGGCGGGAATGACTTTGCGCTTTCATTAAAAAGCCGTGCCGACTAGCATGCGCGGCATGAACGTTGCCAATGTGCCCGTTTTCATTTTATGTGGTGGTTTGGGGACGCGCATCAAGGAAGAAACTGAATTCCGGCCCAAGCCAATGGTGCCGATTGGCGAGCATCCGGTGCTGTGGCATGTCATGCAGATTTATGCCCGGCACGGCTTTCGCCGGTTCGTCCTCTGTCTCGGGTTCAAGGCGGATGTCGTGAAGGATTATTTCAGTAATTTTCATCTGCGCAACGCGGATTCCACCATCAATCTGAAGACCAATGCCGTCACAGTCCACGAATACCGGCATGACCTTGATTGGGAAGTGACGCTGGCTTATACGGGTGAAAAGAACATGACCGGCAGCCGCATCGCGCAGGCCGCCCGCAAGTATCTTGGTACGGCGGAACATTTTGCCGTGACCTACGGCGACGGTGTCACGGATGCTGATCTGAAAGCCGAATTCGCGGCGCATCTTGCCGTCAAAAAAGTCGGCACCTTTCTGGGGGTCCGCCCGCCGTCGCGTTTCGGTGAAGTCAAAATGGAAGGGGACCGCGTGGTGGAATTTGCTGAAAAGCCCGACCTGGACAATCATTGGATCAACGGCGGTTTCTTCTTTTTTCATCGCGATTTTACATCGCGTCTTTCAGAATCAGATGATTGCATCCTGGAGCGCGAGCCGCTGACCAAGCTGGCGCATGACGGCCAGCTGAACATTTTCAAGCATGACGGTTTTTGGGCCTGCATGGACACCCAGCGTGATCGTGACAACCTCATTCAAATGGCTGAATCCGGCAATCCACCGTGGTTCAAATAACTATTCCGATGTTCGCCGGTTCCTTCAAAAATAAAACCGTCTGGCTCTCCGGTCATACCGGTTTCAAGGGAGCTTGGCTGGCGCGCTGGCTGGTCCAATTGGGCGCGCGCGTCCACGGCTTTGCCCAGCCGCCGGCGACGCAGCCGTCGTTATTTGAGCAGCTTCGGATCGCAGATCTGGTGTCGCACGAAATCGGTGATGTACGTGACGCCGAAGCCATTAAAAAATCCATCCACCGCGTCCAGCCGGATTTTGTCTTTCACCTCGCCGCGCAGGCCTTGGTCCGTTATTCCTACGATCATCCGCTGGAAACTTACGCCACGAACGTCATGGGCACGGCGCATGTTTTGGAAGCCTTGCGCGCGCTCGATAAAAAATGTGCGGCGGTCATCGTGACGACCGACAAATGCTACGAAAACCGCGAATTGGATTACGCCTACGCCGAAGAAGACCATCTTGGCGGGCATGACCCCTATAGCTCAAGCAAGGGTGCGGCTGAAATCGTCATCAGCGCGTATCGCCGTTCTTTTTTTGGCAAATCACCCGTACGTATTGCCAGCGCCCGCGCCGGCAATGTCATCGGCGGCGGTGATTGGGCGCTTGACCGGATCGTGCCGGATTGCATTCGTTCGTTGCAACGCGGGGAGGCGATTCCTGTCCGTAATCCGGCGGCCACGCGTCCATGGCAACATGTGTTGGAACCCTTGAGCGGTTACCTGTGGCTGGCCTCCCGGCTGTATCAGCCGGTGGCTGCGGGCGAAAATATTTGTTCCGCCTTCAACTTTGGACCGGACAAGGACTCCAATCGCAACGTTGGCGATCTGGTGCAGGAAGCATTGAAACATTGGCCCGGACATTGGGAGGATAAAAGCAATCCCCACGCGGTGCATGAAGCCAAACTGCTCATGCTTTCAACGACCAAAGCGAAACGTATTTTGCACTGGCAGCCGACCTGGGATTTTGCCACGACAATTGCGCATACCGTGCAGTGGTATCGGCGCGTCCATGAAAATGCAGTGAGCGTCGAAAGCTTGACGCAGCAGCAGATAGCGGAATACGAAAACAACGCCCGTACCGCGAAAACCGCGTGGGCCATTGAATGATTTTCTCATGACGAAGACACCCGCAGAAATCAAAGCTGAGATCTTGCGCCTGACGCGCGAATTTTCCGCCGCTACCCATGCCGCAAACCGTCCGGGGAATGATGCCCGGCGTTCGGCTTTTGTGCCCGGCCAAACCACGGTGCCTTACGCCGGCCGGGTTTTTGATGAAAATGAAGTGGAAGCTGCCGTTGCTTCCACGTTGGATTTCTGGCTGACCCTTGGACCGGAAGGCGATGCTTTTGAAAACGAACTCGCCAAATTTCTGGGCGTCAAAAAATCCATTCTGGTCAACTCCGGCTCCTCTGCGAACCTGGTGGCTTTTTCGGCGTTGACCAGTTCCAAGCTGGGTGACCGCCAGGTCCGTCCCGGCGATGAAGTCATCACCGTGGCCGCCGGCTTTCCGACGACGGTCGCACCGATTTTGCAGAACGGTTGCGTGCCGGTATTCATTGACAACGATCCCGCCTCGTTGAACGGGTGTATTGATCAATTGGAAGCGGCATTCGTACCGGGCAAAACCAAGGCGGTGATGATGGCGCACACATTGGGCAACCCGTTTGACCTCGCCGCCGTCATGGCCTTTTGCCAGCGGCATAACCTCTGGTTGATCGAAGACAATTGCGACGCCCTGGGCTCCACTTACAACGGCCAGTTTTCGGGCACATTTGGCGATCTTTCCACGCAAAGTTTTTATCCACCCCATCATCTTACGCTGGGCGAAGGCGGCTCTGTCAACATCGTGCGCGATATGAAACTCAAGGTGCTCACGGAGAGTTTCCGTGATTGGGGACGCGACTGCTGGTGTGCCAGCGGCAAGGACGATACATGCCATAAACGTTTTGGCTGGAAACTCGGCGAACTGCCGGAAGGCTACGATCACAAATATATTTATTCGCATCTCGGCTACAATCTGAAACCGCTGGATCCGCAAGCGGCCATTGGCCGGCAGCAATTAAAAAAGTTGCCCGCATTTGTGGAGGCCCGGAAAAAGAATTGGGAATATTTACGCCGTGGCCTGGCTCCGCTGGGTGAATTCTTCGAGTTCATGCTGCCGACGCATGCCACGGGTTGGACGGACAAAGGCTTCACGTGGGACGCCACGGGAAACCGCACCGAATGTTCCTGGTTTGGCTTCATGATGCTGGTCAAACCAACGGCACCTTTCACGCGCACAGAACTGACCCGGGCGTTGGACGCGGCAAAAATCGGCAATCGCATGTTGTTTGGCGGCAACCTGGTGCGGCAGCCGGCGTTCGTCCAGCTCCGAAAGGAAAATCCCGCAGCCATCAGGATTGTCGGCGACATGCGGGGGGCTGACCGGATCATGAACGAAGCGATGTTCATCGGGGTCTATCCTGGATTAACGGAAGTCATGATGGACTATATGATCGAGATCATTACCAAGTTTGTCCGCGCGAAATGAAAGAATGATCATATGGGTATAACCGCACAATTCGCCAAAATTCTCGTGGAAGCACGCGGGCAGGGTGTCAGTTACAAAAAAACCCTGACGTTGGGCCGCCAAAATCTCCCGCTCTTTGTTGATTCCGAAGAACTGGAATCCATGTTGCGGGAGCACCACTGCTGGCCGGAAGGCCTGGCTTCCACGGAATTCCGCCGGCGTATCGCCGGTTCACAATATGTGGAACCGTTTTTGGAAATACTGGGGGCCGATAAGGTGGATTCGATGGATGCTTCAAATTATGAAGACGCCAGCATTATCCATGATTTTGATCAAAAAGTGCCCCCAGAATTACATCAGACTTTTGACTGTATTATCGATGGGGGCTTGCTCGAGCACGTTTTCAATTTTCCCGTGGCCATTCAAAGCTGCATGGAGATGACACGTTGTGGTGGTCACGTCATTCTCTTCACGATTGCCAATAATTTTCTGGGGCACGGTTTCTATCAGTTCAGCCCGGAATTATTTTTCAGAATTTTTTCACCGGAAAATGGATTTGAACTGGTCCGGATGGTGGCCCAGGAGGAGGATTTGACGTTGACCGCCGCGTTGGGTGTGCCTGTGCGTATTGATCAGGTCGGCCCGCGCTACGAAGTAACGGATCCTGCCCGGATTGGTGGACGGGTTGAGCTTATAAATAGCCGGCCAACGGTTCTGTATGTGGTGGCTAAACGAACCAAGATCGTACCCATCTTTACCGCTTCTCCCAAGCAAAGTGACTATGTTTCCACCTGGAACAAGGCCGACGTCACCGCCCAGCCTAAACCAATTTATCAACCGCCGCTCTGGAAGCGGTCATTGACAAAGATCATTGGCGCGGCGACGACCGAATCGCAACGGGCTAAACTAAAGGTTCTGATGATCCGCAAACTGCGAAAAACCATCGAAAAACGGAAACTGAAGCAATGGCGCCAGGTCAACTCTTTGAGCAACGAAAGATTTTTCAAGAAAATACCTTAAACGATTCGTTTCGTGAATATTGATTGTATGGCATCCAATCCCCGATTTATCCGTGCGCAATGAAAATCCTTGTCACTGGCGGGACAGGATTTATCGGTAGTCATATTATCCGGGCAGTGGTGTCGGCGGGGCATACGGTTGTCGCGCTTCGGCGTGAAAAATCCAATCTAAGCCGCTGCAGTGATTTTCAAAATCAAGTCACCTGGGTGAACCATGATGCTCCTGGTTGGGCGCCGTCGGTCATCGCGGAAAAACCGGATGTCATTCTCCATGCAGCGTGGGCCGGCGTTACGGCGGCAGAACGGATGGATTGGAAACTGCAGGCTACCAACCTCGACCTCTTCATTGAACTGTTGCAGATTGCCGAAGAAGTGCAGTTAAAACAGTTCATCGTGCTGGGATCGCAGGCGGAATATGGCAGCATCAATGGCCGGGTGAATGAGGATTATCCTTGCCGGCCGGAAACAGCTTACGGCGCGATCAAGCTGGCGTGCCTGACATTGCTGGAAAGTTTTGCGCGTCAGAAAAAAATGACTTACGTGTGGTTGCGTCTTTTTTCTGTTTATGGTCCAGGCGAGGGCGAACAATGGTTTATTTCGTCGCTGATCCGGCAACTGAAACTTGGCCAGTCGCCGCAATTATCCGGTTGTGAACAGCGCTATGATTATCTGCATGTTCACGATCTGGCGGCGGGAATACTCGCGGTTTTACGGGCGCCGGAACAAAGCGGCGTATTCAATCTGAGCTCGAACACCTCTTTGCCGTTGAAACAGATCGTGCAATTGATCCAGAAATATACCGGTTGCCGGGCCGAGCCAACCTTCGGCGCGCTCGCTTATCGCGCCGGTCAATCCATGCATCTGGAAGGCGACAGTTCGTGTTTCAATAAGACCTTTGCTTTCACTCCGCAAATCAACATCATGGACGGGCTGCGTCAACTGGTTGAGGCCAGTGAGGCGTAAAATGAACCCATGATTTAACGTTTTTATACCGGATGAAAGTTACTGATTACATCGCTGCTTTTTTGGAACGTCAAGGCGTCACCTGCGCCTTTGAATTGTCCGGCGGCATGATCGCGCATTTGTTGGATTCCCTGGGCACGGCGAAGAAAATTCAAGTGGTCAGCATGCACCACGAGCAGGGCGCGGCGTTTGCCGCCGAGGCGTATGGCCGGATGACCGGGATTCCCGGCATTGCCCTGGCCACCAGCGGCCCGGGCGCCATCAATCTGCTGACCGGCGTCGGCAGTTGTTACTTCGATTCTTCACCGGCGGTTTTTATCACCGGCCAGGTGAACCGGCATGAGCAAAAAGGTGACCGGCCGATCCGGCAACTGGGTTTTCAAGAGACGGACATCGTCGGCATGGTCGGACCGATCACCAAGGCGGCGTGGAAAATTCAAACACCGGAGGAAATTCCCGGCATGTTTGAAAAAGCGTTTAACACGGCGACGACCGGTCGTCCGGGGCCGGTGTTGCTGGATGTGCCAATGGATATCCAACGCGCCGAAATCACCCCCCCAGCAGACCAGGCGAATTTGTCATCCGCCGCCGCGGTGCCCGCCGAAGCTTTTTGGTCGCGGCTCGGTGAAAAAATGCGCCAGGCACAACGGCCATTGATTTTAGTCGGCGGTGGAATCCGCTCCGGCCAGGCCACGGAACTGTTGCGGGAGTTTGCGGTTCGCTCCGGTATTCCGGTGGTGCATTCCCTAATGGGGGTGGACGTGCTGCCTTACGCGCACCCTTTGCGGGTGGGTATGATCGGCAGTTATGGCAACCGCTGGGGCAATTGGGCGATCGGCACCGCGGATTTTCTGCTGGTGCTGGGCAGCCGGCTGGATGTGCGGCAAACCGGTTCAGAAACGGCATCATTCAAAGGCGACCGCACTATTTTTCATGTGGATTGCGATGCCGGTGAAATCAATAACCGGATCACCGGCTGTGAATCGGCCGTTTGCCAGTTGCGGGATTTTTTAAGTGTCGGCCTCAAAAAACTGGAGTCATTCAAACTGGTGGAATGCACCGATTGGGTGGCGCAAATCGCTGCCAAACGGAAGGAATGGCCGGATGAGCACGAAAGCACCGGCTTCACCGGTTTGAATCCGAATGAATTCATGCACGCGCTTTCCCGCAACTCGGCGCCGGCGTGCGCGTATGTGGTTGATGTCGGCCAGCATCAGATGTGGGCAGCGCAGTCCTTGGAACTGACCGCGACGCAACGTTTTCTTACTTCTGGTGGCATGGGCTCGATGGGTTTTGCGTTGCCGGCAGCGATCGGAGCGGCCTTCGCCTGTCCGAAACAACCGGTGGTGGTCATCGCCGGCGACGGTGCGTTTCAATGCAACATCCAGGAATTGCAAACGGTGAAACGCAATCAATTGCCCTTGAAAATAGTGGTCATCAATAACCATTGCCATGGCATGGTCCGGCAATTTCAAGAAAGCTATTTTGATTCACGTTTTCAATCCACGTTGTGGGGTTACTCGGCACCGGATTTCGTGAAGGTGGCGGAAGCCTACGGTATTGCGGGGCGACGCGTGGCCAACAGTGCGGAACTGGCGGAAGCGTTGCGTTGGTTGTGGGCGGATCCGCTCGCGCCCATGGTTTTGGAAGTGGATATTGCCAGCACGGCCAACGTTTATCCCAAGATGGCTTTCGGCCGGCCCATCACGGAAATGGAACCGTCATTCAAACCCAAGGAAATGGAAGGAACGTAACCAGGGCGCCCCGAAGCGATGAACCAGACAGCGGGTTGTTTTGGTTGTAAAACTTCCGGCCGGCTTATCCGGCATGGTGAAATCTCTCTATTGTGATGCTTAAACATTTGCATCAATTCCGACGTTGGGCAGGCGTGGATCGCGCGGTGTTCTTTTCGAATGCCGGCCAGATATTGCGGCTGTTGACCGGCCCCATCACGATGCTGCTGGTGTTGCGTTATCTGACGCCGGAAATCCAAGGCTATTTTTATGCTTTTGCCGGAGTGGTGGCGATGCAGTCTTTTTTGGAACTGGGATTTTCGCAGAATATTCTCCAGTTCACCTCGCATGAATTTGCCAAGCTCCGTTTCACCGCCGCGCAAACCTTGGAAGGGGATTTGGTGGCGCGTTCACGTCTGATCTCGCTGGGACGCCTGGCCTTTGGCTATTATGCCGTGGCGGCGCTGATCGTTTTATTTGCCATCGGCATCGGCGGGCATATTTATTTTACCGTCTGCCAGGACAGGTTTTCGCCGGACAGTTTTAAAAACCTGCCGGCTTTGGCTGGCAAGCTGGCTCAACCAGCGGAGGGGGTGTCAAAATTCATTCACGACAAGTTGTCATCCCCAACCCGACTGGCCTTGCAAGACTATCTGGCAGACCCCAACCGCTCCCACCTGAAAGCCTGGCAAACTGGCTTGAGCAAAGACCTCAATGAAGTCATCCAGAGCAGCTCGCTTTCGACAGTTTTTCAAGCAGCTGGAGTTGATTTGCCACCGGCAATTAAGCAACTTCAGACGACGAATCCGCAGGGAAATAAATTGGTTCGGCTTAACCGCTCGTTATTGGAAGCTGCTTATCCGGATGAGATATTGCGGAACACCGTGGCCTGGCAGGGGGCTTGGTGGATAATTGCCCTGGCCGCGGCATTTTCTTTGATGATTAATCCGGCCTGGTCCTTGCTGAACGGATGCAATCAGATTGCCATCACTTCGAAATTCAGCTTCTGGTCGGCCCTGGCCTGTTTTGGCGTGAATGCCGCGGCCCTCATGGCCGGCGCAGGGATTTACGCTTCCGCCATCGGGGCGATGTTCAGCGTGCTGCTTTCAGCGGGCTACCTCGGTTGGTACTGGAAGAATTTTTTTATTCAATTTTTAGAATCACCGCAGCATGGGCGCGTTTCCTGGAAGCTGGAAATCTGGCCTTTTCAATGGCGGATTGCCACCACTTGGATGTTTGGCTATTTCGTTTTTGACATGATCAGTCCCATCGCTTTTTATTTTTGCGGCCCGGCAGCCGCCGGCCAGCTGGGTATGAGCAATCAGCTTATCCGCCAGATTTATAATGTGGCCATGACGTGGATTTATACTAAATCTCCCCGCTTTGGCATGCTCATCGCTGCTCGGTCATGGTCCGACTTGGATGCGCTATGGCGGCGCAGTACCATCCAATCTTTTCTCTTTTGTTTGCTGGGCTTGACCTCGTTTTTGATCGCCATTCCGTTGATCGGGTATTGGTTGCCCCAATTCCCCGCGCGGGTCGCTCCGATGGGGGTGAATATATGGCTGGCTGGCGGCATGCTGGTCCAGGTATTGATCACCTGTATGTCCATGGAATTGCGGGCCCATAAACGCGAACCATATATGTGGCTGACCATCGTTAATGCGGTTTTGAGCGTGGCTTTCATTTTGCCGCTCGTTCAATTTTGGGGTATCTATGGCGAAGCAATGGGTTTTGCCCTGGCCATCTTGGTGACTTTTTTACCCGCCTATAAAATATACCGCCTCAAGCATCTGGAATATCGCCGGGAAGCGGATGCGCTTCATCGCCCGCCTGATTTTGAAGCCAGAACAGCCGTCGGCAATTTTTTATAGCCTTGAACTTGGAAGCGTTGTATTTATGCACGCCAGTTTTTCTTCTGAATGAAACCTGATGCCGCCATTTTGACCATCGCGATTCCGACATATAATCGTGCGGCTAAATTGCAAGCACAGCTCGAACGGTTGGCGCCTCAATTGACAACGGAAGTCCGGCTCTGTGTTTTTGATAATGCCAGCCCGGATAAGACCGGGGAGGTCGTCGCCCAATATCCGGCGGCGGTTTATTTTCGCGCCCCGGCCAACGGCGGCCCCGGTCGGAATATTTTCCGCTGCTTCGAAGAAGCGGCGACGGATTGGGTTTGGGTTTTGAGTGACGACGATCTGGTCACGCCGACCGCAGTGATGGATTTACTGGCCGTTCTCCGGTCAGCGACTGTAGATTTTGTCCATACCTATTCCTGGACCTGCCCTTATTCTCAGGCGGAGGTGGTGGCAGATTTGCCGTCATTTTTGCAACGGTCAAATTTAAGCAGCTTATGGTGGCTTACGTCCGGTATTTATCGGATGAATTCCTTCCGCTCCCGGTTTCGGCTTTATGCCGAGGCGATGTCCACGTGGGGGCCGCATCTGGTAATGACCCTTTCCCTGCTTGAATCGGGCAGCGGTAAAATACTTTTGAGCCCGGTCAGATTGACCCTGCCGACGACGTCGCCGATTTCCTGGTCCACGTTGGGCTTTTTATTGCGGAGCAGCCTGGTGCCGGAGTTTTTGAGCCGCCCTGAGCATCAGCAGTTGGTGGCCGACCGGCTTATCCTCGAATTTTTCAACGAATTCATGTTGATGGGCTTGCGTGAAACTGCTGGAGACCAGCAGATCCGCAAGTGGCACCGGATTCACTTTCAGGTGAAACGGAATTTGAAGTCTTATGGTGCGAGCGGAGTGGGCGCTTATATTTTCCGAAATTGGCATCGGCCCGGATACCGTCAAAAATCTTTTCAAATGTTTCAGCAAGCCGTCCAGGTGCAGCTTTTGAGTTGGTGTCCGACGGCATTATTTCACGCCTTGGCTGGACGCCTGCCCTTGTCAAAGGACGTCCGGGAAAACTATTATGCCAAGCGAAATGATTATATAGTCCCCGTTTGATATGAAAATTTCCGTCATCCTCTGCACCCATAACCCGCGCGAAGAATTTCTTCGCCGCACGCTGGCCAGTTTGCAAAACCAGACTCTGGTCCGGGATGAATGGGAACTGCTGTTGATTGATAATGCTTCAACCATTCCTTTGTCCACCCGTTGTGATTTGTCCTGGCATCCCCGCGCCCGGCATTTATTGGAAAGCAAATTAGGCAAGCTCAACGCCTGGCTGCTGGGCATGGCCGAGGCCCGGGCGGAAATTCTCCTGTTTGTGGACGATGACAATGTTTTGGCCTTGGATTATCTGGAGCAGGCATTGGTCGTCGGGGCGCAATGGCCGTTTGTCGGCGCCTGGGGCGGCAGTTTGGTTCCGGAATACGAAAAGCCCTTGCCGGACTGGGTCAGGCATGATGTGTGGCGGTTGACCGTGGTTGAGGTGAAGGAAGACATTTGGAGTAATTTACGGGAAGGTTATACCACCATCCCGGTCGGTGCCGGCCTTTGTGTCCGGCGGCCGGTTGCCCAAAAATACCTGGAGCGGTGCCGGTTGAATCCTTTGAGCGCCAAACTGGACCGGGCGGGAAAAGGCCTCGGTGGTTATGGTGATATTGACCTGGCCCATTGCGCGATTGATCTGGGATTGGGCACGGGCAAATCCACCCGGCTTTCGTTGACCCATTTGATTCCGGCGGGGCGGCTGACATTGGATTATTTTGTGCGCCATGCTGAAGGCGATGCCATTTCAATGCTGCTTTTCCGGGCCAGTCGCGGGTTGCCGATTTCTCAACCCAAACCGCTTTCGGGACTGGGAAAGGTGCGTTATTTTTTTTACCGTCTGCTGCATCATGTTCCGCGTGAACAATATGAGATCGCCAAAGCCCACCAGCGTGGCCTGCAAAAAGGCTGGGAATTTGCTCAAGGTTATCGCCAAAAGGAATCAACAAGTAATTAACCCTTTATTTTTTCATGCCATCTTTAATCAAGCGCGGTTTTCAAAAATTGCTCACGCCGTTATTATGGAATCGCACTTCTGCGGAAGTGCGTTGCGCTAATATTTCCTTTTCCCAATTTGGAGAGGATGTCATGTGTGATTACCTTTTCCCCAATGGATTCAAAGGTTTTTATGTGGATGTCGGAGCCTTTCATCCGATGACCTACTCCAATACCTATGGCCTCTACCGCAAAGGCTGGCGCGGCTTGGAAATTGACGCTAATCCGGATGTTGCCGCTCTTTTTGCCCGATTTCGCCCGGAAGACATTTTTATCCATTCGGCGGTTGGCCGTGAAACGGGCAGCATCGAAATGGCCTTGTTTGAAGATGGCGCCTTCAATTGTACGGTGGATCAGATGGATAAGGTGCCGGAGAGATTGCGTCGTAATGTCCGCCGGATGCAGGTTCCCATTCATTCACTGGCTGCGTTGCTGGCCGGGAAAAAAGTTCAAACGGTTGATTTTTTGAGTATAGATTGTGAAGGTAACGATCTGAATGTCCTTCAATCCAACGATTGGTCGCGCTGGAAGCCCAAAGTTGTTTGTGTTGAAGATCATGCCTTCGACTGGCAGCAATCTGAAATCGTTGCCTATCTTGAATCTGTTGGTTACATACTAAAATTCCGGGCGGTTTTTTCATCTATTTTTGTCCCGAAGGAAACGGCTCATAACGTTCAGGCCGATTCTTTGCATGGATAATAATGAGCTAAAATCCCTGCTTTTGAACGGGAGTCTGGCTTTTGGGGGGCGGTTTGAAAAACCGCGTTTTTGGTGGACGAAAAGCCTCATTTTATAATGTGATCAGCATGGGGCTGGTAGAAATTTTGGAACAGGCATAATCATTCATGGCCAACACGCCGCTTAAACGTTGGGAAACCTCGACCAGTACTGGCAGTCATTTTGATGTGCTGGATGGTATCCGTGGCCTGGCCATCTTGCTGGTGGTTTCGTTCCATTCACTTTATACCAATCCCACGCATGGCGAACTGGCACGCGTGGCCGGCTATATCATTTCCGCCGGCTGGATGGGCGTCCCGGTTTTTTTTGTACTGTCCGGCTTTTTGATTTCCTATCCGTTTTTTCAAAGGCGGGCAACCCATCCGCAAGCTTGGTATGTGCCCGGTTATGCGCGGCGGCGGATGGGGAAAATTCTGCCGCCATTCTATCTATCCATCATTATTTTTATCGCGTTTTATTGGTGGCAGTTCGATGATGTCGCTTATCTAAAATCCGCCTGGCAGCTGGCAACCGGCATTTCCTATTTCAAGTTGATGCCGACATCACCTTTGTTCAATGCAGCCTATTGGAGCCTCTATTTGGAGTCTTTATTTTATCTGACGTTGCCGTTTATGTTCTGGCTCTTGCGGGGCCGAACAGTACAAACGACGACGACGATTCTTTTTCTGACCATTTTTTGCCTGGCGGCGGTCGCCCGGCATTGCGCATGGCTACCAAACATGTGGACTCTCCCCGGGTTGGAGAATATTAATTTACACAGAATGCTTTGGCAGGAATTTAGCCGTTTTCCCTGCCAAATGGACTATTTTGCCTGGGGGATTGCTTTTTCAGGAATTTATGTCGTCTTAAAGCCGGTACGTGAACATGTCCGTGTTCTAGGTCTGTTTGGTTATGTTGGTACCGCGCTATTGTTGGCGACATTGGTCTTGTGGGGATCATGGGTAGATCATTATAACCTCGCTGCAAAGCCGACCCGCTGGAGTGTGGAGGTCTCGCATCTATTGCCCGGCTTGGCCACGATGTTAATGCTTTTTTTTGTATATGACTCCCAAAGTTTAGGTGCCCGGATTTTCAGTTTCCAGCCACTCCGGTTTACCGGCATTATCAGTTATGAATGGTTTCTATTCCATCTTCCGGTGGTAAGCTGGTTTCAAGATCACTACGAACGGCCTCATGGAAGTATCCTAGCTTTTGTCTGGCGGACGATCGTGCCGCTGGTCATCACCTACGGGTTGGCTGTGTTGGTATACCGCTATTTCTCCCTGCCGATTTTACATCGTATCCGTGACCGTCTTAAGCGTGAGGCAATTTAGGGGGTAATCAAGCCCGTCAATTACTGCCCGGACCGATTGGTAGTCTACATCTCAAGACTGGCGCGATAGCCGCGCAGGGTTTCGGTAATAAATCGTTCCCACGAAAACAGTTTGGCGCGTTGCAACGATTGCCGGGCCAGCTTCGATCGCAAGTCAACTGATTGGGTTACCTGCAAAATTGTCTGGCACCAGGCATCCCGGTCGGTCGGTGGCAATAATAGGCCGGCATCCCCGATGACTTCCGGCATGGAGGTGGTATTGGAGGCGACCACCGGTATGCCGCACTGCATGGCTTCCAAAGGTGGAATGCCAAACCCTTCCGCCAACGAGGGGAAAAGAAAAGCGGTCGCGCCGCTATAAACTGCTGCCAATTCTTCATCAAGAATAAACCCGGGAATCAGGATCCGGTTCTGAGCCTGGGGAAATTTGGCGATGGCTTCCCGTACCGCCGGATTGCGTCCGGGGTTGGGGCCGACAATCACCAGGTTGTGGCTGCTCAACTCCCCGGATTCCACCAAGGCGCCGAAACATTCGATCAAGTGCACGAAATTTTTGTGATAATCATGCGCCGACACGGCCAAAAAATAAGGTTCCTCACCGAAACTATATTTCTTCCGCATGGCCAACAGCACTTCCGGATTAGTAACCGGGTGGAAGTTTTTTGGGTCGGCGGCCAGCGGGGTGGTGAATACCCGTTCCGGGGGCATTCGGGTCAGATTCAAAACATCCGACCGGGTGTATTCCGAAACACAGAACGCAAAATTTTGCGGTTGTAAACAGGCTAGCACGGCTTGCATGAAGGTCCCGCCGCCGGGGTAAAATTCCGGAGTCTTTAGCGGAATGAAATCATGGCAGGTGATGAATTTGCGGATGGCCGCATGTTGGTGCACTGCGGGGGAAAAAGGCCGGTGGGGTGAATGGAAGATTTCCGCCTGATCCAGCCAGGCCGGCAATACCTCCGGTTCGCCCCTGAGCAACGCGTTGGCAATGGTTGCAAGCCCCCGCCGGCCAGCACGGGCCGGCCAGGAGCGGCTATCCGGGTTGCGGTGGATTTTCCGGACAATTTTTCGTCCGCAGCGGCTGCGGAAAAGTTGTCCGGATTTTGAAAACAGCCGTGTGTCTGCGTCCACGCCGTGCGCTTCAAGAAAATCATGAGCACCCGCAAGATGCGATGTGGCAATATAAGACAGCTCGTACTCATGGGCCGTGCGCAGGCCGTCGAACAAGTGTTTAGCCACCCGCTGGGCGCCGCGCCGCGCCGCCGGAACATCCTGGGCATGTCCTAAAAAACCGATATCTAAAATGACTTTGGGTTTCACCGGTGAATACTGCCGCGCACATTAAATTTGTGATTGCAGCCACCGATTGTGTGGCTTTCACGGATAAATGGCAAAACTAACCGTAAATCTGTAAACTGAGGTGCTTGCGAGCGGCTGAGAATCCGCCAGGCATTGTTTTCCGGGGCCGTGAGATTATTAAAGGCCGGGTCTGATTTCTATTTTGAATTCAGGTTGCGGAAGGGATGGGGCGTGGTTTATTCTGATATGAGTTATTTTTTGCCATGACGTCGAATCCTGCTGCTGCCTTACGGATGCTGATCACCTATGCGATCTGTGTTCCCGTTGCCATTCTGTTAGGCTACACGCTCACGGACGTTGGGAATAACCCAAACTATTCCAATTTGTTCATTGTCGGGCTGATTGTAGGATTCCTATTGTTGCCGGTTTTACTCAAATGGCATTATCCGATCATGGTTTTGGGGCTGGGTTGTCCGATCACCATGTTCTTTCTGAAAGGTAGTCCACCATTGTCGCAAGTGGTGGTGATTATTAGTTTGGGCATTGCCATCGTGGAAAGGGCGGCCAATAGTCAAAAGCGGTTCATCAGTGCTCCCAGCATGACTTGGGCGATGATCTTTACCGCGGCCATAGTACTTTTTACGGCGAAAATGACCGGTGGTATCGGTTTGCATACCTTGGGGGGAGATGTCGGTGGCGGTAAGAAATATATCGTTGTGTTCCTTGGGGTGGCGACGTATTTTGCGTTGACCAGCCGGGTCATTCCCAAGCAGAAAAGAGGCCTGTATGTGGCGCTTTTCCTTTTGGCTGGATTACCTGCTTTCTTGGGGGATTTGTCGGCCCTAATGCCGTCGCCGTTAAGCTACCTTGGCCTGCTCATCCGGCCTTCGATATCAACCAAAGATGGAGCAGTCGAGATTGGCGTGACCCGCATGGGGGCATTTGCCACGAGTGCCAGCGTAGTGGCCGGCTATCTGCTGGCCAAATATGGTATTCGGGGAATATTCAGCAGTGGCAAGGCCTGGTGGCGGTTGCCGTTTTTTCTGTTGATGCTGACTCTATCTTTTCTCGGCGGTTTTCGGAATATTTTTCTCGGCTTTGTCGCTATTTGCAGCTTGTTGTTCTTCATGGAAGGATTGCATCGGACCCGATTATTGCCGATTTTTCTATTTATCGGCCTGATATGTGCCAGCCTGATTGTGCCCTTGGCCGGCAAATTACCCTTTACGTTTCAACGAGTCTTGTCGGTCGTGCCACTTGTACAAGTTAGCCAGGAGGCCAAGTCTAGTGCCGAGGGCTCTTCTGAATGGCGTTTGCGTATCTGGCGCGAATTGTGGCCGCAAGTTCCAGGATACCTCTTGTTAGGCAAGGGATATGCGTTGACAGCCGATGATATGACCATGATGGGCCGCGACAGTGCGTTCGCTGCTGAAGGGCAACGGGATGCCAGCCAGGAAGCGTTGGCGATTTCTGGTGATTACCATAGCGGTCCGCTGTCCACCTTGATTCCCTTTGGCCTTTGGGGAGGCATTAGCATCATCTGGATTGCGCTCGCCGGTTGGCGCATCCTCTATCGAAATTACAAATACGGTGATCCGGAATTGCGCACGGTGAATGCCTTTTTTTTGGCTGGTTACATCTGGCATGTCGTCTGTTTTTGTTTCATATTCGGAGCTTATGGTGGAGACGTTACCAGCTTTGCAGCCACCATTGGTTTTAGTCTGGCATTGAATGGTGGGATATGTCGTCCGCAACCCGGATTACAACCTAATGCCATTCCGCAAACTCAATCTTTGCCACTGATGAGACCGCAACTGACGTAAGGGTGTGGCCACAAAACCCAAACTGTTGGTTTTGGAACTCTGGGGTCTCGGTGATCTGGTGATTGCCACCCCATTTTTACGGGCGGCAGCGGAGCAGTTCGCGGTCACGCTGGTAGCCAAGCCCTTTGCGTTGGAATTACAACCCCGCCTGTGGCCCGAAGTACAGGTGCTCCCATTTGTCGCACCGTGGACGGCGTTTCATGGAAAATATCATTTCTGGCACTGGCCTTGGCGTGAAATATCGCACCTGCGCCGGCAGTTGTTGGCGGAAAAATTTGATTGTGGTATCTCGGCCCGATGGGATCCGCGTGATCATTTGATGCTAAAACTTTCGGGTGCCCGTGAGCGGATCGGCTTTCCGCGTCTGCAAAGTCAGCGCTTCCTGACGCAGCCACAGCAGCAGCCCAATCCACTGGCACATCGCAGTGAATTTTGGCGTGTAGGAGGACAAGCTCTAGGCTTGTCGGTGCCGGCTCGCGAAAAAATCATCTCACCCGCGCGAACGTTCTCACCAGTAACTTTGATCCATAGCGGCGCCCGCCTGTCTGCCCGCGTCTGGCCTTTGGAAAACTTTCGCCATTTGGCTGAAAAACTACGGAAAAAAAACATCGTGGTGCAGATTGCCTGCGATCCAGATCAGCTCTCATGGTGGAAAACCCAGGGTGAAAATGTCAGCTGCCCGCAAAATGTCACAGAACTTTTTGCCCTGATTGATCGTGCGGGAATTTTTATCGGCAATTGTTCCGGCCCGGGCCATCTTGCGGCCATCTGCGGTGTACCAACCTTTACCGTTTACGGACCTTCTCTGCATGAATGGTTTGTCCCCATGCACCCGGCGGCGGAAGTGTTTGAAGGCCGGGCCTGTCCCTATAAGCCCTGCTCGGATTATTGCCGCTATGCGAAGCCTTTTTGCCTCAGTGACATAACGGCGGACGAAGTCTGGCCGCAAGTCGAAAAATTTGCGCAAAAAAATCTTTCGGCGGAATGATCTGGGTTCCTGCCACCAACGCTGGCAATTACTGGCTCGCCGAAAACCGGGACAAAGCGTAAATTCGGCGCGTGAAAATTTTGTTCGATTGCTCGCTACCTTTTGCGCTGGCTCATGGCGGCCATGCCGTTCAAATCCAACAGACGATGATTGCCTTGCAGGCGATTGGTGTGGAAGTCGAGCCGTTGCGTTGGTGGGATGAGAATCAAGCCGGCGACCTGATCCATTATTGTGGCCGGATGCCGGCGGAACACATCAGATTCGCACACAAGAAGAAGATAAAAATTCTGATCGCCGAATTGCTCACCGGTCAAGGATCCCATACCAATACGCAACGGCTGGCCCGGAAATTTTTTCGCTGGGGCGCGGAAAACTTTGCGCCCCGGGGCTTTGCCGCCGTTTTCAATTGGGAGCCCTATCGTCTGGCCGATGGTTTTGTTGCCCTGACGCCTTGGGAAAAGCACCTCATGGAATATAAGTTCGACGCGGATCCGTCGAAAGTATTTGTAGTGGCCAATGGGGTGGAGGAGGCGTTTTTTCAATCCGCCACTGCGGCCCGTGGCCGATGGTTGGTCTGTACCGCCACAATTACCGAACGCAAGCGCGTACTGGAGTTGGCCCAAGCTGCCGTTATTGCGCAAACACCAATCTGGATCATCGGTAAAGCTTATGGAGACGGTGATGATTATGCCCAGCAGTTCTTCAGCCTGGCCAAACAAAATCCGGAATATATCCGCTACGAGGGAGCGATTGGCAACCGCGCCGAGCTGGCGAAAATCTATCGTGCCGCCCGCGGGTTTGTATTGTTGAGTACGATGGAAAGTTTGAGTTTATCCGCGCTTGAGGCAGCGGCGTGTGAGTGCCCATTATTGTTGAGTGATTTGCCATGGGCACGCACTTCATTCCTGGAGGCGGTGAAATTTTGTCCAGTGACTAATGTGGCCAGCGTTACGGCTGCGGTATTGCGGAAGTTTTATGACGTCGCACCGCAACTGCCGCCCCCGCCCAAGCCGGCCAACTGGCTGGAAATCGCCAGGCAATTCAAATTGATTTATGAAAAAATTCTGGCCCAAGCCTGAAGATCGGGTCGGGCGGCCAAAATCATTTCAGGACTTCACGATAAATCTCCACATGTTGCCGGGCGATGACTTCCGGATGGAAATGGTTGCGGGCATGCGCCTTGGCTGCTGCTGCCAGGCGGCTGGACAGGGCGGCGTCATCCAATAACCGGCGGACACTTGTGGCAAAACTTTCCGGGTGTTGTGGATCGCAGAGCAGGCCGGTCGCTTCGGGTTGGATCAGATCAGGCACTCCGCCGATGTTTGAGGCAATCACGGGCACCCCTGCCGCCATCGCCTCCAGCACGACCATGGGGCAATTGTCTTCCAAAGTTGGCAACGTCAGGAAACTGGCTTTTTGGAAATAGTTCTTCAGATTTTCGCGATTGGCAAATCCGGCATATTCGCACCAGGGATACTTTTTGATCAGGTCAAAAAATTCGGCACCGTAAGCATCAGGTTCGGCTTTGCCGAGGAAAATGATCTTGAATTTCCGCTCGCTGGCCAGCGGCGCCAACGCCCGGATGAAGTTGTTTTGATTTTTATGATGGCAGACCGTGCCGATGCATAAGCCTACGGGAGGCTCGTTTTGAGCCGGGGTTGCCTGCACCGCAAAAAAATTCTGGTCAACGGCATTGGGTAATAACCAGGTGCGTGGGGTCAGGCCTTCCACGGCCGATTGAGTATACCGGCTGATGGCGACGACACCATTGGTGCGTGGCAAGGTAAATTGTTCCAATCGCGCCGCCAGCCACAAAAATGAAAAAGGTCTGGCTTCATTTACCCGCGCAATGGATCGCATGTTTCCATGCAGTGTCAGCACATTAGGATAACCGCTGAAAATAGCAGATAAACTACAATCACGTTCGGTTCCCTGGCCGTGTACGATGTCGGGCTGAATTTCCCGGAGTTTTTTCCGGACGGCGCGGATGCAGCCTTGATAGCCGGTGCGCAGCCAGCCGATTTTAGGCACGAACAAACCATGGAACCAGATGTTGTCGGCCAGTTTTTGCGGCGAAGTCACCGATGATTGCAAACAACTTACGACGTGGACTTCAATATCCGGAAATCTGACCAATCCTTGCAGCAGAGCTTCTTGCGGAGTTGGAACGATTGGCTTTTCCAAATCGTAACGTTTTTTCTGCTCACGGTCATCCGTGCTTAACAGGACGATTTTCATGCCTTGCCGGACGCCGTCGGTCTTTTGATGGCCAGACCTAACCGATGTGGAAATTCCCGTTGTCCCAGCCAACCGTTCATGTACACGGTGCCGGTATCCTGGGTGCCGATTAATAAATGACGGGCGATGGCCGGTCGCTTGGCTTGAAACCAATCGCGCATTTCACCGTTCAAATCATCCCACATGATCACGGTTTCCCGAGGATTGAAGATGTTCACTTTTTCCATCTGGCACCATTCAAACTCCAACGCTTCTGACGTATGCAGCGCATCGGATAGGACCAGGTTAAAATTCATCCCCGCCAGAAGTTCCCAGGCTTTTGGATCAAAAATATCGGCACAGATATACACCACGGTATTGCCGGTTCGGGAATGAGTAAACCGGCTGATCGAGGCAGGCGTCTTCTTGATTGAATCGGGTGGTCCGGCCCATTCCTCACGGGATTGCAGGACCAGTTGCGACTTTAGGATCGGATTCATCTCTTCAATGTCAAAGCCCCAGCATTCGCACGATGTACAGGTGTTGAGGATCTGCCACAGGGTTTTGCCGATGGAGACTCCCAATTCAAGATATTTAACCGGCTCCTTCGCAGTGCGTCCGAAATAGGCAAGCAAGTCGGTATGCGTGCAAACGGAATCCAGTGGCAAATTGAGCAAGGGTTCCATTTCGGCACTTAATCCATAGCGAAAAACAGATTCAGCAATAAGTCCGGAAGGAAACCAATCCGTAATGAATTTAAGGGACTGACGATTTTGTTGAATGATCTGATCTAGTTGGCCGGCATCAATTTTGCCCGCTAAGAAATCATCGCCCCGCAGCTTTGCCGTCGCCTTGAGGAATCGGCGGTAAGCCGTAAGTGCCGTTTTTTTCATATTGAATGGGGATCACAGCGAGGTCCGGTCAGGCGCTGATACATATATTATAAATCCAACGTTAGGGTTAATTTTGGCCGCAAATTAATGCGGAGACTATAGTCGTGAATATACTGGCGCAAGGCATATTTTGCCGGCGCCGGATCATTTATTTTTACGTCCTAATTTCAATATCGGCAATGAGAAATACCGATAGACCAAGGCCGCAACTGTGGTGCTGAATAGAAAGGAACCGCCCACAATTAAAGCGAATTTGAGAAAATTCCCGCTGGCTGGTCCGAAAACACCGCGTGCCCATAGGGTGATGGGTTGATGGAACAGATACCATTCATAACTGATGATTCCGCACCAACGCAACCAAGGCATGCACAATAACCGGGCGATGGGATGCTGGGGATTGGCCACAAAGCAAAGCAGGCAGGCAGAAGCGATTTTTTCCATCCAACCAATACTTTCACCGATAAATACATTTCCATGCTCGGGATGGGTTCTGAGCCATGCGATGATAAGCAAAGTAAGCGGCCACAAGATGATTCCGATCATGCCCAGGCGCGCCCAATTCTTTTTGATCATGCGCATATTTTCCAAGCCGGCCAAGAGGATGCCCAAGGCGAAGGCGTCCAGCGCGGTAGGAAAGTGCGCATTGATGTCCGGCTGAAAAGTCGCCGTCTGGCCGGTCAGGATGCGAGTAAAAATGGGGGCCAACAAAAAAACTGCGGTCATGATCCATAAACTGGCCCGGTATGAAGTTCGTTTCAGGGCCAGAAAGAACAATGGCAACACCGCATAAAATTGAACTTCAACCACCAGCGTCCACATCACCGGATTCAATTTGCCGCTGACCGGCAATAGAAAAGAAAGGCCGGCCAACCATTGGGCCGCGATTAAAAAGTAGGAGGCATCATGTTTTAAAATCACATAGACCGGTGTCAAAACCAATACGGACAAGGCTAATGGCGGATAAATTTTCCAAAAGCGCCGCCGGGCATATCCCGGGGGCAGAGTGCGGGTCTCTCCCAGGAATTTTCGTTTCCAAAACGGCCACGAGATCAGGAACCCTGAAAGGGCAAAAAAGAGTTGCACGCCATTACCGCAAGCAGTGGAAAAAGCGCCGACAAATTGGAGGGCCGGGCCGGCCGCGGGATTGATATAAAAATGATGACAAAAAAGCACCATTAGGATCGCCACCCCGCGCAGCCCATCAATGAAATCGTAATCTCGATTGACACTGGGATTGACATGCCAGTTGTCCAGCCAGTGTTTATGTGGTTTGGAAGATTCGATCATGGTGTGGTAAATTTTATTCCGGCGAGGTTCACTTTAATTTGATGATTTTTTAAGTGTGGCCAGACTCTTTTGTGCTTCAGGACTTAAAAGCACCCCATCGATGCTTTTCCAACTTTTAGGAACAGGTTGTCCCCGCCACCGACCAGCAAGCCAGCCGCGGGCATTGGCGGTATTTTTGCGCCAGCGGAAGCCGAAATGTTTGAAGCGATGGCGGGACAATAACAATAGCGGCGGAAAAATCATCGTGACCAGCCGCTGTTGAAAATTTGCCGCGTAAAGTTGGGCTTCCGCCGCCCCGTACCCATACGTATAGCACATTTTAAGATAGGCCGTCTCATTTTCACGCATTGGCCAGCGAACGACTGCTTCGGGCTGGTAATGAAAAACCTTGCCGATTTTTTGCAGCTCAAAATTGAACAAGGCATCCTCGGCGGTGAGCGTCAGCCATTCGGGATAACCGCCGACCTCCAGCCAGGCCTGCCGGCGAAAGGCAACATTCCGTGAAGAAGGAAGGACTTCTGCGGCTGTGGTTGGCTCAGCCGGGGGTGATTCAAGTGACCGGGCGAGTTTTTGAAATTCATTTTCAGCTACGATAATGGAGCGGCCGCCGACCACATCTATTTTTTTATTTTCAATCAACGGGCGGGTGATTTCATCAAACCAATTATTTTCAGTGAAACAGCCGGCATCAGTGGCCGCAATGATTTCGGCGTTGGTCAATTGGATGGCCAGATTGCGTCCTTCCGCAATATTGCAGCGTTGTTGTTTCAGGCGGCTGGGTATAGGTGATTGCCGGGCCAGTTCCTGTAATTTTTCCCACGTGCCATCGCGCGAGCCACCATCAACGATGATGATCTCATCAGGTAAAACCGTTTGCCGGCAAAGGCTTTGCCACCAATTCAAAACATTGTCAGCCTCATTGAATAACGTGGCAATCAGGGCGCGTTTCATGGTTGTGGAAGAATTCTAAATCAGCCAGCCAGTGGCAGATATGAAGCTTGTGCTTCCTGATCTCCCTGAGCCAGAAGGTCCATGACTGGAATATTTTTCATATAGAAACCGGCCGGATTTTATTCCGCTTCATACCGCCAACACAATTGGTTTTACGATAAATATTTGATGCGGCCCGGCCGGGATTGTCCGGCATCGGCGGCCGCTGCGAATAATCGGCGTCGGGAAAGAAGCCGAGGCCCCGCTTACAGCCGGTTCCACTAGATTGCCGTTAGCTTGGGCACATCAATCATTATGCCGGCTTGGATGCGGATGATCTCAGTGAACCACAACGGCTGGGATTGCATCGGCAGAGCGCGGAGACTTTAGGCTGGTTGCGCTGGTAAACGATGAACTTAATTCAAAAGTCATTTAGGCAGGTTTAAACCACATTTAATTTGCACCGTTGCGCGCGGACGGGCTACTCTGAATCAGTTAATGTAAATGATGAAAATCCTCATCTCTGCTGTCACCTGCTCTCCATACCATGGCTCCGAAACATATTTTGGCTGGTCGGCCGTGAAATGTCTGGCCCAAGATCATCAGATATGCGTGATTACTTCCGACCGGAGCCGGTCTGAGATCGACCGGGCTTATGCTGAAGGATTGGTGCCACCGAGCGTCCGTTTTTTCTTTGCCGGTAAATTTAAGCCATGGCATCCCAACCGGATGTTGGCACGAATCCAGAGCTGGAAGGATTACATCGGCTTCACCAAGGATTCCCTCAGAATTGCCAGCGAGTTGCATGCGGTGGAGAAATTTGATGTTGTCCACCATATCACGTATTCAACCGTGCGCGTGCCCTCGCCGATGTGGCAATTAGGCATCCCTTTTGTGTTCGGGCCGGTTGCCGGCAACGAACCATTTCCTTTCCGGCTTTTTCCCATTTTGAGCCCGGTGGGAGCCGCGTTTGAGTTGGCCCGAAAAACCTCCAATGTCGTTGCCCGCTTTTCTCCGAATGTCCGGCGCAGTATCCGCCGGGCAGATCACGTTTTTGCCATTACCAAAGAATCAGAGCAGTTAATCAAAACGATTCGCGGTTCGGCCCAAGGTGTTTCGCAATTGTCGCCAGGATTTTATTCGCCGGTACGGGTGGCCGAATTTAACCGGTTTGTGGCGGGTAAAGACACGAATGGCGTGTTGCGTTTGTATGTGGCGGGAAACTTGGGCGGCCAAAAATGCGTGGCGATCGCTTTGCAGGCTTTGGCGCGTGTCAAAAAACAGGGTGTGGATTTTCGTTATCTCTTGGG
>DASYEY010000112.1:0-5373 GCA_036498725.1 Verrucomicrobiia bacterium | reverse complement strand
CCGCGCTGGCGGCCAGCTCCACCGCTGATTCCAACGGCAACGGTATTCCCAATGGCAGCGATCCGGCGCCGTTTTTCATCAGTTCCCAGATAGGCTTGAACATTGCGACCACGAATGCCCCGTCGCCGGCGGCGATGATTCGGTGGAGCAGCATCCCCGGTTCGACCAACTACGTTTATTACAAGACCGATTTGGCTTCATCCACCTGGCTGACGCTGACCAATTTTGTTTCGCCGGCGATTGTTCCGCCGGCGGGTGGCTGGCCAATCATCAATACGGTATTTGATCCCATGAATTCATCGCAGCCCCGGTTTTACAATGTTACGGTGATCCCAAACTCGGCGTCGTTGAATGGTCAATGAGTTGTCGGATGGAATTAGGAAGACGACGTTGAAAAGATTTTAGAATTTTAATTAAATTATGCAAAAACTCACCAGCTTGAGGTTGGAAAGCCTCGTGAGCGCCAGCCTGTTAAAAACGGGGGCGATTCTGATTCTATTGGCCGGCCTGTCGGTGAATGTCACGAAGGCGCAGGACAGTTTCGCCGCTGCTGAAGATCTTGGTTCGGCAGAATGGGGAGGAGCTACCAATGTCAATATCGGGGTTGTGCCGGATACTGGCGCTCCGAGTATTGCCGGCACTCCTCCCAATGCCCCGCTTTGGTATCGGTGGACGGCTCCAGTTGATGGAGTCGTGGAAATGGATACCGTGGGCAGTTCGGGTCTTTATACAAATATTAATTATTATACCTTTTTCGATACGAATGTAGTCCCACCCCAGCTTGTCCTTCGTTCAAATGTTGTTGTAACGGTGGAAAAGCTGGACACGGTGTTGGGGGTTTATACCGGAAACAGCGTTGATACGCTCAGTCAGATTGCGGCCAACGATGACCTCTTTCCCCTGAACGGTTCTGACCCGCAGGTTAACCGAAGCGGCAACCTTGAAAATGGCGGAAGATACACCTTTCCCCAGCCCTATCATGGGCCGAGCCATTTACGTTTCAATGCTCAGGGCGGGGTTTCCTATTACTTTGCCGTGGATTCCAAAATTTATTCGGCTGGCTCAAGCGTGACGATTGGCGGAGTTGGAGTGGTTTCAACTCTTAAATTTGCCTCAGCCGGGACAAATATTTTGCATTGGGCCTATAAATCATCGGGGATTTTTAGATTTGCCACGGAAAATCAAGATGCCTCAACCGGATTGCCACTCTATCAGGCAGCGGATACCGAAAGCCTGCCTCTCATTGGTCTCAACAATGATGTTAATTCTACAGTTTTAACCTACTATCAATACAATGCCCCCGGTGTGTTGGTTACGGTCACGCGCAGCGCAGGTTCGACTGGTCGCGCCATGGTAAACTATACCACCGTGGATGGCACGGATCTGCCGTCCTTGCCTGGTAGAGATATACCTGCTTTCGCCGGGCAGGATTATACTCCCGTCAGCGGCACCTTGGTTTTTGACGACTTTGAAATGAGCAAGACCATTCTCATTCCAATTACCTCAAGCAAATTTTTTGGATCTTATTCTGGACAGCAATATAGCAAGGTTTTTGGCATCAAATTGATTGATGACGATGGGGCCACCAGCCCCGTGTTGGATCCGTTGGAGTCTTGGGAAGTGTCCCCGCCGCGGGTGGATCCGAAATTCAACCTCGCGATGGTTCAAATTCTGTCCACTGACGCCGATCCTTACGGTCCGGATGTGGACACCAATGGCGTTATGACCCTCGCTCCCACCAATGCGGTCTTTAACTTTGAGAAGGCGTGTTACCGGGTTCCAGCAGATGTCAACGACACAAATACCAGCCCGTGGACACAGGTGACGGTTTATGTAGTGCGTGGTGGCACAAACAAGGAAGCCGCCACCTTGAACTACCGTGTTAATAATGTATTGGGAAGCGATCAGGATTCGGGCGAGGAGCAGAACATTCTTTTTCCGCTTCAACCTGGCTCCGATTACGCCGTTCCCACACCGGCAACCTGGTCTCCAATTAGAGGAACCAACTCCGACTTCGATATGGCGAAAGGCACCATCAGTTTCCCGGCCAATGGTAATGGTAATACTTTTCAACCCATCCAATTCAGTGTGCCGACGAGCAGTCTGACGAAATTTAACAAGGATTTTAAGATCCAACTATATCGTGAAGTTAATATTGGCGGCCAAAACGAGCCCCGGTTGGTTGGCATGGTCAATGAAACCACGGTGACCATTCTATTCAATGATCTGAATCCTCCTGCTGGCTCAGTGGATGAACTTTACAATGCGGATTTCAACAGTGAGCTGGCGATTTACGCCAGCCAAATACCTCCCACTTCGCCGCCGGATAATCCGAATCCCGGCGTGGGACTTTACGGGCAGGTCTATAGCCTGGCCCTTCTGCCAAACAATGAAACACTTCTCGGCGGCGACTTCGCCTCCTACAATGGATTCGCGCGAAACAACGTGGCGTTGGTCTTAACGAATGGCAATTTGGATACAACATTTGATTCTGGAACCGGGGCAAACGGTGCGGTCAATGCGGTGTCATATTTTGGAAGCCAGTTCTATATCGGTGGCGATTTCACCTCCTATAATGGGACGCTCGTTGGGCATGTTGCCCGCTTGAATGTCAACGGGTCACTTGATGCCACCTTCAATCCGGGTTTGGGTGCGGATGGCACGATCCGGGCGTTGACCGTGCTGCCGAATGGCGAGGTATTGATTGGTGGAGACTTCACGCATGTCAATGGCACAGAACGGAACTTTTTGGCCTTGTTGAATACGGATGGAACCTTGGACACCACTTTTGATCCAGCCAGTAACCTCGACGGGCCGGTTTATACCTTGGCGCAACAGAACGGCCAATTTTTGGTTGGCGGCAATTTTAATGTCAACGGTCAGATTTACAAAAACATTGTCCGCCTAAACGGCGACGGTTCCGTGGATACCACCTTTAACTCCGGCACCGGGGCAAACGGCTTGGTTCGCACTTTTGCCCGGATGCCCGGCGGCCAGATTGTCGTCGGTGGCGAGTTCACCCAGATCAATGGCGTGTCGCTCAACCATATTGCCCGCTTGAACTCTGACGGCTCGATTGATTCCGGATTCAACATCGGCACCGCTGCGGATGGCCCGGTCTTCAACGTCAATTACGTTTCGGTGACCAATGGGCTTACTAGCACTAATATTATCAATTTCCCCCCTGGTTCAACGAATTATGTAACCAACATTTTCAATCTTTTCAACCACTACCTGTATGTCGGCGGGACGTTTTCATCCTTTAACGGCACGCACCGCTACGGATTCACCCGCCTGTATCTGGACGGCACCGTGGACACTACGTTCATGGATACGGCCTACAACCAGTTTGCCGGCTTGAAGCGGATTTATTCCTACGATCAACCTGGCGTCTTTGCTTCGGCGGTTCAAAACGATGGCGGCGTTCTTATTGGCGGTGCCTTTGTTCAGGTGGGGGGCGGCCAGGCGAATACGAATGTTTGCAACACGCTGGATGGGGAGGAATTCATCACACCAAGTTTTGGCGATACCAATCTGTGGGTCGAGCCCAAGACGCGTGATGGTGTCCGCAACCGCAGCAGTTTTGCCCGCCTGGTTGGCGGTGCAACGGCCGGTCCTGGCAATATTGGTTTGAACCAGAACAGTTATTCGGCCAATAAAAGCCAGACTTCCCTTGGAATCAGTCTGGTTCGAACCAACGGGATCTTGGGGCCGGTGACGGCGAATTTTTCCGTCCAGACCGGCACAGCCCAGAGCGGAGTGGATTATGCTTATGCCAGCGCGCCCCCGATGAATTGGATTGCTTGGGAATATACAGACCATCCATCGCGGGTGCATAGTGATGGCTTGTTCGGCCAGAGCGGATTTTTGGTTGATCCCTACGGCTTGAGTTTGTCGGCTTCAACGGCAGACACATTCCTCAATAAACAGTCTAAAGTTTCGATAAGCATCATCAACAACAAGCAAACTTCCGGAAACCTTAACGCCCAGTTTCAACTGGCGAATCCAAACATTGCGGACACTTTTTATCTTGGTGGTCAGAATATTCCTGTCGGCGCCGCACTGGGAGCGTCCTCAGCGACATTCACATTAGTTGATGACACCTCGTATCCCGGCCAGTTCGGCTTCAGTTCGCCCGTTTTTATTGCCACTAACCTTTCCCCCAACATCAGCGTGGTTCGGAGTAACGGCACGTTCGGCGTGGTTTCGATGATGTATTCTTCCAGCAACGGCACCGCCGTGGTGGGCACCGATTACATTGGTCTCACCAACAAAAGCCTGATTTTTGGTGCCAATGTCACGAGCAACGGTTTTAACGTCACGGTCAAAAATAACGGCGTGATCTATACCAACATGGTCGAAAAGACGGTCAATTTGCGGCTTTTCAATATTGGAACCACGCCGGGAGCGACGTTTGGCATCTCGAATGCCGTGTTGCGCATCATCAATCCAAACTATCAAGGTTATGTGACGCTTGGTGCGACCAATTATAGTGGCGCTCTCAGTTCCGGCGTGTTGAATTTTACTGTCAACCGTATTTCCGGCAGTTTGGGCAGCGTCACTGTTCAATATGGAACCACCAATGGTTCGGCGATCAATGGCACGGACTATGTTGGTTCAACGAACATTCTAACTTGGAACAACGGCGATGTTTCGCCGCGCGTCGTCAGCATTCCGTTGATCAACCCCGGCGTCGTCGGCCCGAACAAACAATTTGGCGTCAAATTATTTAACCCAACTATCAATGGCACTCCTAACTTGGCGCTCATGGGGCTTATTCCCAATGCTTCGCTTACCATCAGTAATGATAACAACAATGGTTCGATTCAATTTACCGCCCCCAGTTACCTCGTAAATGAAGATGGTGGTTACGCCACCCTCACCGTTGTCCGCACTGGCGGGGCTGTGGGGCCGATTTCGGCGCATTATGCCACCAGCGATGGCCCGGCTGTGGATGGCATTAATTATACGGGCACCAATGGCACGATCAGTCTGGCATCTGGCCAGAGCAGTGCCAGCTTCACGGTCCCGATTTTGAACGATGGCGTGCCGAATCCGCCGCCGGCCAATTTTTATTTCAACGTGTCCCTGATCGGTCCAGGCACATCCAGCAGCGCGGTGGTGCAGATAGCAGACGCGCAAACCGTCATACACCCACCTGGTTCACCGGACACGGATTTTATTACCGATGGTATGAATGGAAATGTGCTGGCGCTGGCGCTTCAACCCAACGGCCAGATCCTTGCCGGCGGCAATTTCACGGCGGTCGGCCCGGTGGCCGAAAACCGTCTTGCCCGGCTGAATGCTGATGGCTCGCTTGACACCGCATTTTTGAACGGACTTTCTGGCGCTAATGCAGCGGTTAACACCCTC
>DASYEY010000111.1:0-12946 GCA_036498725.1 Verrucomicrobiia bacterium | reverse complement strand
AGAGCGGTTCAAGAAATACTGTGGCCAGTCGGGAAGAAAAGAACGGCTGCGGTCTTTTTGGGTTTTGGCGTCGTTTCGGCTCCGTCACAGGATTTGCAAACCTGCTCCTTCGCCAAAGCCTCGCCAAAACCCAAAAATCCTCGCTCCGAACGGCCACAGTATTTCTTGAACCGCTCTAACGATCCAAGCTGAGCCGCGAAAAGGCCGGTCCACAACTGATTTCGAGATTGATCTAATTTGTCCGGTTTATTGATTTCAACCCGAGCAATGTATATTGGTTTACTCATCGAGAAGGGGACATGTCGGAAATCTTGGTTAACGAATGGATTTGAAACCGTCAAAGCATCGTTTTTGATAAAATGGTCGGGGCGGGGAGATTTGAACTCCCGACCTCTTGCACCCCAAGCAAGCGCGCTAGCCGGGCTACGCTACGCCCCGAACCATAAATTTACCGGGCATTGTTCCAGCAACTTTTTTGCAAGTTACCGGCCGCCAACTTTTGACGCTACCTGGTCGGCGGCCAAACCAAAGTTGCAAAAATGCCCTATTTCATTGGGCGATTATTGTGCCTGTCCAAAATTAAATGGCAAGCAGATTCGCCCGGGCAGTGAAATAAAAGAGCGGGTAAATTGTGCCGCATCAAAACTGCATCCGCGCGGTGATCGCCAGGGTTTGTACGCCAACGGTGAGGGAACTGTCCGAATATTCACCGGCGCGCAAACCGCTCGCGCCCACATTGCGCGTGACTGGCAAATCATATTGATAACCCAGATCCACTTCATAGCGGCTCCACCGATAGCCGATCCCGGCGGTGAGTGTGTGTTCCATAATGGCCGCCGTCATGGGCGTCAAAGTTGAATCCGGCACGGGACTTTGGCCATACGAATAGCCAGCGCGCAGGGCGAGATTTTTTGTGACGGCGTATTCCAAGCCCGCCCGATAAACAAATTCATCACGCCAATTTAAAGGGACATTATCTTTGAAACTGGAGCCCAGAACACTATTGACCGTCGCATTATTGCCATGGCTCAAACTCACTGGCAATGTTTCGAAGCTGTCGCTCCAGTTGATCCAATCCACCTGCAGGGCCAGCCGCCATTGCGGGTGAAATTTCCAGGACAGCCCCAGGCTCGCTTCCTGCGGAAATTTGTTTTTCACATCGGCGTCATAATGGAAGGCGAGCGGCCCCGGCGGCGCGCCGAATTGTGCGTACGGATCGCCGTTCGCATCACCGGTCGTGTTCACGATGGTTTCGCTTTTGTAGGACAGCCCCAATTGCAGATTGGTCGTGGCCTTAAAAATCATGCCGGCCTCGAAATTGCCGCCGAATCCGGAAGTATCCAGGTCAAGCAAGGTTTTCGCGCCGTTGTAAGGCGCGGCGGAACCCGGCTGCAGGTTTTGAAAGATGTAAGGCGTCTTTAATTGATTTTCGTTGTAAATCAAACCAACGCTGGCGCCGAATGAAAGTTTGGAATTAATTTTCACCCCGGCGCCGATGGCCGAACGCAGGACCAGAATCTCGGATTTATCTTCCTGATAACCGTAAGTGGTTGTGCCGTTCAAACCGCCCGGCGGGTCGGTATAATGCCAGTCGGCCAGGAGCGTGGAATCCGGGATGCAGGAGATGCCCAACGTTACCGGATATTGTCCCAGGCGCATCGCGAGAGCGCCTTCCGGGATTGCCTTCAATGAGTCGTTCAGGCTGCCATGGGAAATGGACTCTTTGTCGAAATTTCCATTCGCGATGGCGCTCAAAACTCCGAGATCAAACTCCGGCAGTTCCAAGAATCCCAAGCCGGCCGGGTTATCTCCCATGGCCGCCAGCGGGCTATCCGACCAGGCCGTGTCGGTTCCCCCCATGGACATGGCTTGCGCCCCGACGCCATTGCCATAAATCCCGTTGGCCTTCGTGCTGGCGGTCAAAAACACGAATATAAATAAGCCGGCAAACCTCCTGGGCAACATAGGTTGTTTTCAGATATGCCAATACCAACCCAAAGCCGCAAGGCAATTCATAAAATTCAGTCGAAATTATCTGCGTCAATTTTTGCCGGGCAATTAATTTTTTAAATGACCAGCTGCGGCGAATGACTTTAAATCCTTGCTTAAAAAATAATTGGCCAACACCATGACAACGAACCGGTCAATTTTTACTAATGAGCAAAATAGCTTTAGTGACGGGTGCTTCTTCAGGCATCGGTGAAGCGACGGCTTTGCGATTGGCTTCAATGGGGATCACGACTTATGCGGCGGCCCGCCGGACTGAACGCATGGAACATCTCAAGTCACACGGTATCCGCATCCGGCAACTGGACCTGACCGATGAAAAATCAATTCAAGGGTGTGTGGCGGGCATTTGCGCGGAAAGCGGCGGCATTGACATCCTGATCAACAACGCCGGCTACGGGTCTTATGGTTCCATTGAAGAAGTGCCGTTGTCAGAAGCCCGGCGGCAATTTGAAGTCAACCTGTTCGGGCTGGCTGCCTTGACCCAACTGGTGATTCCGCGCCTGCGTCAACAACGTCGCGGCTGGATTATCAACATCACTTCGATCGCTGGCATCCATGCCTTGCCTTACGGCGGATGGTATCACGCAACCAAATTTGCCGTGGAAGGTCTATCCTCGGCCTTGCGGCAGGAACTCCAACCATTTGACGTGAATGTGGTCATTATCCGGCCCGGGCTGATCAAAACTGAGTGGAGCAATATCGCCACCCAAAGCCTGACGGAAGTTTCGGGCAAAGGTCCCTACGCGGCGGCGGTCCGCGCCATCTACACATTATTTAAAAGCGATAAAATCACCAACCTTGCCGCAGCGCCATCGGTGATCGCCGACGTTGTCCAAAAAATTGTTTTGGCCAAACATCCCCGCAGCGTTTATACGGCGCCATTTGCCGGAAGATTGATGGTTCGCCTCGGAAAATTGGCAGGCTGCGATTATTTGCGTGACCGGATCAACCGCGTTTTCATGGGCTTGCCCAGGAAAATGTGACGGATTGCCTCGCTCCCGGTTTTCGGTCAATGCGCTAAGACTTGGTTTGAATAAACAGTTTTTACATCCGGCTCATCCTCCTCATCCTCGAATTTCCATCAGTCGGCGAGGACCAGGGGGAAGGGGCAGCCTGATATTTAAAATAGCGTCACATTTATTCCCCGGCAGAACTTCTGCCGGGGAATGGCAATAACCGTTCAATTTATTTCTTCAAGCCAAGCGCCCATTCGATACCGCCAAGCAGAAAGGTTTGATAGGCCTGGGCAGTTTCAACGGAGTTCTTGCGGTCATGAATATTCGGATCGGTGTCAATCAGGTCTTCACGATGGCCGAGGGAGGTGTAGAATACTTTGCCGTCCCCATAACTTTTGCACCAGGAAACGCCGTAGTATCCGGGCGCGCCAGTTTCCGGATGCTTGTCAAGGATCAGCAGGTCGTGAACCTTCGTCGGATCATAATTTTTGAACTGATAGATTTCTTCCTGCTGGATGTGCCAGACTTTCGGCAGTGACGCGGTGGCCGGATTCGACGGATCTTGTTTTAAACAATCCACGCTGACCTGCCGGCCGTGATGCGCAAATTCGCCGCCGAGCATATCAATATAACCCGGCCAGCCGTGAAACGTATCGCTCGCGGCGTGGATGCCGATGAACGCGTGGCCGGCCTTGATCCAATCCAGAAAGCCCTGTTTGTCAGGAATCGGCAGATCGCCGGTCGTGCTGGCAAAAACGACGCCGTCGTAATTTTTCAAATTTTCCGGCGATAATTTTTGCAGCGCGACTTTCAACTGCTCCTGCCAGGCGGCTTCGGCTGCCTTCTCGGCGTCAGTCGCATCGGCTTTCAACGGCGGGGTGAACCCGGTCGTCAGATGTCCTGGCGGTTGTTCCACGAAATCAACCGTGAACTCACCGCTGGACTGGCCAAGTTGCGTGAGGACTTTTTCCAGTGTCGGGATTGAGCTGTGGCGAAAACCGGTGGTCGTGGTGACGACGAGCAGTTTTTTGGGGGCCGTCGCAACCTTGGTTGACTGGCAACCCAGCAAGGTTGCCGCCAATAAGCCGGTCAACGTGAGCGTGAATAATTTTTTCATTTTGATTTTAGATGAGAAATTTCAACCAGCTTCACGGTTCGTTATTCACCGGTATGGGGCGCACCCAGATGTTGCGGAACGAAACTGAGTTGTTGTGGTATTGCAGAGCGATCGGGCCGGTCAGGCCGGTGGGCGTATATTTACCGGGGCTTTTCCAGTTGGTGTCACCACGGATCGCCTGGTGGTTTTGCACCACGACGCCATTCAAGATGACCGTGGCGTAGGCCGGCGACACCAATTTACCATCCGCGTCAAAGTGCGGGATATTGAAAATGATGTCGTACGTCTGCCATTGTTCCGGCGGCAGGCAGGCCATGGCGAGCGGCGGATGTTGTCCGTAGATGCCGCCGGTCGAACCGTCCGCGTAGGTCTTATTGGTGTAACAGTCGAGCACCTGAATTTCATAATGCCCCATCAGAAACACGCCGCTGTTGCCGCGATCCTGGCCGGTTCGGTGGCCGAGCTCCGGCTCGCGAAATTCCAAGTGCAACTGCATGTCGCCAAATTCGTTGGTGGTGACGATGTCATGTCTTTGTGAGATCGCGATGCCATCCTGCACCTTCCATGGGGCAGGGCCATCATTGTTTCGGTCACGCCATTGCGACATGTCCTTGCCATCAAATAAAATGATCGCGTCACTGGGCGGCAAGGCGGCCTGGCTGAACGTCGCGCCGGGAGTCACTCGCGGCGGTTGCGGACGTGCCGGATCATGGACGTGCCATTTGCCATCCGGTTGCAACGGCGTGTCTTGAAAACCTTCAACGCCGTCAACGTTGACTTCGACATTGTTCTGGGCGTGGGCAGTAACCGCAGCGGCAATCGCGGTCGCAGCGGCAATGATGATGAGTTTTTTCATTTTAATTTAGATTTTTGCAAATTTGGTCCACCGGCCATTGGACGCCGCAGACTTCACGGCGGTTTCAATGAACGCCATGCCTTCCACCCCGTCGTCCACGGTCGGATGATCGAAGGTGCCTTTTTTGCCGGCATGGTTCGCCCGGATGGCGGCGATCGCTTCCAAATAAATGTTGGCGAACGCTTCGATGAACGCCTCAGGATGCCCGGCAGGCAGGCGGGTGAATTTCTTGGCCGCGTCCGAAACGTAACCATTACCGCGACGCAGTGTGCGCGCCGGTTCGTTTTTGAGCACGAGCTTCAATTCATTCGGATGTTCCTGTTGCCATGCGAGCGAACCTTTCGTGCCGTAAATGCGGATGTTCAGATTGTTTTCTTCACCGCAAGAAATTTGCGAGCAATGCAAAACACCCTTCGCGCCGCCTTGATAGCGGATGAGCATGTTTGCGTCATCTTCCAGTATGCGCCCGGGAATGAAGGTCGTGAATTCCGCGCAGAGCTCGTCAATCTTCAAGCCAGTGATATAGCGGCCGAGATTTTCCGCGTGTGTGCCGATATCGCCCACGCAGCAGCTGGAGCCGGCCTTCTTGGGGTCGGCGCGCCAGGCGGCCTGTTTCTGGCCGGTCGCTTCGATTTTATCCAGCAGCCAGCCCTGCGGATATTCGGCGACGACTTTCAAGATCTTGCCAAGCTGGCCGGTGCGCACGAGTTCGCGGGCTTCCTTCACCATCGGGTAGCCGGTGTAATTGTGGGTCAGGGCAAAAACTTTCCCGCTTTTCCGGACGGTATCGCGCAAGGTTTTGGCTTCTTTCAACGTCAATGTCATCGGCTTGTCGCAGACGACGTGGAAACCCGCTTTCAAAAACGTCGTGGCAACCGGTGCGTGCAGAAAGTTAGGCGTAACAATGGAAACGAAATCAATGCGCTCATTGGCGGGCAGGGCGGCTTCGGCCTGGGCCATTTCCGCGTAGCTGCCGTAAACGCGTTTGGGATTCAGAAAAAGTTGTTCGCCGGTGGCCGTTGAGTTTTTTGCGTCAGACGAAAATGCGCCCGCGACGAGTTCGATTTGACCATCCAGATTTGCCGCCATGCGGTGCACCGCGCCGATGAAGGCGTTTTGTCCGCCGCCAACCATGCCGTAACGAAGTTTGCGTTTAGTAGCCATAAAATTTTAGTGGAGCGGGCATAAATTAGGGAAAGCCTGTCCTTGAAACAAGCCATGAGTTTCTGCGACACGTTTTAAAATAACGCGCGTCTTCAAACTCTAAATGGGTGGAATGGGTTGCGCTGCGACCCATTATGACTGCGCAGCAGTCACTTTGTGGTTTGGCTAGCAACTGGATGCTTTCTTTTCGTCGTCTGACGCTGCGCTCGGCGACGACTTTGGCCGCAGCGCGGCCAAAGCCACCAGCCAAGCCATCGGGTTGGACTATGCTCGAAAACATTTTAAAGATGCGTATCCAGCCAGGCTGGTTGAAGCGATTTCGGAATAGCAGTTACTCCACCTGCAGGACAAAAAAACGTCCGGGGATGGAATGATCAACGCTATTGGTGGCGATGACAGAAAAACTCCCGCTTGAACTCAAGACATTGGTTAAGATGGGCAGCCACTGGTTGAGCGGTGCGCCGAGATTGGTATTGGTCAAAATATAATACGTCCCGCCGACGTAACCGTTTGTGGCATTGAGCTGCACGTTAGTGCCGGTGATCTGAATGCCAGTCACGGTTGGCGGCGGCCGGGTATCCGGCCCGCTGAACCAACGCACTTTTTTAGCCGTAGCCGGCAGGCCGCTTAACAGTGAAGTGGCGGTGCCACCCGTCAAAGACAGCTTCCAAAGCGACGAGGTGCCATTTCCGGCATCAGCAAGATAAATCGTGGCGCTGGCCAAATTCAAATCAATGGCGGTGCAACGTTGCACGCTGCCGGAGGCGGTAAATAACGTAGTCAATCCGGTGCCATTATAATTAATCCGTTGCACTTGATTTAAAGTTTGCACAAAAGAACTGGTGGTGAAATAAACCAGTTGATTAGTCACATCCAGGGCGAGGCTGAACGGATATGAGTTGGCAATGGAGACCAGTGTGGTCAATCCGCCACCAGCGAGCGTCAGGCTCCAAATTTTTTGAGTGCCAACGTCGGCAATAAACATTTTTGAGTTCACGAGGTCAACGGCCAGGGCTGTGCAACGTGATACTCCGTTGCCGGGGGTGCCGGTGGCGGTGAATAGCGTCACGTTGTTACTGCCCGTGTAATCAACCCGCTGAATCGTGTTGTTATTTTGAGTGGCCGAGCTGGTCGTAAAATAGATTTTTTGATTCAACACATCCAGCGCCAGATCGGTTGGATAACTGGTAAGGCCGCTTTTGACCAAGGTCAGTCCCGTGCCCGTGAGGCTTACGCTCCAGAGCGAATTGGCTGTGCCATCAACGAAAAAAAGTTTGTGATTCAGGGCGTCCACCGCCAACGCCGTGCAACGGCCCACCGGGGAAGCGGCGGTATAGAGAGTCGAATTGCCGCCGCCGTTGGTTGAGACGCTGGCCAGTGCGCTGAGCGGCTGGGCGGCACTGCTGGTGTTGTAATAAACGGGTTGCGCTGCGACTTGCCTGCCAGCCAGCAGTCCTAGCAGGCAACATCCCAATATGAGGCGCAAATGGAGCATCAGATCTTAGTTTTGGCGGTCAACCGCGGCTTGGAAAAATACCTTGCAAGGAAATAATGAAGGTTATGCACTGAAAGGGCTGCAGGTTGGGATGAGGCTGACTGCCGTTATTGATGCCAATCATCGCCGAATTCATGGTCGCATTGGCGGTGGCGTTTGAGTAGTCAAGCGACGTGCCGGTGGATTCAATGGCCAGAAGGTTGCCTGAGGGACTGGCTTGAGTGCCGCCGCCGTTGACGACATTTACTGGATGGCTGTGGGGCGGCAACTGGTTGGGTAACAATGTGACATTTTCCGAACCACCAGTTTGCCCGATACTATAATAAGAACCCGTGCTCGAATTTCCCCAATGAATCGGTACGCGACCTTGCAGATTGGGCAGGCCAAAGGTGTTGATACCATCACCGCCATAAATTGTGCCAATGATGGCAAACAGAACTTGATTTTGACTGACAGACATGAGCTGGCCATTGCATAAAGCCCAGCCGACCGGGGCAAAATTGCCTGCGAACATTCTGATTTCACCGACGTAAGGATCTGACATAATTTTGCCTGGGTTGGAGGTGTTAAGTTAAAAAGGTTTGGGGTGTGGTTGCAGGCCGGTTGAACACGGCTTCATAACGGACATACTCAGTAGTGTCCCGGGCACCGACTTGGCCGATATACATTTCGAATCGTCCGAGTTGATCATGTTCAAACGAGTGGATTGCCGGGGCGAGCAACACGCTTTTTGATCCGCTGAAAATGAGCGAAAATTTTTCGTGACCGGCATCCGTCGGGGGCTGGTGGCCCGGTAAAACGCACGTGGATGCATAACGTTCCGCCTTGATCAGTTTGAGCTGAATCAACTGGCCGGGCGAAAGTTGGACGCGAAAATTGGAGTTAAGCTGTGAGGCCAACGCGGCGTAACTCAATTCGACGTTCGGCCGGTACTTGCTGTTGATAATGGTTGACGCACCGAACGAAAAGGCTGGGGTCAGGATGACGGTCACTGCCGCCGCCGCGGAGAAGTCGCGAAGAAATTTTCTGCGGGCAATCATGTTTGATCAAAGTGACAGTTTCAAAAATAACTACAAGCGACAGGAATGTCTGTGGACAGACTAAACCTGATTTGATAACGGTCAACTAATGTTTGAATTGAAACGCCGGAAAACTGGCTGGCCGGTTTCAAATTCATCCGATCCGAAATAATTCAACTAGTTGAATCATTGTGAGCACCATCAATATCCGCGCGGAACAACCACAGGACGAGGCTTTTCTATTCGAACTGTATGCCAGCACGCGGCAGGAGGAATTGGCGGCTTTCGGCTGGCCGCCCGAGATGGGGCACGCTTTCCTGACTCTGCAGTTCAAGGCCAGCCAGGGGCGTCATCAGGCATATCCAGATGCAGAATTTCAAATCGTCACGGTTGACGGCGTGAGCGCGGGCAGAATGATCATCTATCGCACGCGGGAAGACCTGCAACTCGTGGACATCGCGCTATTACCACAGCATCGCAACACTGGCATCGGCACGACACTGATACAACGACTTTTCGATGAGTCCATCGGTTCGGCAAAGCCGTTACGATTGCAGGTGCTGAAAGGCAATCGCGCGGAACGATTTTACCGACGCTTGGGTTTTATCAAAACCGGCGAAACGCAAACGCATCTGGCCATGGAATGGCGCGCTTCCGCGCCTCCGGTAAACACGCCGTCACAGATTGAGAAAAGCATTTAGACGCGAAATTTGCGCGAATTAACGCGAATGGAAAAAATCAATTCGCGTCAGTTTTCGGTTTTTAATTGTATCCGTTTACAGCTGATTATTTCTTCTTGGAAAAAGCCGCGTCAAAGGCCGCCTGGTTGGGCGCGAAATCCAATTCACGCACGAAGGCGCAACTTTCCGTGGCGCCGTGGATGCGGTCCATGCGGCCGTCTTCCCATTCAACGGACAACGGGCCACGATAACCAACGTCGTTCAGAGCAACGATGATCTCTTCGAAGTTGA
Organism: Verrucomicrobiia bacterium; assembly: GCA_036498725.1. Taxonomy (GTDB): domain Bacteria; phylum Verrucomicrobiota; class Verrucomicrobiia; order Limisphaerales; family UBA11358; genus UBA11358. The sequence continues at coordinate 3,358 of DASYEY010000111.1, read as the reverse complement.
TATCGCCGTGGCCGAGCGAACGGAAATCCCAAAAACGCCGCGCGTCCGTAAAGTCAGTATGGCCGCCGAACACGCCGACAGTACCGTCGCCATGTCCCCACCAGGCATCTTTCATATGCGCATGAAAAATACGGTCGGAAAATTCGCGGATGAACTTCACATAGTTCACGCCCTGATAACCGAGATGCGATGGATCGTAATTGAAGCCAAATCGGGGATGATGTTTCACGGCTTCCAACGCGCGTTTGGCAGATGCGATATCGAACGCGATTTCCGTCGGGTGCACTTCAAGGGCGAAATTGACGTTTTCCTTTTCGAACACATCCAAGATCGGTAACCAGCGTTTGGCAAAGTCGGCAAAGCCCTTGTTGTAGTAATCCTGATTGGTCGGCGGGAAAGCGTAGATCGAATGCCAGATGGAGGAGCCGGTAAAACCATTCACGACGGCGGCAGCACCTTTTTTGGCGCCGGGCTTGGCATCGAAAAATTTCCGCGCCGCCTTCGCCGCGAGCTTCATCTTTTCTGCGGCGCGTTGGCGGACGCCTTCGGGTTTGCCATCGCCCCAAACATCGGCGGGCAGAATCGCCTGGTGCCGTTCGTCAATCAGATCACACACCGCCTGGCCGACGAGATGGTTCGAGATCGCGTGGCAGGTCAGTCCGTGCTTTTTGAGCAGCGCCCACTTTTTGGTGCAGTAATCTTTCTCGGCCAGCGCGCGATCCACTTCAAAATGATCACCCCAGCAGGCGAGTTCGACGCCGTCGTAGCCCATCTTTTTGACGAGCGGCAGCAATTTTTCCAGGGCTAGGTCAGCCCATTGGCCGGTGAAAAGAGTAACGATTCTTGGCATAATGCAGTTTCAGTTTTTTAAATGGAGCGCACGACATCTTGGCGGTGGCGCAAGGTCGCGTCAAGCAACGGACATTGATGATGGTTGAGAGGGCGCAACATGCGGAATAAAAACAAGCTGGCACTTTTTCCGGCGGCTGGGTAGGGGGCGTTTGTGCCAAAATCATTTTGAACCGAATTTTTTCTTTGAGGTCATTAAAGAGTGACTGATAATTTAACGACAAATCCAAATATCAGTTTCAGGTCGCATTTCAAGCCGGCAATCGGTTTCGTATGAAGCACAATTGTGTCAGGTGCAAAAATTAAACTTAGGCTTGAAATTGGGTTGCGGATAGAATCTTATTTTGAAAACCATGAGTGAAACAAACGAAAATAAAACAGGTTGTGAGTGTGATTGCGGACCCGGAGCGGCATTTTTGCTGCTGCGTCTCTGGCTGGGCCTGCGTGCCACGCTGGCGGGCCTCGAAAAATTTGGCGCGTATCAATCGGGATCCGAACCCGTGCTCGATCCGACCACCGGCTTGCCGGATGCCAGCGGTGCGATGCACACGGTGAATATCAAGCATTATGCGGTCGCCAATTACGCCGGGGTGCCGGCCGGGCTCAAGGATAAATTCTTGAACGAACCGTTGCTGCCGCACTTCGCCTTGAATCTGTTTGATCATCTGCTCGGACCGCTGTTCATCCTGTCCGGTGTCATGTTGCTGATCGGTTTGGGCACGCGCCTCTCGTTGTTCGTGCAAGGTTTGATCTACCTGGCTTTGACGGTCGGTTTGATCCTGATCAAGCAGGAAGACGGTGTGGCGTGGTTGGGCATTCACATCGCCCTGGTCGCGTTTGCGTTGACCCTCGCCAAGCACAACAAATTTGCCCTCCTCAAAAAATGGTAAAAACACCCATTACCCGCCGCGATTTTCTGGGCACGACCGCCGTGGCCGGAGCCGGCCTGTTGCTGACCTCGTGCAGTCCTGACACGGCGCCCGCCGCGAAAAAGAAATCGGCCTTGAACGCCATCAACGTCGCGCTCATCGGTTATGGCGCCGAAGGCGGTGTGTTATCCGAATCGTTGATGAATATTATGAACAGCGGCGACATCAAGGTCGTGGCTGTTTGTGACATTTGGGAATACGCCCGCAAGAAGGGGCGGAACACGTACAAAGCCAACGGCTTTGAGGTGAACGATTACGAAAATTACGAAGACCTGCTGGCGAAGGAAAAGGATTTGCAGGCGGTGGTCGTGGCCACTCCCGATTTCTGGCACGAGCCGATCACGAACGCCTGCTTGAAGGCGGGCTTGCACGTTTATTGCGAGAAGATGATGAGCAATACCATTGACGGCGCCCGTTCCATGGTGAAGACGATGCGGGAAACCGGAAAACTGTTGCAGATCGGTCATCAACGCCGCAGCAATCCCCGGTACCTGTTCACCAAGAGCAAATTATTGGATGGCGCGAAATTATGCGGCAACGTCACCGCCGTGCAGGCGCAATGGAACCGCGCCAAGTCCGACGATCTGCAATGGCCAAAACATTCGGAGATGACGGCGGAACAGTTGCAAAAATACGGATTCAAGGACATGCACCAGTTCCGCAACTGGCGCTGGTTCAAGGGTTTGGGCGGCGGACCGTTATCTGATTTGGGCGCACACCAAATTGACATTTTTAACTGGTGGATGGGCGAAGCCCCAAAATCTGTCTTCGCAAGTGGTGGGGTGGATTATTACAAGGGCCACGATTGGTATGACAACGCGATGGTGATTTACGAATTTGCTTCCACCAAGGGGATCGCCCGTGCGTTCTATCAAGTGCAGACAACCACGAGCGCGGGCGGCGGTTATTTTGAGCAGTTCATGGGCGACCAGGGTACGATCAAGATGTCCGAAGACCCGAAACTGTGCGCCATTTACCGTGAAGCCAACGCAGTGGGGGCGTGGGATGATATCATTCAGCGCGGCCTGATCTCCTTAAAGGAAACTCCGGCAGCGGATGCCGCCAAGGTGGATGTGCGGGAAACCGCCCAGTTGGCGGAATATGAGATTGACGTGTTTTTCAACAAGCCGCCGCACCAGCCGCATTTGGAAAACTTTTTCAACGCCATCCGTGGCACGGCCAAATTGAATTGCCCCGGTGACGAGGCGTTCCGCAGCGAATACGTCATCCACAAGGCGAACGAATCCATTGCGGCACAAAAAAGAATTGTCATCACTCCCGAAGAAGTTGAAGCTTGAGCTTATTGTCTTATTTGTCACATGAAAAATTCACTCTTAAAATTGTCCCTGATCGTCGCGCTGTCGGCGACCGTTACCGCCATGGCGGAAGATAAAGTTCCGCTGAAAACGGCCTTGCCGCCGGCAATCTTTGTCGGCACACCGGTGCCGATTGACGGGCTGACCCTGGACCCGTTGCAGACCAAGTGGCCGGAATTTATGGTGCCGGTTGGGACCACCAATCTCGCGCTCAATAAAAAGGTGACCTCCAGTGTCAGTGATGCTGATATCGTCACCGGCACG
>DASYEY010000110.1:0-9270 GCA_036498725.1 Verrucomicrobiia bacterium | reverse complement strand
ATCCGGCCGTGAATTGCGAGATCATTGACGGCAACACGAATACCATCATCGGCGCGCTTTTGGACCAGCACATTGACCTCGCGCTCATCGAAGGTCCCTGCCAGCGTCCGGCCATCCAGAAACGAACCTTTTTGGAGGACGAAATTGTCTGGATCGCTTCGCCCGCCGATCCCCTGGCCAAAATTTCACGCCCAACGGTCGAGACCGTGTTGCGTCGTCCCTTGATCGTGCGGGAATTAGGCGCGGGCAGTCGCCAGTTCATGGAGACGGTCTTGCGCAAGCTGCGGATTCCCTTGAGTCGTCTGAACATCATCCAGGAAATTCCCAGCCCCGAAGCCATCAAACGGCTGGTCGCCGCCGGCCTGGGCATCAGCTACGTCTTTCGGCTGGGCGTCGAGCCGGAATTGGCTTCGGGAAAATTGGTTAAAATCAATTGTCCGGCCCTTAACATCCGCCGGCCCTTTTCCGTACTCTATCCGCAAGGCCCCACCCCTTTGGGTCTCAGCCAGGCCTTTATGCAATTGCTATTTGCCAAGCCAAGTTAGGATGTTTCAAAAAAGATTGTGGCGATCACGACCACCCGGTGGAGCGAGACTCCGTTGAGCCTTGATTAAAAAGTGCCAGCCAATATGGGGACGGGGAGGTGGGGTAGCGTTTCAGCATGACATCGGCACATAACTACAATGGGTGGAATCGGTTGCGCGGCGGCTGATTTTGCCTATGCACAGGCACTTGGTTGCGGGCTTGGCGATTAACGCTCCATTTCATCGCCTAGAGCGGATCAAGAAATACAGTGACCACTCCCGTCTTTTCTTCCCGAACAACCACAGTATTTCATGATCCGCTCTAAGGCTGCGCTCAGCGCAGCCTAAGCCGCCATTTGGGCAGGATGGAAAACGCGGTAGCGGCGGTCTGTGGCCGGCGCAAACCGTAAATTTCCAAGAAAAAACCGCGGTCATAGACCGCTGCGATAAACAAATGCGACTTTCGCAGAGATTTCTGAAAGGGTTGCGATGGATGTTTTTGTTGGATTGACATCGTGATTCGGCGATGGTTGAGTGCTTGGCCGCCAAACGGAAGACACGCACAATGAAACTTGGCTACAAATATTTTAGAAACAATCTCATCAAGGAAGGTGATGATTCTTAGTGTCCCTTTGCTCTTCGTTCTTGGGGAACATTTGCAGGGTCGGGGAAATCCTAACGATGAGCCGGGAGCTTTGATTTTAATCGCTGTGCTTATTGTTATTGGCAACATTGGTCTTTTTATTTTGATGATTCGAGCCAGGCGCAAGGAGCAAGCCAGGAGCTTGCAAACGAGGACGCCAGGCGATAAACAACATTGAACCGCCTGATATGGACATTTATGCGCGCACTTGAGATTTTGCTGAATGGGAAACGGCTCTGCGTAGCGGCTCCTGGGGGCGATGGCGTGGTCATATCTAACGTGGTGTTGTGCAGCCCGCTGGAGAAATCTGGTGTTGGCAGTGTGCATTTTCGGGTTGGCGGTGTATGTGTCGAGCAGCATCTGGAATGGGTTCGCCAATCTTTGGCTCTCGGCGATACGGTCGAGATCCGCATTGTTGAAACAACGCAGCCTGATTCGCCAACGAGTATCGAGCCAGTAAAAACTGGCTTAGAGCATGTTAAATAAAATTGTATCCGATTATCGTTGATGGGGGTGCGACGGCACCTGACGCCATCCTCCTCGTCGTGCTCGTGCTCGTCCTCAGATTGGCCTGGCTTTTTAGTTAGAGACTCGTCACCTTGTCACCTGCAGGCTCAGCCTGAGAGCGGCGACAGGTTTACTTAAAACGCTCTTGTGCGGGGTCGTTGCGATTTGCATCACTATGAAAATTCCCGATCTTCGCAGTTCTTATCAAACGGTGGGTGGCCTGGTTTTCTTTGGCCGGATGCTGGATAAGATTCGCCTCCATGCGCAAGGACGGTTGCCCGCCGATTACAATCGTGGCTTTGGCTTTGACGGACGCACCTGCCGATTCCTGCATGTGGATTATGAGCAACTCGTTTCCCGAACCTTGGCGGGCGGGGCGGATGAAGAGATTTTAGACTGGTGTTATCAGCAGGGACGACACCCCAGCGAGGAGGAGGTGCTGGTCTGGAATGCCTTCATGACGAAGCGCGGCTGGCGGGATGACGTTTCGGAATGGCTGGTTGAGCAAAAACGTTCCCGCAGCTGGGAGCACCGTGACGATATTCAGACCGCGTTTGACTTTCACGTTGCCGATGAAAGCGATTCGATAGCCGTCTGACCTCGGGCAGGAATCAACGCCGTTGCGCCTTCGATTTTGCCTTCGGGGTTGACATCACGATTCCGGCGTGGCTCAGTTTTGGAGATTAAATCACCATGATGCCGCTCTTAATTCCAATCATTTTAATCCTATTATTCGGATTTTGGCTTGCTCGCCGGCGATCTGGTATTTGGCAGAAAGTGACGATCATCGTCGCGGTTCCGATTGGCGCGGTGGCCGGCGGCTATTGTGGCAGCACAATTTGTAACCATGTAATGCACCTGCAAGGGAGCGGGGAATCACACGATGACATAATACCCATCGCTGCCTCGGCCATGGCTGGTTTGTTGATTGGCGGTCTGGTTTTGCCCCTGCTTTGTCTGCTTTTGACCAGAAAAAAAATTGATCAAGCAAGGTGATCTCGTTGGTTCACATATGAAGCGCACATATAGCATATTGACGATCGCATCCGCGATGCTGTGCGGTTTGCTGTTGGTCCTTTGTGGGGTCAGCTATCATCTGGATGCTTGGACGCAAAGTATTACGGTCACGCCTTGGTTTCATATCGGCTTCGCCGATGGGGGGTGCCTATTTTTACAACCACGAACATCCCTGGCTGAACGGCATCGTTGATATGAGCGCCGACACCAATGCCCCCAAGCTAGTAGAGAGCAGTTGGCATATTGGGCTCGATTATGGTTTTATCATAGTTCGGCAGTGGCGCGTTCCGGTTTAGACTCTGACTTGCAGACAGTGACAATTTTTAATTTACCGGGCACACGTTTCCGTGAGGTTTCCTATTTTGGACCAGACCCCCAATTTGGACATTGTTGTTGAGCCTTTGGTATCCAATTTTGTTTTTGGCCGTTCTGCCGGCTTTGTGGATTTTTCGGCGTTGGCGCGGCCAAAAGCGTAGTTAGCGGTTAACATCACGAGTCATTACCTATTGGGTAGAGTAGAGGAGCTGCTTGCTCCACCCCATCTTTATTTTTGGTGGCGTCGAGACTCCGTCGAGCCCTACCAAGTGATAAACTTTGCCCTAGGCCTATCTTGTAGGTGACGACGTGAGTCTCTAATTAAAAGAAACATTCAACGTTCAACATTTAACGCCCAACGTCGAAGGATCGCGGCGCCGTTTCCCTGGAGGTTTAATGTTCGGTGTTGAAGGTTAAATGTTTGTTTTGCGAACACCCCTCACCCCGGCCCTCTCCCCGTTTAGCGGGGCGAGGGAGAAAAGGTTTCCGCATCTGAGAACCACCAAACGTTGGATTTAAGGAAGGGGCCAACGAATGATCAGGACGCGGCGAATTATTCTCCTTCGCCCCAACGGGGGAAGGCCGGGATGAGGGGGCCACTAACTCTGTAGGCGACGAGGTGACGAGTCTCTGACTGGTTTTTATCAATTTATATTGATGACTACGCCGCCTGACTTCACGCCCAAGCTAATCATAATCCTATTTTCACGTTGTTTTCAACGTTGACATTGCGAGCCAGCGGTGGCTCAGTTGATCATCATTGGAAGACCGTATGAATCCGTTCGGCATAGTATCAATTTTATCCGGTGCGCTTGAGGGTGTTGGGCACATTTTTGGACGAAAGCCAAAAAAGCCACCCGCACGGAGCGGATTTGTTTTTATCTCTTTTACTGGTTATTTATGGCCGTCGGGTTGGTCCTTGTGATTTTTGTTATTCATCAGCATTATTTTAAAAAATGAGACCGGATGTCTGCTCATCACGAATCGTCGTTCAGTCCTTGGCGGTTAAACCATGCACAGTATGAATGAGAATGATTGGATAATGATCTGTTCGATGATTATCGGTATGATCGTCGGCGTTGCCGCGGTGCTTGGTTTACTGGCTTGGCGTCAGCGCTTGGATTTGAAGTGGCATTATCTCGGTCGTGCTGGGCCGACAAGTATGTTAACCATGGTCGGAGCGCATTGGCTGGGCTGGTATGGATTGTTGATCGCTTTGCCGGCAGGTGGCCTCGTCTTTTTGGCTTTTTGGTTGGACACTCGAAAAAAGTTTCCGAGGAGATAAGGCAATTATCATCCGCACCCAGATTACCTTTTCTGCGATGGGCGACGACTTCCGGCCTTCGTTGGTAGATGCGCCATTTTCGGAAGCTGAGGATCCGGGTACGATTGGCAAGCTCGGCCGATATCGGGGCGTTCCCACTCCGTATGGTTCGGCCAATTTTGATGTGCCCGAAACTGAGCCCAACGGTATTCGCTATTTGTACAAGCTGGCTTTTCCGTGGTTGCCCGCCCTTCGAGCGGCGGGCGCGACTGATTTTGATATTCATATCACCTATCATTACGATGTGCAGTGTGCTTTGGCATTTGGTGAAGATGAGATGAAGTTGCTCGCCGAATTCGGATGTGCGGTGAGTATTGATTGTTGCCGGGAAGAATGATCTGCCACCGCATTGATGCATTAGTTAGTTTTGAGCGTACATGAGCAAATACATACCGACCGGGCAAAATCCCACGGCTGAAGAATTGCGCGAGGTTGAAAGGATTTTGAATCTTAGCCCCGCTCAACAACGGAATCATCCGTCATCAGTGCCGGCTGATCGCGCCAAACTTTCACACATCAATACTTACGGACGTCTGCCGGAGTTCTATTTTGATAAATCATTCACTTGTCAGAACTGTGGTAAAATGGAGATATGGAAAGCCGGGGACCAGAAGTGGTACTATGAAGAGGCTAAGGGACACATCGATGCGAAGGCGGTTGAGTGCCATGATTGCCGCCAATTGAAGAAGCAGGCAAGATTGCGCTCGGGCTAAAAAATCAAGGCTGGCAGCTAAACCGACGAAGCGGCTGCGACCAGGCCTGAGCTCAGGATTTTGACGTGCCATTTGTTGTTCGTTTAAAGTCGCCTTACACCTGATATGGGATTGATCGGATTCATTTTATTACTGGCAGTTTTGAATGGCGTTCTGGCCATTGCCATTCTGGCTTGGACGCGTTCGGCGATTCTCGCGGTGATTGCCAGTACGCTGATCACTGAGCTGCTGTCGGCTCTTTATTTTTTGGTGCAAGCCCGGGATTCGTCGGACGCTTCTGATTTGATGTTGGCGGCAAACGTTGTCGTCATAATCAGCACGCCGGTGTTGGTAGGGACGTCCTACGGCGTGGTGGCTGGGTGGCGCTATCTTAAACGCCGCAAGGCATTATGAATGGCCATACAATACCGGTTAAGGATGTGCAAATGAAAATCGTCGCTGGCGGCCTCGACGATCCGCGCGTGCGGGCGCTGCTGCTCCGGCATTTTCAAACGGCGCGTGCCGAGACTGCCTCCGGCAGTGCGCACGCCCTGGATTTAAGCGGCTTGAAAGCTCCCGGCATTCACTTCTGGTCAGCTTGGAAAGACGACGATGTCATCGCGGTTGGCGCGTTGAAACGACTCTCAGAATCTCACGGCGAAATCAAATCCATGCACACCGCACCCTCGCACCGACGCCAGGGCGCAGGCAGCGGGATGCTCCGGCATATTGTCCATGCCGCGCAGCACATGGGATTATCGCGATTAAGCCTGGAGACCGGTTCCTGGCCGTATTTTGCCGCCGCCCGCGAACTCTATCGGCGTCATGGATTTATCGATTGTCCGCCCTTCGGTAGCTATGTGCTTGATCCCAACAGTGTTTTTATGACTTTGGAACTTCATCCCCGCGCATGACGAGTGAACGTAAAGTCCGGTTTTTTGTCGTTCCGGCGGTTGTTGGCCTGGTCTTTCTCTTATTTCGACATAAAATGGCGAGCTTGAATGGGTAGGGCGGGTAGTATTTGAGAGAGTAGCTAATTTTTGAGTTCCCGTTCGGGAGCATTCTGTGATAAAAAGGCTTTTCGAGCAGGAATGTTCCTCATCGGGAACTTTTTGTTGTTTTTTCCTCTAAATAGGTATAATGATACCGAACGGGAACAGGATATGAAACAATTCACAGACACAAAAGCCATTGGGGAAATTATCAAGCAGGTACGAAAAACCCAAGGGTTAACCCAGGAACAGCTTGCTGCCGCTTGCGGGTTGGGTCGTCGCTTTATCGTGGAACTCGAAGGCGGAAAAGCCACGACCCACGTTGGCAAAGTTATGCAGGTTTTATCCACGCTCGGTATCAGCCTTCATGCCACTGATCGGAAAGGAGACCTGTAATGCCACGTGTCTTGAATGTTTGGTTTTTTGCCAGCAAGGCCGGTCGGTTGACCCAAGATGATAGCGGGCGGTTGCTTTTTACCTATGATCCGAGCTATCTAAAATCGGCTCAGGCATGGCCTTTATCCATTTCGCTTCCGCTGAGAGCGGAGGAATTCGATGATCGTATCACGAGACCGTTTTTTTCCGGCCTCCTGCCGGACGATTTGGTGCGGAAGAAAATAGCCAAACTGGTGGGTGTATCTGAAAAAAACCCGTTCTCCCTGTTGGAAATCGTGGGCGGCGAATGCGCGGGTGCGCTCTCTTTTTATCCTGAAGGAACACTGCCGCATCAAGAAAACCACGATGATATTCAGATTTTGGACGAACAGCATTTGGATGACATTTTTGACGAGCTTAAGCGTCGTCCTCTATTCGCGGGCAAAAAGGATATTCGCTTGTCCCTCGCGGGAGCGCAGGACAAGCTCGCCGTTCGCATGATTGGCGACAAACTCGCTCTGATGTGCGGCGGTGCGCCGACTACGCATATATTGAAGACCCTCATTGTCGGCAGGGAAGGAATACAGGACAGCGTTCATAATGAACTATTTTGTCTGCTGCTGGCTGCAAGGTGTGGGTTGCCGGTCGCTCATGCTGAAATGCGACGAACTGCCAAAGAGCCATTTTTGCTGATTACCCGATATGATCGGCAATGGCAGGGTGAAAAAGTCATCCGGTTGCACCAGGAAGATTTCTGCCAGGCGCTTTCGGTTCCTCCTGAAAATAAATATGAGCGCGAAGGTGGTCCCGCTATTCTGGCCTGTTTGGAAGCAATTCAGAAATACAGTGTGCAACCTGTGCCAGACCGGATCACTTTTCTGAATATTGTCGCCTTCAATTTTCTTATCGGAAATGCCGACGCTCATGGAAAGAATTTTTCTTTTCTGCATGAGCAAGGCAAACCGCGTCTGGCGCCGGCCTATGATTTATTGAGCACAATTATTTACGCCGATCTTTCGTCAAAGATGGCCATGAAAATTGGCGGGAAATATGAGGCAAACGAAGTGCATATGCGCCACTGGCATCGTTTGGTCGCCGACACTGCGATCGCAAAAAAATCCATGGAAAAAAGCCTGTCGAAACTGTCACAAAAAACCTTGGCGCAGGCCCTTCAACTCAAAATTGATTTGGCAAAACAAAACATAATTTCCCCGATCTTTGAAAAAATCATTGAGGTCATTAAGCAGAGAAGTTCACAAATCATATCTAATGAGTGATGCCGGGGTTTTCCGGCGGCGAATCATCGGATTTCAGGGTGAAGCTTTTTAACCGTAAAAAGCTCCATCGCTACGCGACCGCAAATGAGGCTTGCAAATTTAGGGTGAAGTTGGCCTATTGAAGTTTTGTGAGGTTGTTTCCTATGATGAAAAATATTGCCGGACTGCTTTTGCTTTCAACTGTCATCGGCGCGCTGCCCGTTCATGCCCAGTACAAAAACAAGCCGGGCGACGATCCGTCCCCGGCCGCCGCGCTGACGCCGGACATGCTCAAGACATTGCAAGGCGAAGTGCCGATGACCCCGGAGCTGCAAGCCGTGCGGAATGTCCTGGCCAACAACGGGGTCCGCGCGCTGATCCTCAACCCGGATGTGGCGAACCGCACCGATAAGTATTTCAACCACGAGATCAAAACCCCGGGTTCAATCACGGACCAGCAGAATTCCGGGCGTTGCTGGTTGTTTGCCGGTTTGAACATGCTGCGGCCAGGTGTGATTTCCAAGGACAAGATGAAGGATTTCATGCTGTCCCAGGCGTACGAACAGTTCTATGAAAAATTGGAGGGCGCGAACCGGTCGCTGGACCTGGCGATCAGCCTGCGGAAAGAACCGATCCACAGCCGGCGGCTGGACACGCTGCTGGCGCACATGGTGACGGATGGCGGGAATTGGAATTATGTGCGGTCGCTGGTGGATAAATACGGCGCGGTGCCGGAATCGGTGATGCCGGATGATTACGCCGCCTCGCACTCCGGGGAGATGATCGGGCTGATGTCGGCGCGATTGCGCAAGGCCGTGATCGAGTTGCGCAGCCCGAAGTTGCAGGACGCCAATGACGCAGAGCTGCAGACGTGGAAAATGAACGCGTTGAAGGACGTTTACAAAATCCTGGTCCTCTGCCTGGGCCAGCCGCCGGAAAGTTTCCCGTGGCGCTACGAGGACAAGAACGGAAAGGTGACAGCCTTGGCGCAGTATACCCCCATGTCCTTCCGGCAGAAATTTGTGGATGCCAACCTCGGCCGTTATGCGGATTTCGTGAACTATCCGGGGCAGCCGATGCACGCGCATCTGGAATGGGCCTGGGAACGGGAAATGGCCGACCAGCCAAACATGGAGGCGGTGAACATCACCATGCCGGAAATGGTGGACATGGTTCAGAAATCCATCCTGGCGAACGAACCCGTCTGGTTTGGCGCGAATGCCGGCGCGGAGGGCGATGGGAAAAAAGGCCTCTGGCTGGACGGCATTCAGGATAAGAACGATCTGTTCGGGATTGATTTCTCCCTGAGCAAGGAAGAGGAGTTATCCTATGACAATGGCGGCCCCGACCATGCCATGGTGATCACCGGCGTGGATATCCAGAATGGCAAACCGGTGAAGTGGAAGGTGGAAAATTCCTGGGGCGACAAGGCCGGGGACAAGGGCTGGTTCACGATTGATGACCAATGGTTTGAGAAGCATGTGTATCAGGTCATCATTGATCCCAAATTTGTCCCGGGGAAACTGATGGATTTGACCAAACAAAAGGCGACCATGCTACCGCCCTGGGATCCCTTCGCGGATTGGGCGCCGGGCGGCGAATGAGCTGGTGCTTTGGCTTGCCCG
>DASYEY010000109.1:0-11665 GCA_036498725.1 Verrucomicrobiia bacterium | reverse complement strand
TTTTCAACCGGTCCTTGATGAATTCCAGGTCCTGCATCTCCATCCGTGTGGCGTTGCCGAAACGTTGGTTCATCAATTGCACGAATCCGGAAATCACCGTCAACGGGCCGTTGATGTCGTGGATGATGCTGGCGTAGATGTCGCCGCGCGTGCGGGCGATCTGTTCCTCAACCCGCTGGCTTTGCAATTCGCCCAGCAATTCGTGGACTTTTTCCGCGCTGGTGTGGATTTCGCTCTCGAGCATCCGGCGTTGCATCGCGCCGTTGACCGCGCTGCGGATGGTGGAAATATCAAACGGCTTGTTGATGTAATCGCAGGCGCGCAACCGCAGGGCTTGCCGGATCGTATCCGTCGTTTCAAACGCCGTGATCATGATCGCCTCGGTTTCCGGGCGCACGAATCGCAGGCGTTCCAACACTTCAATGCCCGACATGCCGGCCATGCGGATATCCAGGATCGCGACGTCAATCTCGTGCTTCTGGGCCAGTTCAATCGCGCTCGGCCCGTCCTCGGCCATGAGCAAATCGTAAGTATCCTTGAAGATCACTCGCAACGACATCCGCGGGCCTTCCTCGTCATCCACGACGAGCAATGTCCCGCGCCGTTTCGGAAGCGGTGTCGCCGCAATGAGTTCGGAAATGGCTGCGTCCGCTTGAATAATAGGGTCAACAGCAGCTGGCATAACTGCCCGAAATTAGTCGAAATCCGTTGCTTCTCAAGCCTAAATCAAATTTATTCGCAATAGCTCCAGAGCTTGTTGCGCGGTCACTTGCTTAAACGTTTCGCGCTCCCATGGATTAAACATCTTTCGGACCTCAATTTTGTCCACCGTGGCCAGTGCGATAAAAACCGTTCCCACCGGTTTGTCCGGCGTGCCGCCGCCGGGGCCGGCGATGCCCGTGACGGCCAGCGCGAAATCCGAATCAAATCGTTCACGCGCGCCAGCGGCCATTTCGCGGACGACCGCTTCACTCACCGCACCGTGCGCCGCCAGTGTTTCAGCGCGCACGCCGAGAAATTTTTCCTTGGCCCGGTCGGCATAGCTCACCACACCGCCCTGAAAAATTTCTGATGCGCCCGGAACATTGGTGAGACGATGGGCAATGTTTCCGCCCGTGCACGATTCCGCCAGGGCCAGCGTCTTTTTTTGCGCCGCCAGCAATCGGATAATCACCTGCTCGATCTCATCCTCATCCACGCCAAAAATATTGGCTGCGAGAATTTTCCGGACGATGGCTTCACCGTCGCGCACCAGCGTTTCAGCCGTCGCGCCCGACGCCGTCAACCGCACATCCACTGCGCCGGGCCGGGCACAGTAGCCGATCTCCAAGCCCGTTTTCACCAGCGGCGACAACTCAGTTTCCACCATTTCCTGCAACCGCGATTCGCCAATGCCATTGGAGCGTAACGTGCGACAGATGAAAATTTCCTCCGCAAATTCCCGTTGCAACAACGGCACGACGGAGGCATCAAACATCGGACGCAATTCACGCGGCGGGCCGGGCAACATGATGAGCCAACGCGAAGCAGCTGGAGACGTTTTGGCCCGATCCACCAGGCTCAATCTCTCCGCCTCAATCTGGATGGCCAGACCGGGAGCGGTGCCAAATTGATTTAGAAAAACCAACGCGCCCTCCGGCACGAATGTTTCCACACCGGTCCGGGGCGGCCGCGGCCGATTCCGTTTCGCAAAAAAGTTTTCGATATGCGCCAGCACCGTTTTGTTTTCGATCAATTTTTTGCCGAGCAGACCGGCAATGAGTTCGCGCGTGAGGTCATCGGAGGTTGGCCCCAGTCCGCCGGTTGTGATAATCAGGTCGGCGCGGCCTAAAGCTTCGCGCACACCCTGTTGAATCTCACTGCCTGCATCCGCCACGGCGACCTGGCGGGTGACGACATGGCCCAGATCGGCCAGTCGGCGGCATAGCCATTGTTGATGGGTGTTTAAGACCCGTCCCAGCATCAGTTCGCTGCCGGTATTGATGATTTCGACGTTCACAATTTGCGTGGGCAGTGTGCCGCCCGGCTTCGGGGAATCAAGGCAGGAATTTTCCATCGAAAATTGATTTACTTCGGCCTCCGCTCAAATACACTGGTTGACCGGTGGCCGATGTGGCGGAATTGGCAGACGCGCTAGACTCAAAATCTGGTATCCGTAAGGATGTGTGGGTTCGACCCCCTCCGTCGGCACCACCTAAACCCATGTTGAATCGCTTCATGGGTTTTCTTTATAAAGCTTCACTTGTTCTTCCCCGTTACTCTGGAATCTGATTTGTCGACGCCAACGCCGGAATTCTGATTTTCATCGAGATGACACCGGCGGCCAACAAGCCCAGCGCGCCGCAACCCAGCCACATGGCAATCGGATGCCACGCGAGACATTTCATGCCCATCGCGGGCGCGATGATCAAGGCCAGCGCCCAATTCAATCCGAACATGCCCATGTAACGTCCCCGCATATGCGCCGGCGCCAGATTGGAGACGTAAGCCGACGCTACCGGCATCGCGATCATTTCGCCGAGCGTGAAAACAATGATGCAAACGGCCAGTGCCAAAAGGGTGTGCGCCAAAGCATTCATCGCAAAACCAAGACCGATCAACGTATAACCGACGGCCAGTACCCGATGGGTCGGGAATCGGCGGGTGATCGTGGTCAAGGGCAATTCGCAGAGCACCACCATCGCACCGTTCATGGAGATCAAGGCGCCGTAAGCCGCCGCCGAGAAACCCAGATGGGTCACATAGACGCCAAAAGTGGAACTCATCTGCATCACCACAAACGCAATGGCAAATGAAGACAGTAGAATCTGCTGAAATTTTTGGTCCAGCCGGATGGCCCCCAGCGCATCACCCCAGCCACTTTCCTGCCGCCGGACGGGCAGGTCGCGCGGCAAGGCCAAGAGCACCACCAATCCGAATAGAATGGAAGTCCCCGCGTCGCCGATGAACAACCAAAAAAATCCTTTCGTGGCCAGAAAACCAGCGGTGGCCGGGCCGAATGCCCAGCCGGCATTGAAGGACATCCGATATGCCGCGTACGCCGTCACCCGTTGATCCGCCGTCACCACATCTGCCAGCAAGGCGCTACAGGCCGGACGGTAAAATTCGCCGGCCAGCCCCGTCAACGCCGACAAGGCAATGATCAACGGCAGGCTATTCGCTTGTGACAACAACAACATCGCACCCGCGCCGGAAAACGTGGAAAGTAAAATTGTTTTGCGCCGGCCAATGCTGTCGGCGAGATGACCACCCAACAATGATGCAATCAAATTGCCCACGCCGTAAGCGCTGATGGCCAGCCCGGCATCCGCCAGCGTATAGCCGATGCGCGTCAGGTAAAGCGCCAGGAACGGCACGACGAATGCGCCGAATTTGTTCAGGAACATCCCAAAAAAGAGAATCCACGCTGTCGGCGGCAACGCGCGCAGGCTCGCAAGCATGGTTGGTTCAGATGTTTTCAAGATTGATCCGGTCCGGCATTTTATTGATTAATCCGGCGATGAACAGCTTCCATTCCACGCAGCCACTGAGAGCGTATTTAAAAATCGGGATGTGACTCAATCGTCCTCGTGCTCATCGTCATCCTGTCCTCGACCTCGACCTCGTTCACTGATCAAAATTCGGGGATGAGAATGAGGACGACGATCAGGATGAACCAGATATCAAAACCAACTTCAAGGTGGGCAGCATAAACCGAACAACGTTTGACGCCACCCCGGCAAACCGGCAAAATTCTTCGCGCCTAGAATGACTTTCAAAGATTTCTCCGAACAACTGCAAGGAGTGCAGTTGCTGCAACGCTCGCTGGCGCGCGGGCGGCTGGGTCATGCTTATCTGTTCGCCGGTGATTCGCTGGCGGAATTGGAAACCCTCGCCCGCACGCTGGCCAAGACCTTGAACTGCCAAAACCCGGTCATCACCTCCGGTCGCGCAACGGATTGTTGTGATGAATGCGCGAGTTGCCGCAAGATCGAAAACGCTGCGCATGCCGACATCCATTGGGCCCGTCCGGAATCCAAATCCCGCATCATCACGGTGGATCAAACGCGCGAGTTGATGCGCCAGGTCCAACTCAAGCCAACGGAAGCCAAGCATAAAGTCGCCATCATTGCCGGCGCGGATCGCCTAAATCCACAGGCGGCAAATGCCTTTCTTAAAACCCTGGAAGAACCGCCGGCCAATTCGGTGTTGATCCTGATCTCAACCGAACCGTCACGGATTTTAGAAACTATTTTGTCGCGCTGCCTGCGCCTCAATTTTTTTGGCGATGGCAAACACCAACTGGATTCCGCCACGGCCGACTGGCTGGAAAAATTTGGCGGCCTGGCGGCTTCCGGACAGAAAAGTTTGCTGGGACGCTATCGCCTGCTGGATGTGCTGCTGCAAAAGCTGGGGGAAATCCGCACCCAAGTGGACGAAACATTGACCGCCCGCTCGCCGTTGGAAAAGTACGACGAAGTGGAGAAAGATTTGCGCGACAAATGGGAGGACGAATTGACCGCCGCCATTGAGGCGGAATATCGCCGCCGCCGTGCCGAATTGCTGTTGCTCGTCCAATGGTGGCTGCGCGACATCTGGCTGCACACCCTCGCCACCAGCCAGGAGCTGTTGAACTTCCCGAAAATCACCGGGGCGGACGCCGTGGCGCGCCGCATCTCGCCGCAACAGGCACGGGAAAATCTGCAAACGATCGAACAAACGCAACGGATGTTGCACACCAACGTGCAGGAAGCACTCGCGCTTGAGGTCAGCCTGTTGAAATTGCATTTCTAATTTCCTTGTCCGCGCATGAAGCCCAAGCAAAACTCCGGCCCGCGCGAATATCAATACGCGCTCATCTTTGGGATTTTTCTCGGCCTCGCCCTCTGGAAATTTGGCAATCCGATCATCCTTGACAGTAAAATTACCACGCCCGCCACCCTGCTTGATTTCTGGAATGATGCGTGGCCGGTGCATTGGGCAAAGTATTTCTTCCTCCCGCTGGCTGCCCTCGGCGCGGTTTTGATTTTTCAGAAAAAAAATTTACAGCCGCCAAACCGACGGCTTTGGCTACTGCCGCTGCTCTGGTTCGGCTGGCAGTTGGTTTCCGCGACCCAGACGATATCCGCAGTCCTGACGGTGGCGACACTATGGCAATTTTTTGGCTGCGTCAGTTGCTATTTTCTGGGCGCCTTTTTATTCACCGACAAACGCGCACTGCAGCTACTGCTCGTCGGACTTCTCCTGGCCTTCACATTCTGCCTCGTACGTGGAGTGATCCAAAAAAATTATGAATTTCCGCAGAATCACCAGATGCTGGTGGAAGGGGAGCGGTCTGGCTGGACCAATTATCCGCCGGAAACCATCACGGAGATGAAGCGGGAAAATATTATCGTCACCACCAACGGAGTGGATGTGGCCAATCCCGTCATTGTCGCCAAATTCGCCAAAGGCCGCGTCAATGGCACGCTCGTATATCCGAACGCGCTAGCCGGACTCATCCTGTTGCTGCTGCCCGTCGCCCTCGTGCTCGCCTTTAGTGCCACCCGGAAGCTGAGACCTTTCATCCGCTGGACAGTGATTGTGCTCACCATTTCTCTTGGTGGCAGCGTATTTTTTTGGACCGGCTCAAAACTTGGATGGCTGATCGGCATCGGTCTCAGCGGACTGTTTCTGTTACGGCTGGAGTGGTCAAAAAAATTGAAAATTTTAGCTGTGGCAGCCATCCTCATCCTGGGCGGCGGCATTTTTGCCGTGCGGTTCCATACTTATTTTGCCGCCGGCGCCACCAGTGTCGGCGCGCGATTTGATTACTGGCGGGCGGCGGGACAAACCACGGTGCAAAATCCAGTATTCGGCAGCGGACCGGGAACATTTCAATTAACCTACGCGGCAATTAAGCCACCGGGCGCCGAGATGGCGCGGCTGACGCACAATGATTATCTGGAGCAATTTTGTGATTCAGGAGTTGTCGGCGGTGCGGCCTATTCCCTCTGGATCATTCTGGCGTTGGTAATCATTGGGCGAAAACTCTGGCGCAGCCGCGATATTTTTCGGTTTGCGATCTTCGGCGGCTTATCCGCGTGGTTCGCGCAAGGTTTGGGTGAATTCGGCCTTTATATTCCCGCGCTGGCGTGGACCGCGTTCACCCTGCTCGGCGGGCTGAGCCGCATGGAACCGGCAGAATAAGCCAAAGCTCTTTCAACGTTTATTTCCAGCCAATTGCCTGGCCAACCGGAGTGCCGCGATCATGCTTGACGGATTGGCGATGCTCCGGCCGGCGATGTCGTAAGCCGTGCCGTGGTCAGGCGAGGTACGGATAAATGGCAGCCCAAGCGTCCAGTTCACGCCGGTGTCGAATGCGACGGCTTTCAACGGCGCCAGGCCTTGATCATGATACATCGCAACGACGGCATCGAAATCTCCTTGCAAGGCATAGTGAAAAACCGTGTCACCGCTCAGCGGACCGACAACATCAAAGCCTTTTTTTTGCGCGGCCATAATGGCAGGCGCGATGGTTTTGATCTCTTCATCACCGAATTCTCCGCCTTCACCCGCGTGCGGGTTCAAGCCAGCGACGGCCACCCGCGCCCGTGACAAGCCCAGATCGCGGCAGGATTGAGCGGCCAGCTGGATTGCGAGGGCGATTTTTTCCGCCGTCAACTTTTCGGAAACGGATTTGATGGGAATATGAACTGTAGCCAGCGCCACCCGCAGCCAGCGATTTTTCTCGTCGTGCCCAAGCAACATCATCGCCGTCTGGTCCGTGCCGGCGAGTTCGGAAAGGAATTCCGTCTGCCCGACAAATTTATGCCCCGCCCGGATGATGGATTCCTTGTTCACTGGCGCCGTGACGAGGGCATCCAATTCACCACGCACGCAACGTTGCCCGCCAGCCCATAGCCATGCGATGGCCGCGTTGGCGGCCAGAGGCGAGCCTGCCGGTATTTTTTCCGGGAGCACAGTCGGCAACGGGTTCGTGATAAAAAATTTCCCCGGTGCGTCGTAGCTGGAAAAAGTTTTGAACGGAAGCTTTAACGAAAGTTTTTCATTCCAGTTCCGCAGCAAGAGTTCGTCTCCGATCAGCAGATATTTCGTCTCATCGCCTGCCGTTCCGGCGGCAATGGCCTTCAAGGCGACTTCCGGACCGATTCCGGTCACGTCGCCGAGCGAAATTCCAATCCAGCCGTTCATAGTCGAAATAGAACGAAAAAATTTCCCGTCCGCGAACAAAATCTAACCGGCGCATTTCAGAAACCGAAACGCACCAGGTAAGTTTTCTTCTTCAAACTGTCAATCCATTCCTTGGACAGCCGGGCTTGTTCCTGAAGCAACAGGGTTTTTTCGATGGCATCGCGGACATCGGCCAGCGCTCGTACGTACGCCGGCTTCTTTTCATCCAGTTGGATGATGTAAACTGAATCGGGCGTATCAACCGGGTCAGCGACCTGGCCGGGAGCGAGGGTAAAAGCGGCATCGGCCAATTCTTTGCGGAGCACCGACCGCTCGACCCAGCCCCAGTCACCGCCGGGATGCTGGGGCGAGCTTTGCGAGTAAACTGCGGTCATTTCAGCAAAAGGGACGCCCGCCTTGATTTTCCCGGCAATCTCACGGGCCAAGGCCAGTGTATTCGTATCATCCGGCGAAGGCTTGGTGAGGACCATCATGTGCAACTTGACCTGATCTTCCACTTTAAATTCGTCGGGGTGCGCCTGATAGTAGCTTTCGATCTTGCTGGGCGAAATGATGATGGCTTTCTGCACATTCTGGGCACGCAAACCGCGTTCGATATAGCCGTCGAGCAATTGTTTGCGATACTCCTCCACGGTGATGCCCTGGGCTTGCAAGGTCTTGATCATCGTCACGCGATCGCCCCCAAAATTATCGCGAATCTTGTCCTGCACCAAACTATCCACAAAGCTGTCCGGCAATGGGTTGTAACCGCCCGATTCGTAGGTGTGTAATATCAAGGCGCGTTCAATTAGTTGCTCCAGGCCGTCACGCATCACCGTCTGGGATTTTTCCCGAAAAACTTCCGGCTGGGCGAGGTATTGCCGGTTCAAGGCTTCAATGGCCGGGGCGGTATATTCCGCCACTTGTTGATACGTAATCACCTTGTCGGCCACCACCGCCATGATGCCGTCCACTTCAACGGCAGGAGCAAGAAGCGGCGTGCCGGCGGCCACAGCCAGGATCAATATGAACCGGGGAAATTTCATCAATTCTGCACGCATGTTAACAACCGGCTTAGCCCGGTCAAGCGCCGCTCAATGCATGGGCCGGCCAAACCACCAGATCAATCCGGCCACGATTCCGCCAAAAACCAAAGCTGCTGCCACCGTCCAACGCAGCAGCATCCATTGTTTCTGCCGGAAATTTCTTCCCCCCTGTCCCGGGAACAAATAATAACGTTCGCGTTCTTTTGGCTTTTTGTGAGGCATGGAGCCTTATTATAGTCACACATTTACCACATTTCAAGCGACACACTCTTGCCGACCGGGAAAATTGCGTTACCGTTTTGAGTATGAATCTTGAAGATCATCTGGGCGATATTCTCCGCAAAGCCGGCATCATGAATGCGGTTTCCGCCGGGACCGCCGCCCGGGCCGCCGGCCTTTCAGAGCAGGAATACACGGCGCTGGAAACTTCCGGACAGCCCGCCAAAAAAATTGATTTTGCCGCGCTCGGGAAAATTCTTGGGCTTCATCCACAGAAACTTGCAGGCATCGCCCAGGGCTGGTTGCCGGAGAAAAAAACTTTAAGCCGGTGGCATCAACTCCGTCAATTCACCACGCGGGAAGCCGATTTTTCCGTGAACTGCTTTCTCATTTGGGATGAAAACACCCGCACCGCCGCATTGTTTGATACCGGCCTGGAGGCCAGCCCCATTCTGGAATGCCTCGCCGCGGAGCAACTTTCGCTGCGGCATATTTTTATCACCCATTCGCATTACGACCATGTTGAGGCATTGCCGAAATTGCGCCAGGCCTTTCCCGATGCGCGCTTGCATTCCAACTCAAAAAGTGCGCCGGCTGGCCAGCACAATCACGCCGGTGAAGCCGTGGCCGTGGGCAGCGTGCGCATCACGCACCGGGACACGCCCGGACACGCGAAAGATGGCGTGACCTATGTTATTGAAAACTGGCCGGAAAATGCGCCGGCCGTAGCAGTGGTGGGCGACACAATTTTTGCCGGCTCAATGGGCAACGGCAACGGCGCCTGGGAGGTGGCCAAGCAAAAAGTGCGGGAACAGATTTTATCACTGCCACCAGAAACCCTGATCTGTCCCGGCCATGGTCCGCTCACCACAGTCGGTGAAGAACAGAAATTTAATCCGTTCTTTTAGATCGTATTAAATAAAACTGTGGCCGATTTTCGGTGGCGACGAATAGGGCCCGACGCCTTCATCCTCGTCCTCATCGTCAGGCTCGTCCTCACATTGGCTGGCTTTTTAGTTAGAGACTCATCACCTCGTCACCTACAAGCTCAATCTGAGATCAGCTACAGGTTTACTTAAAACGCTCTAAAATTGCCAAGCGTGAAAAGTAAAAGCGCGCAGTCGTAACGACTGCGCGCTTTTTGATTGCCGGCAGACGTGGTTTAATTCACGCCAAATTTATAGATGATCGTGTTGTGATAGGTTTCACCCGGGTGCAAGACCACTGACGGGAAGTTGTCATGATTCGGTGAATCCGGGAAATGTTGCGGCTCCATGGCAATCGCGTTGCGGAATTGATAGACCCAGCCATTTTTTCCGATGTTGGAGCCGTCCAAAAAGTTGCCGGAATAAAATTGCAGGCCCGGTTCCGTGGACCAGACTTCCATCGTGCGCCCCGTCGTTGGTTCGGTCACACGCGCATCGAGGGCCAGTTCGCCCATCGGATGTTGCATCACCCAATTGTGGTCATAGCCGTTGCCAAATTTTAATTGTTCGTCCGCCTGGCCGATACGGGCACCGATGGTGGTCGGCGTGCGGAAGTCAAACGGCGTGCCATCCACCGGACGCAACTCGCCGGTCGGGATCAGTGTGCTGTCCACGGGCGTGAACTTGTCCGCGTTGATCTGGACGCTGTGGTTCAGGATGTCGCCTTGCCCGGCCAGATTGAAATAGGAATGCTGGGTCAGATTGACCACCGTATCCTTGTCCGTCGTCGCCGTGTACTCGAGGCGGATGGCGTTGTCCTTGGTCAACGTATAGAGTGCTTTTACCTTCAAATTACCAGGATAACCTTCTTCGCCATCGTGGCTCATATACGTCAGTTCCAGCGTATCGCCCAACTCTGAATGACCGGGTTTGGCCGACCAGATGACTTTGTCGAAACCTTTCACACCACCGTGCAACGTATTGACGCCGTTGTTTGTGGCGATCGTATAGGTGGTGCCATTCAAGGTGAAATGGCCGCGGGCGATGCGGTTGCCATAGCGACCGATCAGCGCACCAAAATAAGGACTGTTGGTTTCATATTGATCGAGCGAATCGTAGCCCAGCACCACGTCACCAAGCTTGCCGTTCTTGTCCGGTACTTTGAGCGATTGGATGATGCCGCCGTAATTGAGAATATGCGCTTCCATGCCGTTTTTATTGCGCAGCGTATAGACATAGACCGGCGCGCCGTCCTGGGCATACCCGAACAGGTCACCGCCGGCACGGCTCGCGGAAGAACAGCAGGCCATCGGACAATGTGTGGCGCAGCCAGTCAGGAACGCCGTCGTCAAGCCTGCCAGCAAGCAGGCCCATTGAGTCATCTTGGTTGTTTTCATTTTGGTTGGTGGTTGTGCGGATGATGTTATGGTCAGCAAATTATTTTGTCACGTCCTGCATTGCGGAAATCGGACGGCTATCGGTGGCGGAACCCCATTGATAATTCGGGGCGGATTCCATCTGAAAATTTAATTCGCCACCGTTGATGATCTGGTCGTGGCTGAGAAACGTCTGGTTAAACGGCTGCCCGTTCAAGGTCGCGCTCTGGATATAAACCGTCTGCGGATTATTGTTCTTCGCCACAATGGTAAACGTTTTGTCGCCGGCGAGTTTAAGCGTCGCTTTGGAAAACAATGGACTGCCGATCAGGTAATTGGGATCCCCCGGCGTCACGGGATAAAATCCCAACGCACTGAAAACGAACCAGGCGGACATCTGGCCGGTGTCTTCATCGCCGCACAGACCATCGGGCGTCGCCTGATAAAGCAACGCCATCGTTTGCCGGGCACGGGACTGCGCCTTCCACGGCTGGCCGACGTAATCATAAAGATAAATGATATGATGCGCCGGTTCGTTGCCATGCGCATATTGCCCCATATTCATCGCGGCCATCTCGACCATTTCATGGATCGGCCGGCCATAAGTGCCAACGCGGAACGTGTTCGGCGCGGTGAACACAGCGTCCAATTTATCAGCAAATTTTTGTTCGCCACCCATCAGGCTGATCAAGCCCGGCACATCCTGCATGACACTCCACGTCCATTGCCAGGAATCGCCTTCCGTGAACGGGCCACCCCATTCGTCGGCGTAAAACGGCTCATTCCACGAACCATCTTCGTGACGCCCGCGCATGAAACCGACGCTGGCATCAAACAGATTTGTGTAATTCATTGCGTGCCGGGCGAATATAGCCGCACTGGTATCATCACCAATGTTATGTGCAATCTGCGCTGCGCAATAATCGTCATAGGCATATTCCAGCGT
>DASYEY010000108.1:0-4574 GCA_036498725.1 Verrucomicrobiia bacterium | reverse complement strand
TCCCGTCGGCCTGACCTTCGACGACATCACGCTGGCAACGTTGTATTCCGACATCCTGCCGCGCAATACGCAACTCGACATCACGCTGGCGGACGGATTGCATCTGAACATCCCGGTCATCTCGTCGGACATGGACACAGTGACGGAATCACGCATGGCCATCGCGATGGCGCTAAATGGCGGCCTGGGGTTGATCCATTACAACATGCCCGAACGCGAGCAATTGTCTGAGGTCAGCCGCGTCAAGAATCACGTCCACGGCTTGATTCAGGACCCGGTAAAAGTATCGCCGGATCAATTCATCGGCGATGTGCTCAAGATGATTGAGGAACGGAAGTTTGCGTTCGGAACCTTCCCGGTGGTGGACGAATCCGGCAAACTGATGGGATTGCTCTCCGGTCACGTCGTCAAACCGCGTTACGCCAAGCGCAAGGTTGCCGATGCGCTGACGCCGCGTTCGCAAGTCCACACGATTGAACGCAAGGAACTTGGCAAGGACCCAATCGCACGGGCCGATAAATTTTTTACCGAACATCTGGGCATCCACAAATTACTGGTCGTGGACGAAAAGGATAAATTGCACGGCCTGATCACCTTGAGCGACGTGGAGCGATTGACGAATGAACGCAGTGCGCAATTTCGCGCGGCGCGGGATTCACACTTTCGCCTGGTTTGCGGCGCAGCGGTTTCCGCCACGCGGAATGCGTTCGGCGAACTGGATCGCGAACGGATTTTGAGCCATGTCGGCGGTTTGGTGGAACGTGGCCTGGATGTGGTGGCCGTCTCCACGGCGCATGGCCATAGCAAAGGGGTGGGCGACACAGTGAAGGTGCTGCGGGCTGCGTTTCCGAAATTACCGATCATCGCGGGCAATGTCACCAGTGCAGCGGGCGTGGGTTATCTGGCTGATTGCGGCGCCAGTGCGATTAAAGTCGGGCAGGGGCCAGGTTCCATCTGTACGACACGAATTGTTGCGGGCGTGGGTATTCCGCAGATGACGGCGCTGTACGTCTGCTCGCAGGCGGTGAAGAAGAAAAAGGTTTCCATCCTGGCGGACGGCGGCATTACGAAATCCGGCGACATTGTGAAGGCGTTGACTTTATCGCAAGCGGTGATCTGCGGCGGCATGTTTGCCGGTTGCATGGAAGCTCCGGGCGACGTGGTGGAGATCAGCGGCAAACTGTACAAACAATACCGTGGCATGGGCAGCCTGGCGGCGATGCGCACCGGCTCCGCGGCGCGTTACGGCCATGAGAAGGCGGACACAACGCGTAAAGTTGCCGCCGAAGGCATCGAAGCGCTCAAGGAAGTCAGCGGCCCGGTGGACCGTGTGCTGGCGCAACTGATCGGTGGTATCCAGAGCGGCATGGGTTATCTCGGCGCCGCGAACCTCGCACAACTCCGTGAAAAAGCGCGTTATATCCGGGTCAGCCCGGCAGGCATGCGCGAAGCCGCACCGCACGACGTGGTGGAATTGAAGACGGGGAATTAGTTGGAAGTTGGGAGTTAAATGTTCGTTCCCGTCTTTTTACTGGGTGGTTTAATTTGCCAACTGGCGAAGAAAAGCACCAATGCCATCAAAACACCACCGGTTCATTCAATTTACCGCATTGCGTGCAGCGGGAACGATCCACATTGGCATCGTCCGTATAAACCAAACCACATTTGCCACAACGAAAGACGCGGTCTTCCGGATGGGCGGGGCCGAAATGCCGGCGCCGCACCTCGGAGAAAATGCCGACGATGGACAACGTTCCAAGGGTCACCGCCACATAAGCCACGATGAGAAGTCCGGCGCTCATGGTTGTTCCCACAACCGTTCACCGCCACGGATGGCGTTGGCGTTTTTTCCCGGTTCAACGCCCGGTGGAAAATCCTTGATGAGCTGGGTATTGCCGCCGCCCAGCACGACATAATCCGCCAGCAACGCATTTTTCAACAGCTCGACCACGAGGAAGACATGCTCCTGCCACTTCTTTTTTCCAAGCCGTTTCAAGCCGGCGTTGCCAAGATATTCCTCGTAAGTATGGCCTTTGCGATACGGTAAATGGGCCAGTTCGAGCGGCAGGACCATTTCATTGAGCACGAGCGCGGAGCCCAGGCCGGTGCCGAGGCCGAGGAACAGCATATGCCCGCCATGATGGCCACCGAGCGCCTGCATGGCGGCGTCGTTGATGATTCTGACCGGTTTGCCAAAGCCTTTTTTGAAATCATATTTCACCCAGCCGCCGCCGAGATTGTGTGGTTCCCGCAACGGCTTGTTTTTCACGACCGGTCCGGGAAACCCGATGGAGACCACGTCAAATTCCCATTCCGCCACCACTTTTTTCACGGCGGCAACCATCTGGCCGGCGGTCAGGCTTGGGCCGGAAACGATTTTGACCGTCTGGCCCATGTGGGTCGCGTGGATTTTGACGTGCGTGCCGCCGACATCCAGGACGAGAACTTTTTTCGATTTCGATTTCATACGGGTTTAAGGAGTTGCGGATGAATTGTTCAAGGTGTCCGGCAAGGTGTGCCAGATAAAAAAGATTTCACCCAGCGTGAGTTGATGGGCGGACCGGAAACGCAATTGCCGGGCGATGGTCAACGCCTGCTGGTCGGCCCTGGCATTATGTTCCGCCGCCAGGATGGGATTATCGGAAGGCAGCAGGACCGCCGAAACGACCGCGCCCGCCGGATCCACGAGCACCTGCACTTTACTCGGTGGAATCACGTCATTGACGAATTGTGCCGGCAGGTAGGCGGGTTGCCGCAAGCCACGCTGCGCCAGCGGGCCGATGAGCTTCAGTTGGGAGCTTTGCGGCATGGCGGAAATATCCGGCTCATACGGCGCGGCCAGTTCCGGCTGCGGTTTCAGGCTCAATTGGATCGCCGCCAACCGGTTCGTCTGCATGAACTGGCGGAAGGTCACCCCCAGATTTTCCAGGCTCAAGGGCAGCCATTGCGGCGGCTCGGTCCAATTAAATTGCGGTGCGGCGATCCCCGGGATCTGCGTCCAGATAACCGAGGAAAAATCGCGCGGGTTTGGCAGGGCGAACAGGGCCGGATTGTTCAGCGCGATGAATTCATTGTCCTCCCGGACGAATTGAAGATGTGGCACATGGGCGACGGCCCGCGGAACGGTCAATTTTTTTGTTCCGAAAAAAAAGATCAACGCGAGATGGGCGGCAAAAGCAAAGGCGATGAGAAAAAATATTTTCCGCCAGGACCAGCCTTCATCTCCCGGCGGGTGGCCATCCGTTTTCAACGCGGGCGAATGGATGTCCACATCGTTCATGGCTTGGCGGTGCTGACATTGGGCAGGGTGGCGAGCAGGGCATTCGTGATGCCGGCGCTGCGCGCGAGCAGCGTCAAATGCAAAAGCTGGCCGTAGTTGACAGCCTTGTCCGCCTGGATGACGAGGGTGAGTGGCGCGGCAGAACGGCTGACGGCGTTGCTCAAGCTATTGCTGAGTTTCGCCTCGGTGACAAGCTGGTTGTCAAAATAGTAACGGTTGTTGGTGTCAACGGCCACGGCGATGGTTGATTTGCTGGTGCCGGGCAGATCGTCCGCCAGCGGCAGGCTCAAGGGCACGCCGGGCGTCGGAATCAGCGCGCCCAGCAGCAAAAAAATCACCAGCAGGAAAAAAACCGCCGCGTAAGGAGCGGCGTCGGATTGACTGCCAAGGGTTTTTGCGGTGCGCGGAAATTTCATGGTGCCGGGTGCCGGGTTTATTGTCCGCCGGTTTTCTTGGTCCGTAATTCCGTGTCAGGAGATTTCCCGTTTCCGTTCTCGGTGACGACGTTGACGATCTCCGCCGCGGCGCGTTCCATGTCGAGGATGATCTTGTTGACGCGGCTGACGAGATAATTGTATCCGGCATGGGCCGGGATGGCCACGGCGATGCCGGCGGCCGCGCAGATCAAGGCTTTCCAGATGCCGGCGGAAAGGGTGCCCATGTTCGCGTACAAGCCCGCCTGGTCAATCTTGCCGAAGACATCAATGAAACCCACAATGGTGCCGAACAGGCCGAGCAGGGGGGAAATCTGGGCGATGGTGGCGAGCAGGTTCAATTTTTCCTCCAGGCGCGGCACTTCCACCAGGCCGGCTTCTTCCACGGCTTCCCGTACGCGTTCACGGCCCTTGTCGCGATTGAGGATGGCGGCTTTGACGAGGCGGGCGACCGGGCCGGGCGTGGCGTCACAGATGGAGACGGCTTCCACGACGTTGTCGCGCTTGAGCACGGTGCGGATGCCATTGAGAAAAGCGGCGGAATTGATCTGCGAACGATGGCAGAACAAGGCGCGTTCGATGAACACGATCAGGGCGGTGGCAGCAGCGATCAGGATTAACCAGATCACCGTTCCGCCGTTTGCTAGAAACGTAGGCATGAGTTTTTATAAGGCATTTGTGGACGAAATTCAAAGCGGAAGTTGAGGAAAGAGGCGGCTGGGTGACGGGTTTAACTGTTGAATGGTTGAATGGTTGAATGGTTGAATGGTTGAATGGTTGAATGGTTGAATGGTTGAATGGTTGAATGGTTGAATGGTTGAATGGTTGAATGGTTGAATGGTTGAATGGTTGAATGGTTG
>DASYEY010000107.1:0-6322 GCA_036498725.1 Verrucomicrobiia bacterium | reverse complement strand
GTCCGGCTTGGGACCTCGTATCCACAGACAATTGGCATGAAGAAAAAATTGAAATGGGCCGTCGTTTTTGTGGGCGCAATCTTTTTACTGTTGCAATTCACCAATCCGCCCCGCACCAATCCGCCGGTGAAAACAGATCTGATCGCCACTCTCCGACCGCCCGCACCCGTGGCGGCCAGCCTGGTTGCCGCGTGTTACGATTGCCATTCCCATCAAACCAAATGGCCGTGGTATGCGCACGTCGCGCCCATGTCATGGCTCATTGCCAAGGATGTGAACGAAGGTCGCGATGCCCTAAATCTGTCCGAATGGCCGACCGACGACCCGGACACAGCCGCCGACCAGCTTGACGGGATGAGCCAAAAAATTACTTACAATAAAATGCCGCCGGAAAAATATACCGCCATCCATGTAAATGCGCGCCTCACCGCCGAGCAACGCAAAGCTTTGACTGATTGGCTTGACGCCATGGCGGAAAAAATGAAACCTGCAGCAAAATAGTCCATGCTGCATACCGAACTGATTCCTGCCCCGGATAAAAACTCCCGTCATCTCATGGTCATGCTGCATGGCCTCGGCGACAGCCTTGAGGGTTATCGCTGGCTACCCGAAGCCTTGAATTTACCGCGGCTCAATTATCTGCTCGTCAATGCGCCGGATGAGTATTACGGCGGGTTTTCCTGGTTTGATTATCCCGACATCCTTCCTGCCGGAATCCTGCGCAGCCGCAAAATGTTGTTCGACCTGCTGGATGATTTGCGCGCAAAAGGTTTTCCCGCCGACCAGATCACGCTCGGCGGATTTTCCCAGGGATGTTTGATGACGATTGATGCCGGCCTGCGTTACCCGCACCGGCTGGCCGGACTCGTTGGCATCAGCGGCTGGGTTTTTGAGATTGAAAATCTTCTAAAAGAATTGTCGCCCGTCGCCAAACAACAACGGCTGTTGCTCACACATGGTCATTTTGATGCCGTGATTCCCTTCGCACCCGTCCGCGAACAAGCCGCCAAACTCAAATCAGCCGGTCTGGATGTTACTTGGCGCGAATTTCCGAAAGCCCACACCATTTACGGGGCCGAGGAGATCGGGGTCATCCGTGAATTCATGTGCGCCGGCCATCCTGTTGTGGGGGAATGACCGGCGCGGGCGAGCCGCACAGCCGTGCGGGCTTGGGAAGATCACGCTTTCAGTTCGCGGTGCACACCAGCGAACAAAATCTGCTGCGGACGCGGCGAAACTTCCGGCTGCCAATCCATGGCGCTGGCGACCACTTCACGCATCTTGGCGAACCACCATTTACCCCGCGCCACTTTGGTTTCACGGCGTTTGCCGAAAATACGTGCTTGCGTGCCGTTGAATCCAAGTTCGAGTTGTTCGTTCGTTGTCATAATGTTGTTTTAATTACGTCTCCAGCTTCGCAGGCCGGGTAAGACACTGGCTGTCCAAGCCAAAAATAAGTTGAGAAATAATGAAAATCACGAAGTCGGCCATGGACGAAACAACTTCAACCATCCTTCGGCGGCGGGTTCGTTTTGGGGTTTGCAGTTCATCAAAATTAGGCGATAATCACCCTCCGTTTTTATGAAACCCCAAGTAGAAATCTACGACACGACTCTGCGCGATGGTTCGCAGGGCGAAGGCATCAATTTTTCGGTGGCAGATAAATTGCGAATTGCCGAAAAACTCGATGCGTTCGGGGTTCATTACATTGAAGGCGGCTGGCCGGGCAGCAATCCCAAGGACATCGAATTTTTTGCCGCCGCCAAAAAGAAAAAATTCAAGAATGCCCGGCTGGCGGCCTTTGGTTCCACGCGCAAAAAAAGCACGCCAGTGGAAG
The DNA here is from genome assembly GCA_036498725.1 of Verrucomicrobiia bacterium. Taxonomy (GTDB): domain Bacteria; phylum Verrucomicrobiota; class Verrucomicrobiia; order Limisphaerales; family UBA11358; genus UBA11358. The sequence continues at coordinate 4,485 of DASYEY010000107.1, read as the reverse complement.
CGGACGATCAGGTGCGGCTATTGATCGAGGCCGGCACACCGGTGGTGACGATTTACGGCAAGACTTCGATGCTCCACGTGAAGGAAGTGTTGCGCTGCACGCCGGAAGAAAATCTGGCGATGATCGGCGATACGGTCAAATTTCTGAAGGACAACGGCAAATTTGTCGTCTATGACGCCGAGCACGCGTTCGATGGTTTCAAATTAAATTCCGAATATGCCCTGGCCACCTGGCAGGCGGCGGAAAAAGCGGGCGCCGACTTCGTAGTACTTTGCGACACCAACGGGGGTTGTCTGCCGGATGAAATCGCGGCCATCACCAAAACGGCGGCAGGCAAATTGAATTGCAAAATCGGCATCCACACTCACGTTGACGCTGGACTGGGAGTGGCCAACGCCCTGGCTGCGCTCACGGCCGGCGCCGTGCATGTCCAAGGCACGGTCAATGGTTACGGCGAGCGCACTGGTAATTGCAACCTGACCAGCGTCATCCCGCTGGTGCATTTCAAGCTCAAGCAATCCTGCGTGCCGGCAAAGTCATTGCCAAAACTAAAAGAACTTTCTTTGTTTGTGGATGAGGTGGCGAACCTGCGCCACAACCCGCGCTTGCCGTGGGTCGGCTCCGCAGCCTTCGCGCACAAGGGCGGCACCCACGTCAATGCCGTGCAAAAACTCGCGTCCAGCTATGAGCACATCAATCCAGAACTCATCGGCAATGCCCGAAACATCCTGATCAGCGATCTCGCCGGGCGCAGCAACATTGTGATGAAGGCGCAGGAACTTGGGTTCAAGCTGACCAATGACACGCCGGAACTAAAACCGATTTTGAACCGCATCAAGGAATTAGAAAATGCGGGTTACGAATTTGAAGCTGCTGAAGGTTCCATGTCGTTGCTCATCCGCGCTGCACTGGACAAGAAATTCACAGCGCGTTTCAAACTTGAGACCTATCACGTCTCCATGCGGCGCGACCAAAAAGAATCCATCTGCGAAGCCACTGTGCGCGTGCGCGTGGGCGATGAGATTTCCCATACCGTGGCGGAAGGCGATGGACCGGTGAATGCCTTGGATGCCGCACTGCGTCGGGCGTTGGTGAACTTTTTCCCGAAATTGAAAGCCATCACCTTGACGGATTACAAAGTCCGCATCATCAACGGCAAGACCGGCACAGGGGCGAAGACCCGTGTGCTCATCACCTCCACCGACGGACAACGGGAATGGGGCACTGTTGGCGTGAGTGAAAACATTATCGAAGCCAGCCTGGAAGCCCTTGTCGCCGCGCTGGAATTTGCGCTGCTGAAGAAATAATTTTTGCCACAGAGTCACCGAGCACACAGAGAAATGTCCTGATAAACCTCCTCTGTGTTCTCTGTGCCTCTGTGGCTGTTAAAACCATGAACGAAATTTCCAAAGCCTACGAACCGCAGTCGGTTGAAGATAAATGGTACGACTTCTGGCTGAAGCAAGGTTGCTTCACGGCCAATGAAAAGTCCGCCAAGCCGGCGTATTCCATCGTCATCCCGCCGCCGAACGTCACCGGCATGTTGCACATGGGCCATGTGCTCAACAATACCATCCAGGACATCCTGAGCCGCAAAGCGCGCATGGACGGCAAGGAAGTTCTCTGGCTGCCCGGCACCGACCACGCCGGCATCGCCACCCAGATGATGGTGGAGAAGCAGCTCAAGAAAGAGGAAAAGAAATCCCGCCATGATCTCGGTCGTGAAGAATTTCTGAAACGGGTCTGGGCGTGGAAGGAAAAACACGGCGACATCATCATCAACCAGCTTAAGAAGCTCGGTTGCTCGTGCGATTGGACGCGCGAACGTTTCACGATGGACGAAGAGTATTCGCGCTGCGTGCAAAAAGTATTCGTCGAGCTGTACAAACAAGGCCTGATCTATCGCGGCAAACGCATGGTGAACTGGTGTCCGGCTTCGCAAACCGCGTTGTCGGATGAAGAAGTGGAAATGAAACCGCAACGTGGCTTCATGTATCACTTCCGGGTTGAAGCAGTCGAGGCCGATGGTTCGCCAGTGAAAGGTGTGAGCGGACGCCCCCTCACCCCAGCCCTCTCCCCCAAGGGGAGCGAGGGAGAAAAATCTTCGGCAACAAATGCGACAGCTTCTCCTGCATCAACCCCGCAAGTGAACGTCGCGCCCATCGCTGGTTCTAAAACTATCAATCCGCCCGCTTCTGGTTCCCTCTCCCACTCTGGGGGAGAGGGCCAGGGTGAGGGGGCCGTTCAGAAAGGCGGACCGGAAATTGATTCACAAGGCCGCATCTGGCTAACCATCGCTACCACGCGTCCCGAGACGATTCCCGGTGACACCGCCGTGGCAGTGAACCCAAAAGACCCGCGCTATGCGCATCTCATCGGCAAGCACATTATACGTCCGCTGCCGGTGGAATTGCCTCATGAACAGAAACTCATCCCGATCATCGGCGATGAACACGTGGATTTTGAATTCGGCACCGGCGTCCTTAAGGTCACGCCCGCGCACGACAAGGCGGACTTCGACATTGGCACGCGCCATAAGCTGCCACTCATCGAAGTCATCAACGCTGACGGTTCAATGAGCGATCTCGCGGGCGCAGATTTGCGCGGGCTGGATCGTTTCAAGGCACGCAAAGTCGCCGTGGAAAAATTGCGCGAACTGGAAATGCTCGTCGAAGAAAAACCTTACGAAAACAACGTCGGGTTCAGCCAGCGCGCGGACGTGCCGATTGAGCCGCGTTTGAGCGAGCAATGGTTTTTAAAGTACCCCGCTGTAGAGACATCCAAAGCGTGCGTGACGGAAGGTCGGATGAAATTTCATCCCGATCGTTGGGCAAAAGTGTACGACCACTGGTTAACGAACATTCAAGACTGGTGCATTAGCCGTCAGCTTTGGTGGGGACATCGGATTCCGGTGTGGACGAAAAAAGCAAGTGCAGCCAGCCCTGATTTTAGCGCGTTGCAGACTCAGCTTAATGGTATCAAGCAAAGTGGGGCATTGATTCATATGAATCTTTACACCCCTCATGCGAAAAAGGAAGGGGCAACCAATGTTTTGCAACAAGATGCTCAAGAGAATTATTTCATTCGGCTTGATGTGGCTGTTGACCCAACAGAGGAGAAAATAATTTCAATGCTTGAGCAGCATGGCTTCACTCAAGACACCGACGTCCTCGATACCTGGTTCAGTTCCTGGCTCTGGCCGTTTGCCACGATGGGCTGGCCGGAATCAACCGAGACGTTGAAGAAATTTTATCCGACCACCGATCTCGTCACCGGACCGGACATCATTTTCTTCTGGGTCGCGCGCATGATCATGGCCGGTTACGAATTCATGGGCACGCCACAGTTCGGTTTGCCCGATGCGATGCCGTTCCAGAATGTTTATTTCACCGGCATCATTCGGGACAAACAGGGCCGCAAGATGTCCAAGACGCTCGGCAACTCGCCCGACCCGCTGGTGCTCATTTCCCAATACGGCGCCGATGCGCTCCGTTTTGGCACGATGCGCAGTGCGCCGCTGGGTCAGGACGTGCTGTTCGATGAAAAGGACGTCGAACTTGGCCGTAATTTCTGCAACAAACTTTGGAATGCCTGCCGTTTTCGCCAGATGCAAGGTGGCGAAGTTCAAGGCGAAATTGATCCGCAATTGCTTACAGCCGATGATAAGTGGATTTTGCTCAAGCTCGATGCGGCGATTCGTGAAGTCAGCATCGCGTTGAATGAATATAAATTCAGCGAAGCTACCGCCGCGCTTTATCGTTTCTTTTGGAACGAGTACTGCGACTGGTATGTCGAGGCGAGCAAAGCCACGCTGCCGCGGGGAGGTGATTCGTTAAATAGTGAAAATGTTAAATTGGAAACCGATTCAACAATTCAACAATTCAACGATTCAACAGCCCGCAAAGCCAATACGCTCGCAGTCATTGATTTTGTGTTAAGCCACACCATCCGCATGTTTCATCCGTTCCTGCCCTTCATCACGGAAGAGCTTTGGCACGCCATGGCTTATTCGACGGACATGCCGGAAAATCAAGGCGGCAAGACCATCATGTTCGCGCCGTGGCCGATGCCGTTCGATGACGATTTCAAAAATCATTACGGCTTGGAAAATACACAGCTTGAAGCGACGAACGCCAAATACGACCTCGTCAAACAAGGTCGTGACCTGCGCCGCGCCGGGAATATCCAAGCGGCGAAAAAGGTAAAATACGTCTTTAAACCTGCATCACCGCTTTCACCGCACGATGCCGAAGTCATCAAGCTGCTGCTCAACGCGGAAGCCCTCGAAGTGGACGTTCATTATGCGCCACCGAAGGGGACACCGTCGGTGAACCTGTCGCTGGGCGAATTATTTTTGCCGCTCGAGGGACTGATTGATGTTGCGGCGGAAAAAATCCGGCTTACCAAAGAAGTGGAAAAAGATCAGGCTGAAATCGCCAAGGTGGAACAAAAACTAGCGAACCCGAACTTCACGCAAAAAGTTCC
>DASYEY010000106.1:0-13661 GCA_036498725.1 Verrucomicrobiia bacterium | reverse complement strand
GAGTCCCAGCGGGACGAAAGAATTTTTCTGCCGTCCCGTCGGGACTTTGAAATTGAGCCGACACTACACCCAGCGTTAAAACGCTGGGCTATTTCCAAAAGCGGAAACCACGCGCATAAGTTTATCCGATGGAATGGGTTGCGCTGCGACCCATTATGCCAGCAACGCTGGCACTTTATGGTTATCTACTACCATTGAGCGCGCAACGATTCGTCGCCTGACGCTACGCCCGGCGGCGACTTTGGTCGCAGCGCGACCAAAGCCACCAGGCTAAACAACTTTCTTAAACCATCCTCCATCGCAATGTTTTAGCTGACGGCGACGGACATTATGGGTAACCCATTTAGAATTGCGGTTGGTTTGTTTATGCCGGTTACTAAATACTGGACAAAGTTTCGCGGCGGGCGTATCTACCGTTAACCAGCGGTTGTTGATGGACAACACACCTCAAACTTTAAAAGAGCGTATTCTGTTCCCACGGGAAACGCTCTCACCGGTGCGATTTGAAAAATGGTTGTTCGGGTTGGGGTTGTTATTGATCGTGCTTATCTGTGCCGGCGGCTGGTTTTACTATCAATACCAGGCCACCCAGGCGCGCGAAGCCGCCCGCGAATCTCTTTCCACCATCGCCGATTTAAAGGCCGACGAGATTTCAAATTGGTTAAAGGAACGGCTAGGTGATGCCGAAGTGGCGCGGACCAGCGTGATCGCCAAGGGAATTGTGTCCCATCCCAATAACCCGGAGGCGCGGGAAGCGGCCTTGGTGCGGGCGGAAATTTTCCGGCGGGTTTACGGTTATGCCGCCGTGGTGTTTGCCGGTGCGCAGGGACAAATCCAATTGAAGGTGCCGGCGGATTATCCCTTGCCGGCGGCGGCCCTCAGCCAGCATGTCCAAGCGGCGCTCCATTCGCCAAAAGTCCGGATTTCAGATTTGAACCGCGATACGACCAACGGCCCCATTTTGATGTGGTTGGAATGTCCCATCTTCGATAATTTCCCGACGAACAACCCGCCTGCCGGGGCCGTGATTCTGGTGATTGATCCGCACACCTTCCTTTATCCCACCATCAAAAAATGGCCCACCCGCAGCGCCACAGCCGAGGCGGAAATCATCCGGCGCGATGCCGATACCGTGGTTTACTTGAACGATCCGCGTTTTCTCAAGGATGCGGCGTTGAAATTGCGCGTGCCCATCGCGCTGAATCCACACCGACCGACGGTCCAAGCGGTGCAAGGCGTGGCGGGGGTGGTGGAAGGCGTGGATTATCGCCGCCAGCCGGTTTTTTGGACCGCGCGCAAAATTGAAGGCATGCCGTGGTTCATGGTCGCGATGATCAATAAAGAAGAAGTGCTCACCTCACTTCACAAGGAAGCCTGGAACGTCGGGATCATCACCGCCCTATTGATGCTGGCCTCCATGCTGGGGATCGGCTTGTTATGGCGGCAGCAAAAATTCGCCTATGTGCGCACCAACGAAGCGCGTTTCCAGACGCTGGTGGAACAGGCGCCGACCGCCATCCTCATCAGTCGCGACGCAAAAATTATTTATGTGAACCGCCGGTTTCTGGATTGGTATGGCTATGCGAACCTGGATGAGATCATCGGACGTTCGATCACGATCCACTGGGCGCCGGAATTCCGCACCACCGTGGCGGAACATGCCCGCCGCCGCGCCCAAGGCGAGCCCGTGCCGGATGAATATGAAGGGCTGGCCCAGCGTAAAGACGGCTCACAATTCCCCATGCACATGGCGGTGACGTCCGTGGAATTGCCCGATGGCGTGGCCTGGCTCTCGTTTATCACCGATATGACCGAGCGCAAACGCGCCGAGGAGGACATCCGGCGATTGAACCGTCTCTATGCCTTCCTGAGCAGCATCAACGTCTTGATCGTGCATGAAAGCAACCGGCAGCAGATGTTTGAAACCGTCTGTGACATCGCCGTGCGGATCGGAAAATTTCGCATGGCCTGGATTGGCCTGGTGGATGAAGCGGCCCAAATCTTGAAACCCGTTGCCGCCGCCGGAGAACTGAACGGCTATCTGGACAACATCAACATTGACCTGACCGATCCGGTCCGCAGTTCCGGCATCAGCGGGCAGGCCGCCAAAACCGGCGAACACCAGGTCTGCAATGATATCGAGCAGGAGCCGCTCATGGAACCGTGGCGCGCGGCGGCCAGGGAATGCGGCTATCTTGCCTCCACCGGCTTTCCGCTGAAACTTCGCGGCAAGATCGTGGGCGTATTCGCGCTGTATGCCGCCGAAAAGAATTTTTTTGATACCGGCGAATTGAAATTGCTCGATGAACTGGCGGGCGAGATCAGCTTTGCCCTGGAGATGCATCAAAAGGAATGGGAACGCCAGCGGACGGAAGAGTCGCTGCGGGAAACCAAGGAGCAGATCCAATATATCCTCAACAATACCAAGGACGTCATCTTTCAAATCGACCTCCAGGGAAATTATATTTACGGCAACACCGCCGCGGAGCAATTGACCGGATATCCGTTGTCGCAACTGTTGCAGATGAACATGATGCAATTGATTGTCCCGGAATATCACGCCCTGATCCGCGAACGGTTGCAGCAACGAATCGCAGGCCAGACGATTGAAAAGTCCGTTGAATTTGAAATCCTTCACCGGGACGGCCGCCGGATTTGGACGGAACAGGTCACCAGCGAAGTTCGCAACCGGGAGAACCAGTTGATTGCCATCCAGGGCGTGGCCCGCGACATCACCGAAAAGAAACAGGCGGAAGAGTTATTGAAACGTTCCGAGGAGAAATTTTCCAAGGCGTTCCAGCTTAGCCCGCATGCCATGGCGTTCACCGACTTTGCAAGCGGCGCCTATATTGACGTCAACGATGCTTTCCTGGGATTATTCGGTTATGCGCGGGAGGAAGTCATCGGCCATTCGCCGTTTGAATTGAAAATCATTCAAGACCTTGCGACGCGCGAGCAGATGCTGGAGCTTTTAAAAGTGCGCGGACGAGTCGAAGAATTGGAAGTCAAGGTGCACAACAAGCAGCGCGAGCCCCTGGTTCTGCTGCACAACGCCGAAGTGATCGAACTGGGTGGGCGCAAATGCATCCTCGGGGTTTCGCGCGATGTCACGGAAAGCCGGCGCCTGGAAGGCCAGTTGCGGCAATCGCAAAAAATGGAGGCCATCGGCCAGCTCGCCGGCGGCGTCGCGCACGACTTCAACAACATCCTGGCGGTGATTCAAATGCAGGCTGACCTGCTGAAATTTGGGAAGAATCTCTCGCCGGAACAACTCGAGCTGGCCACCGAAATCGGCAACGCGACCCAACGAGCCGCCGCCCTCACCCGCCAATTGCTGCTATTCAGCCGCAAAGGCACCGCGCAGAAACGGGATCTGGACCTGAACCAGACAGTCAACCACATGACCCGGATGCTCAACCGCGTCATCAGCGCCGAGATCCAGATGCAGTTCAAATTCGCGCCGGCCGCCCTGCTGGTTCATGCCGATGCCGGCATGTTGGATCAAGTCCTGCTGAACCTGGTCGTGAACGCCCGTGACGCCATGCCGGGCGGTGGAAAAATCATCGTCGAAATTTCCGGCACGGAGTTTGACGAATTGGGCGCAGCCAATTGCCCGCAAGCGCGGACCGGCGCCTTTGTTTGCCTGAGCGTGAGCGACACCGGCACCGGCATTTCGCCGGAGCATCTCCTGAAAATCTTTGAGCCATTCTTCACCACCAAGGAAGTCGGCAAAGGCACCGGCCTCGGCCTGGCAACCGTTTTCGGCATCGTTGAGCAACATCAAGGCTGGATCAATGTCTACAGTGAAGTCGGACAGGGAACAACGTTCCGGATTTACCTCCCGCAAATCGTGCAGGCGTCCGAACCGCCGAAGGCAGCGCCGGTATCCGACACCGCGCGCGGCGGTCGGGAAACGATTCTGATCGTGGAGGACAATACCGCCTTGCGCGTGGCGGTGCAGGAAACATTAAGCCAGCTGGGCTATCAAGTGCTCGCTGCCGCCAACGGCCCGGAAGCGCTTTTGATCTGGCAGAAAATGCGCGATAACATTGATCTGCTTCTAACTGACCTGGTGATGCCCGGCGGCCTCGGCGGAAAAGAACTGGCCGCCCGGCTGTTGGAGGATAAACCGGATTTAAAAGTGATTTATACCAGCGGCTACAGCGCGGGCATCGTCGGCAACGATTTTCCGCTGCACGATGGCGTTAACTTTCTCACCAAACCTTTTCAAGCGTTGAAACTGGCCCAGACCATTCGCGACAACCTGGATAAAATTCCGGGTGCGAGTCCAGCTGACTGATTCAGAACTAACATTCAACATTCAACATTCAACATTCAACATTCAACATTCAACATTCAACTCCGAACTTCGAAGATGGTGTGGCCACACGTCCTTGGGCATTGGACGTTAAATGTTAAATGTTGAGCGTTGAATGTTTTTTTAGACTGTGGGAGAAGACCGGGATAAGGGTCCTGCTTAATTTTGTAGGAAACGAGGTAACGAGTCTCTAACTTGCTCATCCATTTACGATTTACGATTGGCTTTTGCTTTCATTGTCCGCGTTAAAGACCCCCCGCGTTCAGTTTTTCAATCCACAATCCACAATCGTAAATCGAAAATGCGACGTCCTCGCTCTCGTCTTTGCCCGCAGATTTCACAGATTGGCGCAAATTAAATCATCCAGATTGCTTACAGCATTTGCCATCTGACGAAGAAAAGCACCAAGCACCAGAGAAGCTCCAATCAGCGCACGATAGTTTTTTTGGAGGTTGAGATTTGGAATTTCTCTGGAACTTGGACGTTTGGGATTTTTATGCCATCGGTGGCTAAAAGAAGTTGAGAGTTTAAGTCGAGCGTTGAGAGTAAGGTTTTCAATCGTCAATCCAAAATCGTGAATCGTAAATGGAGGCTCACGTCGTCACCTACTTGGAATTGTATCATGGCCCTAAATGAGAATTTTCAAATTGTTCCAAACCCTTAAACCTCGAAACGGACCCCAACGAAGTTGCTTCACCGATAGATCGTCATAATCCGATCGAGATCGGCTCATGCCCGCCACCTTGAAATAATATATATCCTTTATCCGGACTCAGGATTGCATCCGGGGTCACGGTTATTTCCAGCACATAATCGCGGCCATCAAGGGCGCATCCCATCGAGCGACGGTCGTATAATTCTACAACGTGCTTTGGTTCCGAACCTGAAGACCAGGTAAGTTCGCTTAATTTTTTCTCAAATTGGAAAACATACTTTCCCTCGCGATCCTTTAAGGACATGGCCAGCGTGCCGTTCAGATCTTCGTAACAGGCGTAATTATATTCCTGCTTTTTTGATTCTGACGCATTTGTTTGATACCAGGTGTATAGATCTCGATCCACCCACGCATGCGGGTCTTCGATCGCAAAATAGACATCAGTTTTTCCGGCCGGAAGTCCTTTTAAATGATAAATAAAATGAGCCTTTCCATCCAATGGGATCGGGGCAAATTTCAGCGTATAACCACCGCCGCCTCCGATCAATCCATAGTCAGGCTGCGCCTTTATTTCGCCGTCCCCCGAATAGTGGCGAAGTTTTGACTCCGTTGAACAAGACGACCCCATCGCCATCAACCATAGAATAATGGTACTTTTAAAAATCGTCAGCGTTCTGGTTTTCATGGTTTTACCTTATAATGAATCAGTTCGTGCCATGCCATCTGATTCAAATGGCATATCGCCCGCACTACCAAACAAACGGCACCAGCCGTTTAACCCTCCGTTCGTAACCGGGATATTCATCGGGATACGTTGTCCGCAGAATATCCTCCTCAAATTTCATCTTCTCAAAAAATTGTAGCGCATGGGCCAGACAGGCCAATCCCCGGACCTCGCCGAGTGCCAGAAACATCCCCAGCGCCATCAGGAAAAATCCAAAATAAATCGGATGGCGTACGATGGCGTACGGCCCGGCCCGGATCAGGACGTGGCGTTGCTGCAACGCCACCGCCGCATTCCAATTCCCGGCCAAAATATGCCGCGCCCACATCGCGAAACTTACGCCGGTTGCACACATAAACGCCCCCAAGATTTTCAAAGGTATAAAGTGCGGCAGGATTTGCTGGCCCAGCACCGGAACTGAACTCAACGGCAAACAATAGACCGCGTGAACCATAAACGACACGATCACCGCCCGGCGATAATGTCTCGGCAGCATGATGGGCTTGGTCGTCAGCGTCCCCACCACCCAATACGTATCCAGCAGTAACCAGCAACCCATCGCAAAAAACCAGCAGTAATTCCAAGGCCCATGCCCCACCCCAATCAGGACCAAGCCAATAAAGACCACAGCCAGAAACAGCCAGATTCCCAGCGCGCGTAAAACCGTGATGATGGCGGTGAGGGGCATAATATGCTTAATGACCATGAACTGAGCCACGCCGCGCTGGCGATGTCAACTCACAAGCGGTGAAGCTCCACCCCTGCCCTCGTCCGCAAGAGAGGAACGGATTCAGAACTAACATTCAACATTCAACATTTAACATTTAACTCCGAACTTCGATGGCAGTGTGGCCACGCGTCCTTGAACGTTGAATGTTGAATGTTAAATGTTTTTTAAATTCTGTGAGAAGGCCGGGATGAGGGCGGGCTCGTCCAATCTAAAACTTTCGACAAAGCACTTAAAACCGTCAGCGGCGTGGTTCCAGTGATGTCTCAGGCTGCACGCTTCGATCCCTCAACTTCCTGACTCCCACCCAAATAATAAAAATATCCACGGGAATTTGCATGATAAAAATTATCAACACCTTAATTCGACCATCTGCACAGCAGATGTAAGCACCTGCGACGATGGCAAGAATCCCAAGGAACAGATAAGCCCATCCTATGATTTGTCTCAACAATTTGTCTAATTTTTCAAGTGTCATCATTTACCAATGCTCGTGCCACCCAACAACATATCGCGCCATGCGTGCCGCAGGCACAACAGAAATTAGCCAGCTACGTAGTGGCTGGCAACTGTCACTACAATATTTTCGTCCTGAAAGGACGACGGAAACCTCCCCACCAATCTTATCCGGGCAAATCCATCGTCCCTTCAGGACGAAAAATTTCTTATACCATGACCAGCCACTACGTAGCTGGCTAATATCCGATTGTCCCTTCGGGACACGTCATTCTTCCGAAGGGGAATAAAAATAATCGGCAATCTTTGGCGCAAATCTCAGCAGCACAAAAGCCACCACCAGCAGCCATCCCACCATCAAGATAATGCTCACAGCATTGCTGATGCCAGTGAACAGGCCTTGGAACAGAACCGGGATCGAAGACAAACCGTGATAGAGAAAAACCAGCCCGAGAATGCGGACTGCCAATTTGAACAGGTCTCGTGATTTCATAAGATAATGTGCTCCCGCTGATTGTTTGGTAAGTTGGAACTAAGCCACCAGCAACCCGCAATGTCAATTCCGAAGCCGCACCCGGCGTTGGCGCCGGTGCTATGTCGGAAAATAGAATCATTGCCTCCGCAAACGGATATTCCCACCCTCTCTTTGATCTGTTGACTCCGGCAAGAACGACTCAAAGTGGGTTGCGATCTCGACCAGCACCGACTTGGGACAATTTCTGTCCTCGGCAAAAAATTCGAACCTTCCCGACTGCGTATTGATCGTAAACAAATATTCGCGAAACGTAAAATCGAGCCAGGAGCCAAGCACCGGATCATCGGCTGAACTGATGAAGACCACGCCCGGGAGCATCAAGAGACGTTCCTGAACCTCATGCCAGAAGCAGGTCTTGGGAAACTTGAAAAAGCTATTATCCATAGTGGCATTGGCAGAACCCGGTTATGCCATTTTTTTGCGATGAGTACCAGGTAGAATCCCGCAAAAACCTAAAATCAAGGCCAATACCGGCAAGCCAACCACGAACCCCCAAAAGCCGGCCGTCCAAATTACCGAAAGCATATTCAAACTATCAGAAGCAGACTGAGGTGACTGTGCTTGAACTTGACCCAACGCATGAGCGATCGAAATTTTGACAACCAAGTATGAGCAAGGCATGCCGAGCAAAAGCGCAACCTGACACCACAAAGCAATCATGGCACCTCGATGTTCAAGGATGTTTTTGCGAGCCCGCTGGATTAATGAATAACGAGCTTCGGTGAACGTGCCTATTCTCATAAAAATATCAGATTATCTGAAACTAAGCTACCGCAGCTCATGATATGGACCGTGCTACGGAACAGCCGGCGTCCACCGCCTCAAGTCAATTTCCGGTTCTTGCGCCAGGAATCAAACTCATCAATGCTAGACCCAAACCACACGCTTAACAGAGCTACCAACGGTGGTTTTTTTGTTCCAAAGGAAGTAATCCACATCAAAAAAGCCAGCACCATAATCCAAAGTATTGTCCGAAAAATCCAAGTCATGCGGCTCGTTGGCCATGAAACTCGCCGCAATGAAAACGAACTGGAAATCATGAGCAATGCAACGCCGATAAAAAACGACCACCGCTCCCCAACCGAGAAGACAATCAAACCAGCGATAAACAACGCCTGGCTGGCCGCAAATTTGATGTCGATATTTTTCATAGCATTCAATGCCGTCAACTATCAACAACTGAGCCACTGTCGACCTATGATGTCAATTACGAAAGCAGAGCCGAAGGCATATGTCGAAGAAAAGCACCAATATCCAAGCTCCAATCAGCACACGGTGGTTGTTTTTTGAGGTTGAGAGAGTTTCTGACTCAGAGTTTTAAATTTTGAGTTCTGAGTTCAAGACATTCGTGAAAATCCGTGCAATTCGTGTCAAAATGCCTTTCCCCTCAGCATCTCCTACTTGGAATTAGGCTTCGCGCCTTTGCGCCTTTGCGTGAGACTCTTTCAATTTACGATTTACAATTGCGGATTGACGATTTGCTCTCGTCCTCATCGTCGTCCTCCTCCTCGCGCTCGTCTTAACCACCAAGGCGAGAAAAAATTTAGACAGAATTACAGAATTAACAGAATCGAATGAAAAAAAATAAATCCTGCACAATCCCGTTAATCCTGTCTAAAAAAATATCAACGTCTTTTGTGCCGGGTAGTTTAATTCGCGCAATTCGTGTCAAAATGCTTTTCTCCTCAGCGTCTCGGCGTCTCGGCGGTTTGATCTTTAATTATTTAGAGACTCACCTACCAACTAAGCTTTCAATCCCCAACGCGGCTCATTTCCAACCGGTATTTTTGGAATAGCCGCTTGGCGACTTCCAACGGATCCCCGACCGGCGTGCTGGCGTAACCGGCGTTTTTCAAACTGGCGAAGCGACCCGATGGACCGGGCGGGGTTTCGCCTTTCACCGCCTCCGGTGCGTATGCTTGCGCCCAATGCCACCAGCGCGGCAGGTAGTAATCACGCAACAAACCATTCCATTCACGATGGGCATAATCACTCAAGCCGCCGCCCCATTCCGTGATGATGCGGCGGGCATCCGCTTCGTAATAATCGGCTTCCGCTGGCGTCGCGCCCCAGGCGCGCGCGTCGCGAATCCAGGGGCCGAGCAAAAATTCGTGGCGCGTGCCGGTCAGTTCGTCCAAGTCACGCAAAATGCCCAGCATGATCTTGGTTTGCCGGGTGAGTTCTGCTGAATCATTGCGTTGATGAGCGGCTTTGATCCGGGCGCTGACGCTGTCGCTGTAATAGGCCAGCGCCTGGCGCGTGAAATTGACCGCATCATACTGATAGCCATCAGCGCGTTGTGATTCCGGCGCGGCTTTGAAGAGCGCGTCGAGCCCCGCAACCAGTCCGCGCAACAAGGCGGGATCGCGGTCGCGAACTTCGCCCGCCAACGCAGTTTTCGGTGCCGGCGCGGCTTTGGCTTCCCGCCAGGCCGGTGGCTTGGCCGTCACGGCTGAGCCACGATCAAAATGGCCCTGGGGTCCGGGGTTGAGAACTTGATCGAGAATAATGAGCCAAGCCTTGACGACTTGCGGGTCATGGCGGCCGGCGCGGCGATCGGCATAGCTGGCAATCCATTGCTGGTCGTTGAGCGCGCTGCCGTCGTGCCACGGCTGTTCCAGAATCATTTCATAGATTTCCGGATTACCGGCAATTCCCTCCGGGGCGCAACTAACCCCGACACAATTAGGCACGCTCAAAGCGCGGGTAATTTTTCCCGCGACGGAAGCCATCGGCGCCCGGAAATATGTGTTGCCGCCGTAATTCCCGATGTAATCCCAAAGAAAAGTGGAATCATAAAACCCGTCCGTGGTCGAATACCGTTCATGTTCTTCGCCCACATAATCAATCAACACCATTTTGCCCTTGGGCACCGCCGTGCACAGCGCCTGCAACGGGGTTTTTCCGTCCGGAGATTTTTTCAGCCATTTGCCGGTGAACGTCCACGTCATCTGATACCAGACGGCATCCGCATCAACCGCCGCCAGACTGTGATAAATGCCTTTGCCCAGGCTGGCCATGAAAACGGGCGACCAACTCGGCGGATCAATCTCGTTGAACGGGTCGGCGGCATAATAATGGTCGGTGCCATACAGTGCCGTTTGCGCTTTCAGGAAACGCGCTTGAATTTCCGCAAACAACGGATCCAGCGGATCAAGGAACCAGCACGCTTTTGCCGGGCCGAAACCGCCCCAGCCGGAATGTAGCTGAGTGATCCTGGCCGCAGGCCGCAGCCCTTTTAATATTTCCGGCACATGGCCGGCGAAAGCGGAGAGCACCGGTTTCATCCCCAGCGCCCGGGCTTGCGCCAGCAGTTTTTTCTCCAGCTCCATCTGGCCCGTGATATAGGACATCGGCAAGGGACCGTCGAAGTGATCAAGGTTGCTCATTCGATGCCATGGCAAATAGGCCGGACCGGAAAAATAATCGCGCACCTGAGTTTCTGACAGTCCATAGGATTGCCATACCTGCAGCCACACGGCCTCCTGCCCGCATTGCAACAGCGGACGATTGATGCCGTTCATCGCCAGCCAATCGAGAAACCGCTGCCAACCGGCGAAGTCCAGGAACGGAAACGTGTAGCCATACGTGCAGTAGTTGAGAAAAAATCGCTCTTTAGCCGCGCATACCTGCCGGATTTTTTTTCCGGGTATCGGCAATTCACCGGTCAAGGTCAGCGGGCCGGTCGCCTGCCAATCATAACTGGTCAATGCCACATAGCGGAGATACCAATTGAAGGCCATGGCCAGACTGACCCCGTTATTACCGCGTAGCACAATCTTCCCCTGCCCCGCTTCAATCTCGAAAACATCCCGGTCGTCGGCTGCGGGAATCGTTTCACAAATGAACCTCGCGGCCTGCGCTGGCAATACGCGCTCAATGAGGGCATGCGCCGCTGAAGCAGTTGAAAGATCTGAACCAACTGAAACCGTCGCGGCGGCGGACGGCAACGCAGCTGGCGTCGTTTTGGCCAGCCCTGCCAGGAACAGCAGCAGCATCGAACACAACAGCCGGCTGGCTCGATTCAGAAAAGGACGGCGGCAAAACTTCATGTCATTGAGATCCAATAAACCAGCGGACGATTGGCGAGGTTGGACTACCCGCAAGCCGGAGCAATGTTGCCAGATTATCCGCTAAGGACGCGAGCCATGATCTTGCAGCCAGGCGCAATCATTGGGCGCGGCGGCACCGCGATCCGCCGGGATGGACAAGCTCGGCTTCAATGTCGCCGCATCACGCCACTTGTGGATTTCCGAGTGCCCGTCCGCGAACGCGATGCCCGCTGCGCCCCCGTGATAGATGGCCGGATAATCTTTCATCCCGTCCGGTGAAAATTTCGGATAACCCAGCATATCAATCACGAACATGCCGTCATTAATGCTTTCAAAGCGTTCATCCAGGAAGACGATGAACTGCGCCGGCCCCGGCGATTTGATGCTGGAAAATTTTTTGAAGACCGTGCCGCCGGTATAGGTCGTGCCCGCGCCGGTGTTGTTGCCATCCACCCCGCCCATCCAGAGATTCATGGACATGCTGCGCACCCGGGGCACCACGCTGCCGGACGGGTCTATGCCCGTGCTGAGATCAGCCGGGCAATGAAAAATTTTCCGGCTCCTCCCGGTGTACGGCCACATGGGGCTTAACTCAATGGTATTCGTGTAATTCCAATTCCCCTGGGCGGTGGGATTGGCGTTGTCCAACATGAGATTTGAAGGCACCCAGGCAGGCGCGGCGCCCGGCACGGCGCCGCTGTTATACGCGCACAGGAGCGTTTCATTGTAGTCATCAATATAAAGCCGCCACGCCAGCATGAGCTGCCGGGTATTGTTCATGCATTGAATCCCCTGCGCCCTGATCTTGGCCTTGGATAAGGCGGGCAATAACATCGCCGCCAAAATCGCGATGATGGCGATCACCACCAGCAACTCGATCAAGGTAAAACCGCGCGGTAATTTCCCGGGCGGCGCGCCGGCCGGGGACGTTTTATCAACGATATTAATCGGTCGGCCCATGTTTGCTTGCTTGTAAATACTTTCCATAAAAATTTAAAAAACCCTGCCAAAGCCGCATTTGTTGGTAGCAGCGGTCTATGACCGCTGTTTTTCATCCGTATAATTCGCGATTTTTCGGCGGTCACAGACCGCCGCTACCGCCTTTGGCAGAGATTTCTTTCAAGGGTTAACCAGCCGGTAGAATACCGTTGGGTTGGTCGCATTGATCGTGATGGTCGCACTGCCGTCACTCACACCGGATACCGGGCTCCAGGCCGCTGGATCCGGATTGAGTCCTGCGGATAATTGATTGGTTTGCCCAACCAGTCGCCAGCCCTGGCCAGCCGGCCAGGTCAGCGTCAACGTGTTGCCACTGAGGCTGCTGGTCAGCGCCACCGGCGTGACGCTGCCGTTCACCACGCTCAACACGCCGTTCGCAAACGTGAAGCTCAACCCCGCACCCGGACTGCCCGTAATATTCGCAAAGCTGCTGGCGCCCGCCGCACCGGCCCCGCTGAACAAGGTAAATGTCTGGCCCGCGCTGAAGGTGCCCGTCGGCAGAATATTTAAGGTGCCACCGTAAGTCGCCGTGCCACCCACAACCACGCTGCTATTGGCCAGCGTGCTGCCGTTCACACCAAAAGTGCTGGTCGAACCGGCATTCAAGGTCAGATCGCTGCCGCAGGTCAACGTGCCGGCATTATTGGTGCCCGGAGCGAACGTGCCGTTCACCGCAATGGCGCAGCCAATGGTGCCCAGGCCCGCCAATGTTCCCGCGGATTGAACGGTCAACGGGTTGGTGTTGGCAGCCAGCGAACCATTCACGGTCAGCGTGCCGTTGCTGATGGTGGTGGCGCCCGTATACGTATTCACGCCGGAAAGCGTCTGCGTGCCGGTGCCGGTTTTCGTGATCCCGAGCGGGCAGATGCTGATATTGGTGATCACACCGCTGTATTCACCCGTGCGATTGTCCGCGCCGATCGTCAGCGCGAAGGCCACTCCGGAAACCGAGGAACCATTATCCAGATACACACTTCCGGCGCCCGCAGCAGCACTGATCAGAGTGCCGACCGTTTCGTAATCATTAGCCCCACCCGGGCTGATGCGGAAAGACGAACCGGAATTAAACGTGATGCTGGAGCCATCCGGAATGGCTTCATTGTAGAAGTGGTCAAGGGGACCGCCCGGCTCGATGATTTGCAGGCTGGCGCTCGGGTTCAGGATGATATTGCCGATGAAGTCGTTCGCCGCCGTG
>DASYEY010000105.1:0-18350 GCA_036498725.1 Verrucomicrobiia bacterium | reverse complement strand
AATTTGCTCCGCTCATCAACGCGCATGGCGGCGGGCTTTACCGGGTGACGCCGGCAAAATGAACCTTGTTTGAACCTGATTATGCCATACCAAAACAGCCAGTTCTCGCGCCGGGCTTTTCTCGGCAACACTCTGAAGCTGGGCGCGGGATCGTTGTTCCTCGGCGCGGCGGTTCAGGAAAATGCTGGCGCCAAGGAACCCAAGATTTCCACGAAAGCAGATTTTCCCGCGCCGGCAAATCTGATCGAGCCACCGGCGCGCGTCTTCATTCAACATGAAGACGAACGTCTCCGGCCCGCAGACTGGCAAGGCTCGCGGTTCACTTCGAACAAGGCGGAGGTGAATTTCGGCCTCGATGCCAGCGGCCTCGCGGTTCGGGTGTCGTGTCCGGGCGGACCATTGAGCCGGGTGGTGTTGCGCTGGGAAATTGCGTTTCCCGCCGACACCATTTTCCTCGGCGATGCTTGGGAGCGCAGTTACGGCGATTTGCAATGGCACTTTCATCAGCCCGAACGAATCATGCCGTGGTATTTCGCGGCGCATCAGGCCGCCAGCAGACGCACGTTCATGGCGGGCGTGAAGACCCAGCCGGCGGCGCTGTGTTTCTGGACGGTGGATGCCGCCGGCATTTCGCTTTGGCTCGATTTTCGCAATGGCGGCAGCCCCTCAAAACCGGGTGAACGTGAGATCATCGCAGCCACCATTGTTTCGCTCGCAAGCGCACCGGAAGAAACGCCGATGGCCGCGCTTACGCGGTTCTGCCGTTTGCTTTGTCCGAAACCCCGGCTCGCCGCCACGCCGATTTGCGGCAACAACAACTGGTATTACGCCTATGGCCGCAACTTCGATGCGGACGCCATGCGGCGCGACGCGGCGTTTCTTGGCAAACTCGCCGCCGGCCAAAAGAACCTTCCCTATTGCGTGATTGACGCCGGCTGGACGCCCGGCTCCGTTTGTCCGGGTGGACCGTGGACGGCCGGCGATCCCAAGACTTTTCCCGACATGCCCGGCCTGGCGAATGACATGAAAAAGCTGGGCGTGCGGCCCGGCATCTGGATGCGACCGACCGCGTTGACCAAAGTGGACGATCCACACCGGCTCCGCTCCGGCCCAAGTCACGCGGCGGAAAAACCGCTGGATCTCACGCTGCCGGAAAATCTCACGCTCATTCACGACGACATCGCCCGCGTCCGTTCGTGGGGCTACGATCTCATCAAACACGATTTTTCCACCTACGACGTATTCGGCCGCTGGGGTTTCGAGATGGGGGCGGAGTTGACTGATGGCGGCTGGCATTTTCACGATCAGACGCTCACCAACGCCGAGATCATCCTGCGACTTTACCAGACGTTGCGCGCCGGAGCCGGCGACGCGGTGCTGCTCGGGTGTAACACAATTGGCCATCTCGGCGCGGGGCTTTTTGAAGCGCAACGCACGGGCGATGACACGTCAGGGCATGACTGGGAACGCACCCGGCGCATGGGCATCAACACGCTCGCTTATCGCCTGCCACAGAATGGAACCTTCTTCACCTGCGATGCTGACTGCGCTGCTCACACCAAGGAGACGCCGTGGAACCTGGACCGGCAGTATCTTGATCTGGTCGCCCGCAGCGGCACGGCGCTGTTCATTTCGGTGGATCCGCGCACGATTCAGCCGGAACAAAAAAGCGCATTTCGCGCCGCCATGCAGACGGCCTTGAGCGGTGGAGCCATTGGCGTCTGCGAACCGCTCGACTGGCTGCACACGACCACTCCGCGCGAGTGGCGCTTTGACAAAGAGAAAATTTCGTATCACTGGGAGGAACCGTTTGGGACCAATCCTTTTCGCGCGTAACGGCTGACTCCAACCAGTATGAATTCAATGAAAACTTTAACCACGATATTGACAGTGGCTGCCTGCGTCATCGCGTTGCCAGTCTTGGCCGCCGACAAGACTTCCAACGAGGATTTCCGACCGACACCAATGGTCGGCGTGGTGACCGCCAGCGTCGTGCATCCGGCCGGCAAGCTCGCGCCGCGCCCGCTCTTTCGTGATCCGCCGTTCGACGCGCCGACTGATCCGGTGCTGACCTTCAATGCCGAGACGAAGAAATGGTTCATGTATTACACCCAGCGCCGCGCCACCGCGACGAACGCGCCCGGCGTGGCGTGGGTTCACGGCACGCGCATCGGCATGGCGGAGTCCAGCGATGGTGGCGCGAATTGGACTTACATGGGGACGGCAAACATCCACTACGGCCAGGACGAACATCAGAACGATTACACTTACTGGGCGCCGGAAGTCATCTGGGTCAACGGCATCTACCACATGTATCTGACTTTTGTGCCGGGAATTTTCAACGATTGGAATCATCCCCGCCAAATCGCCCATCTCACCAGCAAAGATGGAATCAACTGGGACACCATCGGCCAGGTGGATTTGAAATCCGACCGGGTGATTGATCCCTGTGTCATGCAACTGCCCGATGGCCACTGGCGTATATGGTATAAGGATGAACGAAAATCTCGCTCGCTCTGTTACGCCGACAGTCCCGACCTCTTTCACTGGGAACCCAAGGGTAATGCGGTCACAAATTTCAACGGTGAAGGCCCGAAAGTTTTCCATTGGAAAGACAGTTACTGGCTGATTGCCGACTGCTGGCGGAACGGCATGAGGATTTGGAAATCGGACGACTGCCTGAACTGGAAGCTGCAAGCCGAACCGTTGATCGGGTCGCACGGCGACATGGTCGTCAGCGGCGGCCGCGCGTGGTGGTTTTATTTCACGGAAAACGGCCGTCGGGCTGTGATCAATGTCGTTGAACTTTCCGTCGCCGATGGAAAACTGCTTCACGGCGACCCGAATCAACCCACCTACATTGACCTCAAGCCGGTTCGCGAAGCAGAGAAATGAAATTGCCCGCCAAAAAACCACAGCGGCAACTGCGTGATGAACTGGAACTGACGGCCATCCAGCTTGAATTAAAACTCGTAGCCATTACGGCTGGATTTAGGCATTGACCCGTATTTCAAGTTGCACGGACGGGCCGACGCGGGCAACATCGGCGGCAGAATTATGCTCGTGTATTTCTGGATCGGCCTCGGCGGTGCCATCGGCAGCATGGCGCGCTACGGCCTCGGCGGATTGGTGGCGCAAAAGTTTGGCGGCACGTTTCCGTTCGGCACGCTCGCCGTCAACATCGCCGGCTCCTTCATCATCGGTTTCCTCGGCGCGCTGGCCAGCTCCGAGGGCCGGCTGAATTCACCATCCCGTGTGCTGGTTACGCAATTGCTGATGACCGGCGTCTGCGGCGGTTTCACCACGTTTTCTTCGTTTAGCCTGCAAACCTTCCTCCTGCTGCGTGAACGTGAATGGCTTTATGCCGGCGGAAACATTCTGCTCTCCGTGACTTTGTGTCTGATCGCCGTCTGGCTCGGCTACATGCTGGGTGCGATGTTTAATTCGATGAAAGGTAATTGATATGCAAATTCCAAACGACGCCATCCAGCTCCGCATTTTTCTTGGTGAAAGCGACCGCTGGGAACACAAGCCGCTCTACGAAGCCATCGTGCTGGCCGCGCGCGAAGCGCAGCTTGCGGGTGCGACCGTGCTGCGCGGGCCGATGGGTTTCGGCAAATCCAGCCATCTACACACGGCCAAAATTCTGCGGCTCTCGATGGATCTCCCGCTCGTCATCGAGATCGTGGACAGCGAGGAAAAGATCAACGCCTTCCTCCCCACGCTGGACAAGATGATGGGCGGCGGGCTGGTGACGATGGAAAAGGTGAAGGTGCTGCACTACCGGTCAGGTAACGTGGAAAAATGAGCCAATAAATGAACCTGTTTCTATTTTGAATTAAAAAAGCCGGAAGTCCGAGGACTTCCGGCTTTGCGATTTTAGGTTCGCTGACTATGGCGTCATAACGCGGAAGAATTTCCGAGTCTCGCTGGGCGAAAACGTGTATGGCGAGGTCGCGCTTGGCACATTTGTAAACGTGCCGGTCAAATCGCCCGCCGCCTGCAAGGTTCCCGATCCAGTCCAACTCACT
Source organism: Verrucomicrobiia bacterium (assembly GCA_036498725.1). Classification (GTDB taxonomy): domain Bacteria; phylum Verrucomicrobiota; class Verrucomicrobiia; order Limisphaerales; family UBA11358; genus UBA11358. Next base: position 14,319 of record DASYEY010000105.1, on the reverse strand, counting down.
TTGAGTTGGGCGCCCACCGGCACGATGGTGAGAACCGCAGGCACGGAACCCGATACAAAGCTGACCGAGTTACTGACGCCTGCCATGTAGATGCCGGCGGCTTCCAACGGCGTCAACACGCGCCGCCAGACGCCAATATCATCAATGTCAGCCGAGCCGGTTTCACCGTAGGTTCCGGTCGGGTCCTGGCCGACACAGGTCTGCGCGGCTTGATCAATGGAACCAACACTGGCAACCGATCGTGCGTCCACCTGGTTACCATCCAGATAGGTTATGCCTTTGCCAGCGCGGTCAAAGGTGTGCACCAAGTGATGCCAGTTGCCATCGTTGATGCTGCCATCTGCGCCGTAAACACCGGTTCCATTCAAACTCCACGCCCAGCCGCCCAGTTGATAAGAAGGAGCGAATGTGTATCCACCGCTGTAGGTGGATCCCGCCGCATTGCAGAAGAAAGGCAGGTCACCCGGATATTCACCGGCGGGCAACCGAACCCAATAGGCGACAGAGAAATTTACGTTTGAACTGAAGCTCAAATCCGGACGCTGCCCGAGCGAGACGTAGTTGTAACTTGAGGCACCGGTATCGGTATAATAGTGCAAAGAGCCGCTGCCGACTTTACCATCCGTAAATGTGGTAGCGCCGACATTGGTGCCGTTGTTACCGTGACCGGAGGTATCCGCATAACTGCCATCAAACGGCAGATGCAATACCAGACCGGATGAAAGGTTCAGACTTGCGGGCGGAACGAGGACTGTCAAGGTGGCCACTACACTGGTGATAGAGCCGGAATTATTAGCCACGATGACTCGATAGTTCGCTGCCGAGGACAGATCCAGCGGAGATATCGTCAATGTCGTCGCTGTCGCGCCATCAATGTTGATGCTATTGGATTGCCACTGATAAGACAACGGATCGGGTCCGCCGGCTTCTGCTGACAGGACGGTGGTTAGCGATACATAATTGGTGACCGAAACCGGTTGGGTTACAAAAGCCGGCAAAGCTCCAGCCGTGTATCGTGCATTGTAGTGATTGGCCACTTGCTCGGGAGTCAACGCCGTTGCGTATATCGCCACTTCATCAACACTGCCGTCCAATTGATTATCATAAGCCGTAGTTCCAGACTGCCGGGAACCAATCGTCATCGCCTGGTTGGCCGCTTTAATGCCGCCCGTGCCAGAGATCGCAGCCTGTGCCTGCGAGATGCCATCAATGTAGAGTGTCAGCATTTGAGCGGTGCTGTCGCAGACACCAACCAAATGATGCCAGTTGCCATCCGGAGCAAACAATGAGTTGCACAAATGAGCGCCGCCACCGGCGTCACGGACGAAGAAACGGAAATCACCGCCGGCACCAAAATCAATGTTGAACTGTTCACCGCCAGCCCCTGTGCCTTTGGTCATGACGCTGGAATCGCTGGATTGGGGAGAAGCTTTCACCCACGCTTCCAAAGAGAAGGAGGGAAGACCGGAATTGGTCGCGAAGTTAATGTTCGAGATGCTCCCCACATAGCTGGGCGCTGCCGGGCCAAACACGGCTGCTTTGTTGGAGTCAGTGACGGAATAGCCGGGCTGGCCAAGAGTCACGCTGTTATACTGGCCATTATTTCCGCCAACGTAGTCGTAAGCGACCGAACCATTCGTCTCACCCAACCGCCAATAGGCAATCGGGCTATCTGCAAGCACAGCCATTCCATACAGGCTGGTGGGAGTGGGGATCACGGTTAAAATTGCCACATTACTCGTGATGGAACCTTCAGCATTACTGACGCGAACACTGTAGTTACCCGCCTGCGTGGTCGTAAGGTTGGCGAGCGTCAGGCTGTTGGTGGTCGCACCTGACACGTTGGTGCCGTTCATTAACCACTGGTAAGACAAGGGCGCACTGCCTCCGGCAGTCGCATTCAAGGTGGCACTGAGTCCAGTATAAAGACTGAGGGAAACTGGGCTTGTCAGAATGATCGGCGGACCCGCTTGAACTGTAACCGCGACAATAGAACTGGTTACCGCTCCGTAGTTATTCGTCACCACAAGCGAGTAGCTGCCGGTGTCGCTGATCAGAACGGAAGACAAGGTCAGATTGGTCGTGATCTGGCCAACGAGGTTGGTGCCATTCTTTAGCCATTGATAACTTAACGTGCCGGAGCCGAATGCAGCGGCGCCTACAGTGGTGCTGGCTCCCTCGTCAATCGTAACAGTAGCCGGCGGCTGGACGGTGATGCGCGGCGGCACATTGGCCGATAAATAGAGTTGCTGAATCTGGCTGGCCGTCAAGGCCGTGGGGAACAAGGCTACCTCATCCATGCTGCCTTTGAAGACGCGATCACCAGGGTAGTCTGGGACACTGCCGATATAGGTGGAGTTGGGATTATCCGACACCGTATTGGGTGCGGCCACAGTCGCATCCAACAGACCATCAATATACAAATACAGATTGGTGGCATCATAAACACCTGCGAGTTGATGCCACTTTGCATCATTCAGATTACTGCTGCCGGTGGCATCTGGATTAGAACCAAAGGCAAATCGGGCGAAGCCATCACCGTCAATGCCCGCGCGCCAGGACGCGTCACCCTTGCCAATAAAGGTCTGGAAACGCGCATCGGTCGGCGCCGTTTTAAACCAAGTGGTGACCGTGAAAGGCGTCGTAAAACCGAGCGATGGAGAGAATCCTGCATCAATATAACCTCCGGCATCCGGACTAAAACCGGCGGCGTAATTTGATCCTGTAATGCCTGTATAAGGAATTCCGGCAAGCCCCGCTATGGCGCCCGGTTGATAGAAGCCATCATCCTCGGTTCCGCTGCTGCCAAGATTCACGGCCACAGGATAGGTGCTCGGATCAGGAGCATAATAAGGTGGCTCATCAAAACGAAGATAGATCGGCGGAGACTTTGATTGCACCAATTGCACGTAGGGCGTAGCTGGCGCGGCACTGGTGCCATTTTGAAAGTGCGACAAAATGTCCACCGGACTCAAAATATTTGTATAGTAAGCTACTTCAGCAATGTTTCCGCTGTAGCGAAAATAACCTAGCGCGCCGTAACCGCGCGCGCCGACTGAGAAGGGCGATGCGTTAGTATCCACCGGCACAAACGCGGGCGCAGCAATGATCGCCGCTTGGGATCCATTGACCTACAGCGTGGTATTGGTTCCGTCATAAACGCCGACAATATGATACCACGAACCTGGAGACAAACTCATGCTCGAAACGGTTGCACTATAAGCGGCATTCCCTGCGCCATAGGTGCGGAAAGTAAAGCCCGTGCCTGCATTTTGATAGAACAACCAGCCCTTTCGCGTCCCGTCACCAGCTCCAGGCGGATTTCCAAACTGCGTCCATGAAACCAGACACATGGTTGAACCATCACCGCTGCTCAAAGCATTGGGGCTGGCCCAAAATTCAACTGAAAAGGGGTTTGTGTTGGCCAGCGAAGGTTGATAAGGCACCACCACGCGATTGCCTGGAGTATCCAGAAATAGCGCCCCTGCTCCCGTTCCATTGACTAGCGCTCCACCCGAGGGATGATATGCTCCGCCGACATAATATCCATTGGCCGCCAAGCCCAATGTGCCACTGTTAGTAGCCATATCAGCGGGAGGTTGATTAGTTTGATTTAGTTGCCAATAGGCCACAGGACCTAGCGACATGACGGTGTTTGAATAATCCGCCGCAGCTTTATAAGCCATCAGCGTCAGCATTACTGCTGATAGTATTGATTTGCGCATTTTTATGGAGGGTTGGTTCAGGTTTAATTACGGGAAATGGATTTATTTACGAGTTCGGCAGGTTGGAAAGCTGGTTGCATTCCGAATGCGCCTGGATAGCTTCGCCGCTGACGACGAGCAACTCGGTAAAGAGAAAGTCCCGATCTGCGGATCTTGATGCAAAATGTTTCCGCAGATAACTCATTAAGAGTCGCGTCGCCACCAATGCACGCAAATGCACAAATCATAGTTTGCTTTTTGGGGAAGCTTTTAACGGGGAACGAAAACTTCGACAGGAATTAATTAGCACCCACCATGCCAGACGAATTTTTCGCCACCAAACCATTCATTTCCTGATGTTTCAGAGGATGCCATTATTAAACCGGTAAAACTTTGCTGAAAATCGTTGTCGCAAAACGACCGCCTTGTGCGAACTAATCCAGCTCAGAGAAAAATTTTAAAGGTTCGCTTCCCAATCACTCAACTGCATTTTACCCTCCATACTATAACTATGAATCCCTTGGAAAAAAATTTGCAGGAAACGCTCGCTCAATTTAATTCCGAGACTGGCACCATTCACCGGCTCGACGCGCTGGCGCAGATGCTGCACCTCGTCGCGCAGGCTGGCCTGCCGCCGCAGATGCTGGACATCGTCAAAACCATTCCCGTCGGCAAAGGCATCGCCGGCGAGACCGTCGCCAAGAACCGTCCCGTAACGATTTGCAATTTGCAGACCGACACCACCGGCATCGCCAAGCCCGGCGCAAAACAAACCGGTGTGGGTGGCGCTCTCTGCGTGCCCATCCGCCGTGGCGATCAGATCGTCGGCACGCTCGGCATCGGCACCCGGCGCGAGCACGAATACTCGGCGGCGGAAATCAACGCCTTGCAGGACATCGCCAATGGTCTTGCCTCGCAGCTTTGATTTGGAAGGAAGAACCCCAGAATTTTCAACCACGAAACACACCAAACACACAAAAATCGCACCAAATTTTTTCTGACGGCGGACTGCGGCTGATTTTCTTTTCGTGTCATTTCGTGTGTTTCGTGGTTAATGAAATGTTTCCCGCCCCGCCAGCCACATGACAGCGTTTTCCCGGCCAAAATTGAATTGTCCCCTGCCCCGTTTCGCGGCAAGCTGTGCGCTTGATTATGCAGCAGGTCAACCTTGGAATCATCGGCGGCGGCACCGTGGGCGGCGGCGTTTATGAAGCGTTGTCACGCAACGGTTCGCTCCTTGCCTCCCGCATCGGCGCGAACGTAAAAGTTCACCGCGTCGCCGTGCGCAATTTGAAAAAGAAGCGCACAACCGCGATTCCAAAAAACTTGCTCACGACGGACTGGCGCGAAGTCGTTTTCGATCCGCAAGTCCAACTGATCGCCGAACTCATCGGCGGCACAACCACGGCACGCGAAGTCATTCTGGCCGCGTTGAAACTGGGCAAGCCGGTCGTCACGGCGAACAAGGCATTGCTCTCCGCGCATGGCGAACAACTGTTCGCCGCCGCCAAGAAATACGGCACGAATCTTTATTACGAAGCGAGCGTCTGCGGCGGAATTCCCATCATCAAGTCGCTGCGCGAAGGCTTTGTTGGTAACCGCATCAACGCGCTTTACGGCATTGTCAACGGCACTTGCAATTACATCCTCACGCGTATGAAGCTGGAAGACGCGGACTTTGCCGCCGTGCTCGCCGATGCGCAAAAACTCGGTTACGCCGAGACGCCGCCGGATCTGGACATTGACGGCCACGACGCCGCGCACAAGATCGGCATTCTCGCCTCGCTCGCGCACGGCTTCTGGATCAACCCAAAGAAAATCCACGTCGAAGGCATCCGCTACGTTTCCGCGCTGGACATCAAATACGCCGGCGAGCTCGGTTATACGATCAAGCTCATCGGCACCGTGAAAAAAGCCGACGATAGCTGTCGCGTGCAGGTCTCGGTTTTTCCAACGCTCGTGCCGAATACGCATGTCCTCGCCAGCGTGAACGGCGTGTTCAACGCCGTCTTCGTTCGTGGCGACATCGTGGGCGACTCGCTGTTTTACGGGCGCGGTGCCGGCAAGGACGCCACGGCCAGTTCCGTCTTGAGCGACATCGGCGACGCGGTGCTCGACTTGAAGACCGGCATCAAAGACCGGCTGCCCGCGTTCGTTCCACACGAATGCGCCGGAGCCGTCGCGCCGATCAGCGAAGTTGTTTCGCAGTATTTCGTCCGGCTCAACGTCGTGGACAAGCCCGGCGTGCTGGCAAAGATCGCCACGATTTTCGGCCAGTCGAACATCGGCATTTCCTCCGTTATTCAGCCGGAAGGCGAGGAAGGCGAAAGCGTGCCGCTCATCTTCATGCTGCACTACGCGACCAACGGCGTCGCCGCCAAGGCGCTCGCCAAAATCGCGAAACTGCCGACTGTCAAAGGCAAACCGGTGATGCTGCGTGTGGAAAATTTTGAATAAAATCAACCGCCGATGAACACAAATGGACACAGATTCCCTGATGCGGCGCAGGCTGGAAAGCCAGCACTACCTCCGTGTTTATTCATGTCAATCTGCGGTTAAAACCAAAATGTCCCAGATCCTTTTCCATAGCACCAACGGCCAGTCACCCGCCGTCAGCCTGCGCGAAGCCCTGCTGCGCGGACAGGCGCCGGATCGCGGCCTGTATTTCCCGAAGCAATTTCCGCGTTTCACGTTCAATGAACTCGCGGCGTTCTCGCGGCTGCCGTATCACGAAATCGCGCTTCGCGTGCTGTCAAAATTCACCGAAGACATCGTTGCTCCGGACGAACTCGCAAAAATGTGCGCGTCCGCCTACAACTTTCCCGTGCCGCTGGAGGTCGTGAATTTCCGCACGTTCCTGATGCGGCTGGATCAAGGCCCGACGGCGTCGTTCAAGGATTTCGCCGCGCAGATGATGGCGCGGATGTTTGGCCGGTTTCTGCGCGAAGACAACCGGCAAGTGACCATCCTGACCGCGACGAGCGGCGACACCGGCGCGGCGGTTGCGCACGCCTTCCACAACATCCCCGGCGTGCGCGTCATCGTGCTGTTTCCCCTCGATGAAGTGAGCGAAAGCCAGCGCAAGCTGATGACCACGCTCAAGGACAACGTCCGCACCGTGGCGGTGAACGGCAAGTTCGACGATTGCCAGGCGATGGTGAAACAAGCCTTCGCCGATCCGGATCTGAAACACATCCCTCTTTCGTCCGCGAACTCGATCAATATCGGCCGCCTGTTGCCGCAGAGCGTTTATTATTTTTACGCCGCCTCACGCGTGGCGCAGGCGGGCGAACCGATAGTATTCTGCGTGCCGAGCGGTAATTTTGGCGACATGATGGGCGCACTGGTCGCCCGCGAGATGGGGCTGCCCGTGCGGAAAATCGTCGCCGCCGTCAATGACAATGACGCGTTTCCAAAATTTCTGGCGGATGGCAGCTACCAGAAAATTTCGCCCTCGCGCAATTCGCTTTCCAACGCCATGAACGTCGGCCATCCGAGCAATCTGGCGCGCTTGGTGGCGGTTTATGGCGGACAGATGGACGAGACGGGCAAAATCATCAGGATGCCAGAACTGGCTGCGATGCGGCGCGACATATTTTCCTCATCCGTTTCCGACGAACGCACCATTGCGGGCATCCGCGATTTTTGGAACCAGTTTCAATTGCTGCTCGAACCGCACGGTTCCGTGGCGTGGCAGGGCTTTCAAGACTGGACCGCCGTGGAACCGCTGGGCAACTCGCCGGCAGTCATCGTTGAAACTGCCAACCCGGCGAAATTTCCCGTCGAAGTGGAAAAAGTCGTGGGTTGGGCGCCGGATGTGCCGACGAACATGCTGGCCTCGCTGCGCCTGCCGGAAGACTTCGACCGGATGGAAGCGGACTACGAGAAGTTCAAAAGCTATCTGCTGGCACACCATTGAAAGCCGGCGAACTGGCTGATTGAAAACTGGGGCGTCTGAAAATTCATGGTGCTCCCGCCCGGAATTGAACTGGGATCAACGGTTTAGGAAACAGTTTAGCCTTCTCCATAACGGTTAGCAGAAAACCGAACAAACATCGGTGTTTTATGAGATTGTAACGGTTTCATTACACACCATCTGCTACCGCAATGTGATACTGTTTCCATGAAAGCTGAAAATACTGAATCGTCAAGCCTTTGGACGAAAGCCCCGGTCGCAAATCTTGTCCGTTATGAACCTTCAGGCATTTATTTTGCCCGCGCCAAAGTGCGCGGCAAGCTCGTCCGAAAATCGCTCGATACCAACATTCTCTCGGTAGCCAAGCTGCGTTTGGCAGATGTGTTGGATGCGGAACACCGGGCCGTCGCGCCGTCACAAACCAAGATTGTCGGGAAGATGACTTTTGCCGATGCGCTTGGAATTTTCAGAGAACGCCAAAAACACGCCACTGATATTAAGGAAAACACGAAAAATTACAACGAGCGAGCCGCCATTGATCTTCTTAAAACCTGGCCCGGCTTGGGACAGACGGATGTGAAGCGCATCACGAAGTTTGACTGTCTCGAATGGCGTTCGCGGTTTGGCAAAAGGTATTCCCCAACGGTGACAAACGGAACCCTTTCGGTTCTCCGGCGTATTCTGGACATCGCTGTGGATTCGGGTGCGCGCTATGACAATCCGGCTAAAGACAAGGATGTGAAACGCGCCAGAGTGCGCCGGAAAGAACTACAATTGCCAGAACCCGAGCAGTTTCTCGCGTTGGTATCCCACGTTCGTGGAAATGGCAGCGGCAGGGGTGGACATTCCGCAGACGCGATTGAATTCTTTTCTTATGTTGGTTCGCGTTTGAGTGAGGCCGCAAAGATTTATGGACGAGATTGCAGCTTTTTGAAAAACGAAATCATCATTCGTGGCGATCCGATAACCGGAACGAAAAATTGGGAAATGCGCCGTGTGCCAATGATTCCCGAAATGAGGAAATTGTTGGAACGCATGAAGGCAGAACGTGGAGAAACGGAATTTCTGGATAATCCGGTTCTCAAAGTCCGCAAATTCAACCGCTCATTAAAAAACGCCTGCAAGAAACTGGGGCTTTTTCACCTGACTCACCATGACCTGCGACACCTGTTTGCAACCCGCTGCATCGAGTCTGGCGTGGACATTCCAACCGTGGCAAAGTGGTTGGGGCATAAAGACGGCGGCGTGTTGGCGATGCAAACCTACGGCCACTTGCGGGACAAACATTCCGCCAACATGGCGCAAAAGGTCGTTTTCGGTGACATATCAACAACGAACACTATCATCTCTGCTGTGGAAAATTCACCAAATTGCATACCCACAAACAGAGAACCTCAAACCAAAACCACTGCTCAAGCAAAAGCGGCATATTCCTACCCGTGGTGGGCCTCAAATGAAGCGATTGAAGTATTTTGGGGGCAGGCCAACGAGCCGGTGCAAATCTTGTCCTTGCCGGAATATCTGCAAAACGCAAAAGTGGCAATGGGACGCGAAGTATTTGAAAAAGAATTAAAAGAACCGAAAGCTCTACTGGAAGAATTAACAGCGCGGATTGGCGTGGAAGCCATCGAAAAAGTGAAAGCCAAAATAGCGCCGCCAACAAGCATAACGCTGACTGCCTAATTGTATTCCGTTTCGTATTCCGGCCTTTTTACTGGCGGCGGCGGAAGCGGTGCGGGCCAGTGACGCGGGTCGTCCGAGTGTCGGCCAAGCTTGCTCATATAATCCATCTCATTCATCGAAACAACCTCGGACAAATCCTTCTTCCATGCAGGTGTCTTTGGTGGTGCTTTATAGGCAAAGGGGTTTTGCTCTTCCCCGCAGACAATCTGCCCTGACTTCGGTTGAAATGCCACAACCACAATTGCAAAAACCGTTCCAATCCCCATGATGAGAAGAAATTCCATTATAGGGTGACTCTAGCACACTTGTGAATTATTGCACAAGTCCAGTTCCTAGATTTCAGGATTCTTGTTTTCGTTAATGAGGTTGGCGACGGTTTTATCACCCGATGGATCGTCTTTTGGAAACCCTTCATTCGCCGGTTTTTGATTTGAAGTCCCAGGATTCGGTCGTTGTTTGTTAGCATCATTCATGCGGGCCAATGAACCAATTAACGAACTGCCCCCTGAACCTCCATTTATTGAAGCCGTGATCAATGTTTCTAATGCGGCAGCGGCAGCCACCGATCCCGCCATCGCTGCCGACAGTCCATAAGCCCCGGCTTTCCCCATACCGCCCTGGCTTAAACTGCCTTTACCGAGTGGAATAGCTTGCCCAGCCATTGAGCCTGCCAAGCTCATGAATCCTGCCGTTCCTGCCGCACTGCCCGCAGCAAATGCACCGCTGAAAAGACCAGTAGTCGCCAAAACTCCCCGGGTAAATGCTGTTTGAATGATGGTCGGTGCAGCAATGGTGCTAAAAATAATCCAGATTCCCAAGAAGGCCAATCCCATCAGATTTTGCAGAGAATAAAGCACTGTTCCACCTGTTTGCCCGGAGTTCAAAAAACTTTGGTCGGTCATGAAATCAATCATGCCTTGGGTGATGAGTCCCGCCACACCCCACCCCAAAGGCCAAAGCATCACGCCAACCAGATTAAACAGGTAGGTTCGTCCGTTGTTCTGGAGTGATGGAAATGCCATCATGCCGATGAAAATTGGCGACATGGCGTAGCCAATGAACAAAATCGCCGTCTGCAAAATGTAAGCCCACCATTCAAGCGAACTGGCAACCCACCCAAGCAGCATGAAGAAAGCGGAAATCAAGCCTTCCATGATGTTCGGAAAATGAACCAGCTTTTCCCACCAGCTTTGATTGCCATCCGATGATTTTTTCAACTGCAACGCCGCCTGATACTGGTCGTGAATTTTCGCCGGATCAACTTTCAGAACATTGGTCACGGTGTCACTGACGATGGAAACAATTTCGTTGCCCCAGGTCGGCAGAAAAACCAGCAGCACGACAAAGATAATGATTCTGCCGATGGATTGAAGCAGTGCCGCGCCGTTATGGTGGTTGGCAATGGTCGAGGCAATCAAGCCGCCCGTGATAAGGACAAACGCGATGGGCGTCAGCAATGTTTTGAGCGACAAACACTGATTCAGGAAATTGGGGAACATGGTATTGAAGTCGCCCATATTCCCTCCACTTACATCCGAATCTTGACGTTCTTGGCCGGAGCTTCCTGCTCGCTTTGCACCGGCACTTGGCCTTCACAACGCGCTGTGATTGCCCGCACAACCCGTTTGTTATTCAATTTTGGAAACATCCCGGCCAGTTTCTCATCAACGGTGGCCGCAATGTCCTTGCGAAACAACTGAAGCACGCTTCGCTCACCTTCCACAAAATTTTGCAACACCAGATAGGCATTGTTACCGCGCATGATTTCCTGCGAATCACCTTTTGCACGGGCATACGGCGAATTGGGATCAAATCGCTCAACCACGCCAAACTGTTCTTCGTTGTTGACGCCGCGTGAACAAAGAGTCATTTCACCACTGCCGGTTTTGAACAAGATGTGACGAAGCTGCCATGCGCCAACGAGCGGGGTGCTTTTTTGTCCGCCAATTTTTTCAACGATTTCGGGAATCTGCTTTTCAAGCTCCGCCAGGATTTTTATCCGCTCATTGTGCAAGCGCACTTGTTCGGCGACCACAGGGATGGCCGCTTGATAGGCTTGGTATTCGCTGGTCGTCAACAGGCCGGCATAATTTGGCACCGGATGTTCGCAATCTTCTCCGTCTCGTTTTAACATAAATTTTATTCTTCGTTCAAAAGTCGGTTTAGTTCGGCGCGAGTGATCAGGAATTTTCCCCGCAAGGCGCGGCACGCTTTCAATTTGCCGCGCAAGACAAGGCGATAGACGGTGAAATAATCCAAGCCCAGCAAGTCAGCCGCTTCGGGGATGGAATATGCCAGCCGGTCTTCTCGTTCGATCTTTCGCGCTTGTTTTTCGATTTGATTTGATTCGCTGACTTCATCCATAAAAGTTTTTGCTGTTTTACCAGTTTTGCGTCTGGCGGGTTGTAATGATTTCATTACAATTTTTGGTGGACAGCTTTGATAAATTTATCTGTTGAAGTTGAGCGATGATGGCGATCATTGAGCGTCGGCCACCCTCCCCAAAAAACAGGTCGGCCAAATTCACTTTCAGGGCGTGGGCAAAATAAAGCAGGTCTTTGTCTTTGACGCAGTGGGTCTGTGCCTCAATTTGAGCGACCGCTTCGCGCCCGATGTCCAGACCATTCAATTGAAGCCGCTCGGCGAGCTTTGCCTGCGACCAGCCGTGTCGGACTCGCAATTTCCGAATCTGCGGGCCGACAAAGTTAGCTGAAAATTTTGTCCGTCGTGGATTGTCGCTGGCCATTCGTCAAAAGTTTTGCGCTTACAAAAAGTGCAGCTTTCAAATAACAGCACGTTGCTAAAATGTGAAATTGCGTTTGCCTATAATTTTTATAGGCAAATACAATAACTTGACTGGCCCCTTCATGTTTATGATGGGGTCTGTTTTTTGCGAACGAAGGGCCCTCTAATAACGTGGACATAAATCAATTACGATATTTCGTGGCGGTCGCAGATAGCGGGAGCTTTAGTAAAGCTGCCGCGCGTTGTCATGTTTCTCAACCAGCTTTGAGCGTGCAAATTCAAAAGCTGGAATCCCGATTGGGAAAAGTTCTTTTGAACCGAAGTCACCGGCGAATCGTGCCGACTGACGCGGGTTATTTGCTGTTGCCGCGAGCGCGGGCGATTCTGGCGCAGGTCGAGGAGGCCAAGCAGGAAATCCGCAGCGTGGATGGAAAAAATGCCGGGACAGTTTTGATTGGCATCTTAATGACGATTGCCCCGTGTTTTCTCGTCCATGTCCTGAACTCTTTCGTTGACCAATTCCCGGATATTCAATTGTGCCTCTACGAGACAACCACGGCACTCATGTTAAGTATGCTGGACGCGGGCAAGCTGGATTTAGGCATCACCAGTCTGCCCATCCGCAACAATGGTTTTGAGACGGAAATCTTATTTTCCGAAGAAATGCTGCTGGCCTTGCATCCATGCCATCCGCTCACCCGCAAACAAGCGATATGCAAAAAAGATTTGGAATCGGAAAAATTTATTCTGTCGAAAGAAGACCACTGCCTCGGCAGTTGTGCGCTTCGGCTGTGTTCGCAGGATAATTTTTTGCCGCGCATCGTTTTTCAAAACGGCCATTTGGCAATGATTCAATCGCTGGTGGCGGCGGGCAAAGGCATTTCACTGATACCGCAAACGGCCATTGCCGAAACGCCTGGCAGCATCACCTATCGTCAACTGGAAAATCCCCGGCCTAAACGCTCCATTGCCGTAGTCACAAGGAACAAAGTCCCCCTGAAAACGACGGCGCAAGAATTTTATCACCACCTCCGTCGAGCCAGCCAAACTTTCAAATTGCCGGTGGCCAGCATCCCTACGCCGTCGTCATCCAAAAAAACAAAGACTTGATATGTGCTTTGTGAATTCCTAACCAGCCGCAGATTGCGGCGCGAGCATTGGCAAGGCAGGAACGGAAGCGGCGAGCCGAACCGTAGCATCCTTGCCAAACGGAGCGGCGCGGTAAAATTGGCGGCGCAATTCACGAAGCCTTCAAAGCGGGTTAATGAGTTACATGGATTACCGAAATGCGGTCTTTCGCGGCGGCTACTATTTTTGGAATGGTGGCGCGCGATGCCTTGACCTTGTTCTGAACGGATTCCGTTTCGGATTCGGCCTCAATTTCAACGGCTGGTTCAGTGGCCTCCGCCGCCATTGAACTTGCCGCCTGATTCTTGGTGATGTCCAAGGCGCTTTCCAGTTTCTTCTGCCGCTCACCGAGCGATTGCAACTTGGCTTCATGTTCAAACGGCTGTCCGATCTTGGCTTCCAGTTCAACACACTTTTTTTCGGAGTCCGCGAGTTCGTTTTGTTTGTGTGTCAGCCGGTCTTCCATGTTCTGCACGAAGTATTCGAGCGAGCGAACCGTCCCCAGCGAAGTTTCGGTGGCGTCCAACGCATAATGATTTTTGCCCTTCAAGACGAATTCAACCCTGCCCCAAAGGGATGCGCGGACGGAAAGCTCAAAGCCTGCAAACGAACCGATGTCAAACTGGTTTTGTGCGCCGTGAACGCGGCGCGCAATGCGGGTGAGCAGTTCACCGGCAATAGCTCGGTCTTTGACCAATGATCTCTCCAATTGAATTTGAAAGGTGTCGCCGTGCGTATTGATGCGCTGCGCCATGTCCAATTTCAGATTTTCGATGTGCTGCTTGAAATCGGGAATTTTTTCCGTCAAGCGGCGCAAGTCGGAACGGATGCGATACTGTGTTTCGGCGTGTTGGGAACACAGCCGGTTTAGGCGCATGACTTCGGCGTCCACCGACGCCTTTTCAATTACCAGCGGATTGCCCGACGCGATGGCCTTCACCTCGGCATACGTCAACGCCCGCGAATCAATGTCCTCGATGTGCCGGATGTGCGTGTCGCCGGTCATCACCTGATGGATGAACTTCGCTTTGGTTTCCAACGTCTGCCACATATAGGCATCGAAACTGCCCTCGGTGACATAGCGATAAATCTGAACCGTCTTGTTTTGGTTGCCCTGCCGTAAAATCCGGCCTTCACGCTGCT
>DASYEY010000104.1:0-23065 GCA_036498725.1 Verrucomicrobiia bacterium | reverse complement strand
AACCGGCGCGGCTACTCCAGTTCGTTGCAGTGCCCGAAGTGTGGTTATGTTGCGAACTGTCCAAATTGCAGCATCACGTTGACGTATCATCGCATTGACCAACGCCTGTCTTGCCACATTTGCGGCCATATGGAAAAAGTTCCGTTGGTTTGCCCGGAGCCAAAATGCAAAAATCCGGCGATTCGTTATGCCGGTACCGGCACACAAAAAGTTGAGGAAGTGCTTGCTAAATTATTTCCCAACGCGCGGGTCAGGCGAATGGACGCCGATACGATGAAGCGCAAGGATGATTATCGCCGCGTGCTTGGCGATTTCCGGTCGGGTAAAATTGACATTCTTGTCGGCACGCAGATGATCGCGAAAGGGCTGCATTTTCCCAACGTGACGCTGGTTGGGATTATTTACGCCGACCTGGCGCTGTATCAACCGGATTTTCGCGCCGGCGAACGAACTTTTCAACTGCTGACACAAGTCGCCGGTCGCGCTGGTCGTGGCGATGTGGAGGGCGAAGTGTTTGTGCAGGCCTTTGCGCCTTTTCATCCCGCAATCCAATTTGCGCGCCGCCATGATTTCACCGGCTTTTACGAACAGGAAGCGGAATTTCGCAAGCAGTTGAAATACCCGCCGTTTAGCCGCCTCGCGTTGTTGACGCTCAAGAGCCGCAGCGAAGATAAAGTAAAATTTTCCGCCGAACATCTCAAGCGGGTCATCGAGTCCAAAGTTTCAAACCCAAAATCTAAAATGGCGGTGGGCAGATCAATTTCGGACTCTGGTTCTGGAATTTTGGACCTGACGATTTCGGGGCCGGCTCCGGCGCCGTTGTTACGCGCCGAAACCTTTTTTCGCTATCAAATCATGCTGCGTACGCGCTCGATGAGTGCGTTGAGCCGGGAATTGTCCCAGCTCGTCCAGGAACTCGTTTTGCCGGAAGACGTCACCCTTACTGTGGACGTTGACCCGGTGAGTTTGAGTTGATCCAGTGAAGGGGCAACCACGTCCCGGATTCAAATCGAGCCATCCTGGACCGGTCATACGATTGACGCTGCGCGTTTTTCTGCTAGAGTGTCCGGCCATTTATGAACCCAAATCCGCATGTCGCAATTGTCGGGGCCACGGGCGCCGTCGGCATTGAAATGATCGAGACGCTGGAAAAAAGAAATTTTCCGGTTGGCCAGTTGACCTTGCTCGCTTCGGCGCGCTCGGCTGGTAAAAAATTGAAATTTCGCGGTCAGGAAATCACCATCAAGGAACTGACGAAGGATTCATTTGCGGGCATTGACATCGCGTTATTTAGCGCCGGGGGCGGCATTTCAAAAGAATTCGCGCCGATCGCTGCCAAGGCCGGGTGCGTGGTCGTGGATAATTCCAGTGCCTTTCGCCAGGACGAAAATGTTCCGCTCGTCGTGCCGGAAATCAACGCAGCCGATGTCAAGAAACACAAGGGCATCATCGCCAACCCGAATTGCACCACCGCCATCACCTTGATGGCCTTATATCCGTTGCATCAAGCTTTCGGTGTGAAGCGTGTTTTCGCTTCCAGCTATCAAGCTGTCAGCGGTACGGGAGCGCAGGCGATTGAAGAATTAAAGCGCCAGGTTGGGCAGGTCGTTGCGGGCCAGCCGGTGACGAAGGAAGTATATCCGCACCAGATCGCGTTCAACGTATTGCCGCACGTGGATTCCTTTTTGCCGAGTGGTTATACGAAGGAAGAGATGAAGATGGAAAATGAGGGACGCAAGATCATGCACCATCCGCAATTTCGCGCGAGCGTGACGTGTGTGCGTGTGCCGGTCTATCGTTCGCATTCCATCGCTCTGAGCGCGGAATTTGAAAAACCGATTTCCGTGGAAGCCGCCCGTGCTGTCTTGAAAAAGGCTCCGGGACTCGACCTTGTGGACGAGACGGAAAATAAAAAATATCCGATGCCGTTATTCACCTCCGGCAAGGATAATTGTGAAGTTGGCCGCCTCCGCATGGACTGTGCGTTGGATAATGGTCTGGCATTTTGGGTCAGTGGTGACCAGTTATTGAAGGGCGCAGCGTTGAATGCGGTGCAGATCGCGGAAGAACTCTTGAAATAAAAACGGACATGAAACGTCTTTTGCTTTGGCTTGGTTTGATTCTGCCGATGCCAGTGGTATTTGCTTCGGCGCAGACAAACAATGCCAAAGTGACGATTCATGCCCAGTCAATCAGCCGGATGGTTGATTATGTTTTGACGAATGGTTCCCCTTCGTTGGCGAAGATATACATCACCCAATTGATGCACCTGGGTGACCAAGATGTGCCAGTAATCCAAAAAGGTTGGCATACCCATGACGGTATGAATCACTTGGTGGCGGTGAGCAAGAATAATCACGCCGATGTCATGATCTTTCTTTACAATGACCAAGGAAGAGGTGTTGGCTGGTTGACTTCAACGTCCGGGGAACTTCGGTGTGCAGTGAAATTCAATCATCCGCAGCATGTGGCGGAAATCATCCCCAACGACAAGGTGGCCGCCAGTTTCGAAACGGAAAGGGCTTATCTCTTTTATCAGATGGTGGCACCGAAGAAAAAACGTTAAACGTTAAACATTCAAGGTTCGTTGGTTTTCTTCGTGTAAGCCCCCAAAATCTTCATGTGTGCGGCGTTCGCCGCGTCGATGACGCTCACGATCTTTCCCCACGGGGCATTTTTGTCCGCACGCATGGCCAGTTTGGTCTGTGAGTTTTTTGCCGCTTCCTCGCGGAGGTGGCTTTGTAGTTGGTCCAGCGTCATCGGCAAACCATCGTTGCCGACCCGGAGGATGCCTTGGGCGTCAATGTTCACGATCAACGGGGGATTGTCATTTGCGCCTGATTTCAAAGCCTGGCTGGATTCCGGCAGTGTAAGCCGCAATGACGGTTGCTGCTTGAAAGTCGTGGTCACCAGCAGAAAAATCACCAGCACGACCAGCACGTCAATCAAGGCGACGATGATGACGGCAGGCGCGGCCCGGCGTTTGCGGATGTGAAAGCGCATGGTCAAGATTGGGTATCGCGATACTGCCGGCGGATGAATCCATCGCACAGGGTTTCCATTTCCACAGCAAGCACCTCGACTTTTTTGGTGAAATAACTCCAGGCGATCAGCGATGGAATGGAGATGAGCAAGCCGACCAATGTCGTCCGTAAAATCAAGCTAATGCCGACCGCGAGCTTCGAGGCGTCATTCATGCCGGCCTGGCCGATGTCGCCAAACACCGTGATCATGCCGAAAATTGTGCCGACCAGACCAAGCAGGGGCGCGATGCCGACGATGATCTCCAGTACAACCAGGCCGCGTTCGAGCTTGACGACCTCATGGCGTGCCGCAGTTTCAAGCGCACCCGCATTTTCTTCCTTCGGCCAATCCAGCCGGTCAGTCGCGTGCAACAATAGGCGTCCAAGCGGCGATGGTTGCGCTTCGCATGCTTGGCGCAAGACCTGAATATTTTCAGGTGACTGGCGATTGGTGAGCATGCTGGCGATGCCTGGCGGCACCACCTTGTCCCAGCGCAACACCCAGCCGCGCCATAGGATGACGCCCAGCCCGGCAACGGAAGTCAGTCCCAACAGGATATAAACAAATATTTCCATATAAATTCAGTTCAATAATAATCAAATGTAAAAGTGATATCGCGGAAATTTTTACCGATTTGCTGGCGCATATCATCCGGCCATTTGCCAAAAGGCGCGGCTTCTTCGATGGACGCCTGGCACATGTAGCTGAACAATTCACCGACGCTGCTGGAAACAATCGTGACGCTTTCGACGGTGCCGTCATTGGTCAGTCGGAAGTGGACTTGTACCCGGCCAGTGCGATCGCCCGCAAATCTCTGAGTGGTGAGCAAATCATCCCAACGTTGCTGGACCGCCTCGATGAGTCGGCGGTCATAATCTCCAAACGGGGTTGCCTTCACGTCAAAACTCGCTTGCAGCCGACGATGGGCACCACCGTCCTGTTTCATTTGCTGGCCGGGCAGATGCAGTTGCTCGCGTGCCGCATTCAAAGTGCGCGGACGCGGCGGCTGGGGAGGGTGCGGCGGTGCATTCTTTTGCGTTTCAGTTTTTGTATCCGTTGATTTATTCGCCTTCACATCGCCTTTGTTGAACGGTGAGGTTTCCGTTTTGGGCGGAGCCGCCGGCATTGGTTGTGGTTGTGTCTGCTGTTGTGGTTGCGGCGGTGGTGAAGGTTGTAATTTTGAAAATTTTGGCGTGTCTTCAGTTTTGTGGCTATCCGCCTGTTTGCCGTTCAATTTCGGCCGATTCAAATTTTTATCCTCGTCCAAATTTGCCGCATGGGCATTTTTATCGGAATAATAAACCGTTTTCTTTGGTGGTTCAGGATCAGACTGCAGTACATCAACGAAAATCTGCGGTTCCGCTTCCGGCGGCGTTTGCGCCAATTGTGGATTTTTCTTTGCCGTTTTATGCAGCCAAGCCGGCAGATGGATGGCCTGCCACCAACCGAACTTTTTTCCCAACTCATAACCGCCCCAGGTCGCAAGGTGCACGAGCAATGATAATAAAAGCGCTGCCAGCAACCGTTCCGCGTCGGAACGGCCTAAACGCAAAGAACTAAGTCCGGCGCGCGCCATGAAAGATAATTTTGCCGCACGGACGCGAGCGGGGCAAGCGTCGTTGCAAATAACCAAGTTTAGACCGGTCCGACGGCTTTACGTTGAATTTTGCCCGAAGATTTGTTCTCATCCGTTTATGTCGAAGACCTCGCTGGCGGCAATCGTGAAATATTGCGATCAAGTTTTGCGCACACCCGCCGTTGGTGATTACAGCGGCGCCGTGAACGGTTTGCAGATGGAAAATTCCGGCCACGTCTCCAGGGTCGCCGCCGCCGTGGACGCCAGTCTCGTCACGGTCAAGCTTGCCATTGCCGCCAGAGCTGATTTGCTTGTCGTGCATCACGGATTATTTTGGAGCCAGCGCCAGCCTTGGACGGGGAAAAATTACGAACTCCTCCATCTGCTCCTGAAAAATAATCTCGCAGTTTACAGTTCGCATCTGCCGCTTGACCTGCATCCCCGCTTGGGCAACAACGCACAACTGTGCGTCGCTTTAGGCTTGAAAAACGCGAAGCCATTTTTTGAAAGCCATGGCCAGAAGATCGGGCTGCAGGTGCGCCAGAATATTTCCCGAAGTGAACTGGCCAGAAGGTTGGAACTTGCAACTGGCGCAAAGCCAAAAGTCATTCCTGGCGGGAAGGCAACTTGTGCCCGTATCGGCATCGTGACCGGCGGCGCGGGTGGCGAATTAAAGCCGGCCATTCGTGAAGGTGTGGACACATTTATCACTGGTGAAGGTCCGCACTGGACATTTGCCCTGGCAGAAGAATTGGGCGTGAATGTTTTCTATGGCGGGCATTACGCAACGGAAACGTTTGGCGTAAAGGCGTTATCCGCTGACTTGGCGAAAAGGTTTAAGCTGCCATGGGCATTTTTGGATCATCCGACGGGGCTATAACGTCAGATTTCACGGTAACGCTGTGCGACTGGCACCCGGCGTCCGACGCCAAAAGCCTTGCTGGTCACCTTGATGCCCGGCGCAGATTGTCGGCGTTTGTATTCACTATTATCAATCAATCGCACCACACGTTGCACGACGGCGGCGTCAAAGCCGGATTTGATGATGTCTTCAACCGGTCGGCATTGAACTACGTATTGGTCTAAAATAGCGTCCAAAATTTCGTAAGGCGGCAGTGAATCCTGGTCTTTCTGGTCGGGTCGCAACTCAGCCGATGGGGGCTTGGTGATGGAGGCGGATGGAATGACTTCTCTCTCCCGATTAATCCAATGAGAAATGCGATACACCATCATTTTGGGCACGTCATTGATGACTGCCAGCCCGCCGCACATGTCACCGTAGAGTGTGCAGTAGCCCACGGCTACTTCGCTTTTATTGCCTGTAGTGAGGAGCAGGGAGCCGAACTTGTTTGACATGCCCATCAAGATGACACCGCGTAAGCGGGCTTGGATATTTTCTTCTGTGACGTCTTCCGGTTTGCCAGCGAACACTGTTTTCAGCTGTTCTTTGGTCGTTTGAAACAGCGGCTGAATTGGTATCACGTCATACTGGATGCCCAAATTTTCTGCTAAAATACGGGCGTCATCCAAACTGCCTTGAGAGGAAAATTGTGAAGGCAGGGAAATGCCCCGGACATTTTCTTTGCCGAGGGCACTGACGGCAATGACTGCCGTCAACGCTGAATCAATCCCACCGCTCAAGCCAAGCAACGCAAACTTAAAACCACATTTGTGAGTATAATCGCGCAAGCCAAGGACGAGAGCTTTAAACACTTCTTCTTCATCGGGCAAAGTCTGGGGCATGAGGGCGGGTGCTTGCGCCAAGTCTAGGGTGACGAAGTCTTCCTCAAATGGCTTACCTTCGGCAACGATGGCGCCTTGGTCATTGAGGACGAGGCTGGCACCGTCAAAAACCAATTCATCGTTGCCGCCAACCAGATTGCAATAAACAATTGAGCATTGCCCTTTACCGGCAATTGCTGCAAGCATGTCGCGGCGCAATTTGGTCTTGCCCAGACTCCAGGGTGAGGCCGAAACATTGATGATGAGTTTTACACCCGCAGCGATCAGGTTTCTGACCGGGTCGCATGGGTAAAGCCGGTTTGGCCAAAAATCCGCATCATTCCAAATATCTTCGCAGACGGTCAATCCGATGGAGACACCATTAAATTCAACCGGCAGATTATCAGTTGCGGGCTCAAAATAACGAGCTTCGTCAAAGACGTCGTAGGTAGGTAAAAGGGTTTTGTGTCGCGTAGCGATGATGCGTCCATGCTGCAGTAACGCCACAGAATTGGTGATGTTGCGGCCAGTCTGGGTTTCATTGTGTCCGACGTAGCCGACCACCAGGCCGGTTTTCCCGGTTGCCTGGGCCAACTGGGTGAGGACCTTGAGATTACTGGTGACAAAACTTTCGCGGAAAAGCAAATCACGCGGCGGGTAGCCGGTGATGGCGAGTTCAGGCAGTACGACCAAGTCCATCCCAGCCGCGACGCCGCGTTCATAGGTGGCGAGAATTTTGGCCTGATTGCCGACCAAGTCGCCGACTATGGTATTGATTTGGCCCAAGGCTAATTTCATCGAGTGACCTAAAAGGTTTGCGATTTAAAATTGGTATGCCGTAAATAATAACTCTGCCGCACTGGCGCAAACGGAGCAAGTGTCGTTGTACATCATGATTGCGGGAGGCTTATAGTCAAATTTGGAAATGATCAGGCATTACCTTCGTTATATGGCCGTGCGAGCTTATTTCGGAACCTTCGAGTACTTTTTATGAGCGGCGATACCGTCAAGAAATCCCCGCAGATCATGATTGAATGATTGGGCCAAATCTTTTTTCCCGGTCAATTTGTATTGGGCATTCTTGATCATTAGCTGCACCAAACGGCCGTAAAACATGAAGAACATCTGCGGATTATTTCTGAATTCACGCATGAAAGCCGCGCCGCTAAAACTGTAGACATAACGCGTCTTGAAGACTTCATCAGCGGACGTGTTTTGTGTATCCTGGCTGCGCGCGCCGTTATTGTGCTCCGCGTCGGAAGTCAGCCGATGCTTATGCTTAACGATGGCTGCCGGTTCATACACGATGCTGTGGCCAGATTTCAAAATGCGATAAAGCATTTCAAGGTCATCGCACCCCTTTAATGGTGCGCCCGCGCCAAACCGCACGTCGAATCCGCCCAGTTTTTGAAATGCCTCGCGGCGAAAGGCCAGGCTGCTGCCGTGGCCAATACCAAAGGGGGCTGGCGCCCGTGATTTCATGTGTTTGGCGAAAATTTTCCCAATATTGGCAAATAAGAAATTAAAGCCGCCCTGAACGTCTTTGGGAGTAAAAATGCGCTTTTCTCCCCCCAAATCCTGACCCGCCACTTCTTCAAAAAGATCGGAAGCTCCGCCGGTGTGTTGTTGGATGATGCGTGCCGTGCAGGCCCAGATTTCCGGCGTGGAAAAATTATTTACGGTCAGCCTCAACCAATCTTTTTGTGGCACGCAATCATCGTCGGTGAACACGATGATTTCACCGGTGGCAACCGTGACGCCGGTATTCCTGGCCAAAGACAAGCCCGGCCTTGGTTCCGGTACATATTTTGCTCCGAATTGTTTGGCAAGTTCGGCGGTCTTTTCTTTTTCGCTGCCGCTGCTGCTGTCAACGATCAGGATTTCATAGTCGGCCGCTTCCAGTTGGGAGAGGGCGGTCAAGGTTTCGGAAATGGAGCCGGCGCGATTGCGGGTGCAGACGATGATGGATGCTTTCATGCCAATTAAATTTAAAAGCGGCCACTTTATTTAAGGCGGGCAGGTGCTCCTCTCAAACATAACAAAGTTTCTCCCTTTTGCGTGATGATGGGTTGAAAACCTGCCACGGCCGTATTGAAAGCCTCGGTGCAGCCGGGTTTGTAAGATTCATGCAGTTCAACCATGAAAACTTTAACCTGATTGATCCAATTGGCGGAAGATTGGAAGACTTCCCGTTCGGCGCCTTCAATATCCATTTTTAAAATATCAATGAAATCCAACTTGTATTGTTGCAGCAAGTCATCAATCGTGATGGCGTCTGTCTTGCCGTAATGTTGAAGCGAGTCATCGCTTTTTTCCAACGTACGAAATCCTGAATGCCCCCCCTGGGGAGAAAATAAATTGATGGGTTTGCTTTCATTCCACAAAGCCATGTTCAATGCTTTGATCTGTGGGTATGCCACGGTATTCATCTGCAGCAATTTGAAATTGGAGGGGTCGGGTTCCAGCGCGATAATCCTGGCGTCAGGATATTTATTCGCAAAATAAACCGAGGCAAAACCAATGTTCGCACCGGCATCAATGATGACTGCGGGCGTGATGGGCAGCGTAAATTCATATTCGTGGTCGAGTAAAACCTGTTGCAAGACTTCGACGTCGGTGGTCCCGATTCGGATGAAAACGGGATGGGAAACGATGGGAAGTGTCAACTTTTGAAAGGACCATTTGGCGGACAGGGATGAAAATTTTCGCGCCAGCAACTTGGCGAGGATGATCAGACCCAGCAGCTTTATCAGTTGTAACGTGCCTAGTCGCGCACGGTATGACCGGATTTTTTTTATGGTTTGCTGCATTGCTCAATAATAATTTTTAAGATTGCCTGCCATACCGAGATGGTCAGCGGATAATTTTATTGCGTCGGGATGGAAAACTTTGGCCATGCGCCATCTTAATAGCCATAAATGGCAAAGCGAAGGAGCCTTTGCGGGCGGCTGCCCAACCATCGGTCAAAAATACGGTGACTCAACGGTTCCTTGGGAATTTTTGGCGTCAAGGTGGGGTTGTTCGTGGCAATAAGATGAAAACCAGGGCGGCAGGTGTCTTTGGGGCCGCGCAAAAATTGCGTGTTGAAATAGTGAACGTAGGCATCCACACATTTCAATCCCGAGCTTTCAATTTTTTCCACCCACCAGGGCTTGGGTTTGACGGTTTGGTGCAGGTTTACGCCTTTGTGAAAATCATCGCATAAGGCGACGCTCATGATCCACAACCCACCCGGACGCAAGTGTTTTTTAACGTTTTCCGCGACGCTGGCAATGTCGCGTTCGTGGATGTGCTCCATCACTTCCCAAGTGGTGATGACATCAAATAAAATCCCGCGTTTGCCGCCGGGAAATTCGCCTGATACTTGAAACGGGGCAGTGATGTCGGCAGTGAACAGGTTTCCGGGAATAGTGCGCCACTCGGCGCGCTTTAATTTTTGGGAATAGTCGCTGCCTTCAATTCCCACGGCCATATGGCCTTCGTCCAGACAACTTTTTACGAATCCTCCACCCGAACAACCCAGATCCAAAAGCCAGAACGAATTCTCCATCCCATACAGTTCGTTCAGCTTTTTGTTGAATCGCGCGTGGGTGCTGTTGTTGCGCATGGTGCCGAAAGGAATCAGGTGATCTGGCGATTCATAGGCAACTTCACGCGTGGCGTTCACGATAAACTGGCGAAGTTGCAGGGCGTTTTGTTCGGTTTCGGGCGTCATTTTAAATCGCAGAGTTGATAACAAGGTTTGGTATGGCTGGCAAGGTTGTTCGCGGGAAATAGCTTGTGTCTTTCGCGTGGAAAATTCTAGTTTGCTCCGGGCGGTTTTCCATTCATCATCAACGAAAACAACTTTTGTGAAGGCGAATCAATCAATTTATCTTGTGACGGGCGGCGCGGGTTTCATCGGCTCGCATCTGATTGACGCTTTATTAGCTGAAAGCTCCACGACGGAAATTCGGGTATTGGATAATTTTTCATCCGGCCGGCACGAACATTTGGCGCATCATTCTGGAGATGCCCGGCTGAAAATCATTCCAGTTGAACTGCTTGAGCTTGAAAAAATCGCACCTCATTTTGAGCGGGTTGACCAAGTATTCCATCTTGCCGCGAATCCCGATGCGCGCTGGGGCATTGATAATACACGGCTGGATTTGGAACAAGAGACCATTGTCACCTACAATGTCATGGAATCCATGCGCCGCCATAAAGTGCCGGGTATTGTTTTCTCCAGTTCGGGCACGGTTTATGGAGATGTTGGTACAACGGTGACCCATGAAAATCTTGGCCCGTGTCTCCCAGTCAGTCTTTATGGCGCTGGTAAGCTGGCATCGGAAGGGTTGCTTTCCGCATTTTGCGGCACGTTCGGTACGCGTGCCATCATTTTCCGGTTTGGCAACATCGTTGGCGAACGCACCACGCACGGAGTTATTTTTGACTTCCTCAACCAACTCACGAAAAGTCCGGCTAACCTGAAGGTTTTGGGTAATGGCTTTCAGGCCAAGCCGTATGTTTACGTCCGTGATTTGGCTGCTGGGCTGATATTCGGCAAGGAAAAATGCAACGAGCTGGCCACAGGCAAATTTAACGTTTTCAATCTGGCACCCAGCGGGGCAACGAATGTGCGTTTCATTGCGAATGAATTGGTGACGCAGCTTGGTTTCGCCGGACAGACCCAAATTCATTATGGCGAATCGGCACAAGGCTGGCCGGGCGATGTGGCTCAGTCGCGCATGGATTCAGCCAAACTGGCACAAGCGGGATTTTCCCTGGCGCGCAGCTCAGACGAGGCCGTACGGTTGGCCATCAGCCGTATTCTTGAATCGCGTGGCCTTCGAGCAGCCTGAATCATTTTTTATCAAGTCTTCGATTGCTTGGAGGGACGGGTTGCCAAAAAAAGATAACCGCACAGCAAAAAGGCGACAGCAATCCCAACAAGTGTGATGTACAACGGCACATTTGACAGATGGAATTGGAATTCCACTGTGTGTGCGCCAGGTGTCAGATAAACGCCGCGCATGATGAAATTGCAGCGCAACAATGGTGCAGGTTTGCCATCAACAGTGACGCTCCAGTGCGGGTCATATTTGTCGTTGAGGAGTAAAATAGCCGGCGTTGTTGCTTGCGCATTAAATACAATGTCCTTGGGCGCATAACTTTTGAATTCGACCGAGCCTGAGTTTTCGTTGGTGGCAACTGAAGGGAAGTCTTTTTCCGGCGTGGAAAGTAAAACTGTTTGGGCCGGATCAAAATTCGTGTCAACCAGCGTATGCAACGTGGCCAAATCATTTGTACTTTGTCCAGCTAAGCTGTTGCCGACTTCGGCAGGTACTTGTTGTCGGATATCTTTTACCCATGTTTGCAACACATCAGGATCAGTCTTGGCGACCTTCCAGTTCGAATATAATTTGGCGCGGGGCAATGCTCCGGTGAAATCGAATAAGGCCAAGTCTCCGTCACTGTTGGTTACAGCCGTTATTTCTTCTAATTTTGTCAAATGTGTAATGCCCGGTTTGGAGACAAGGTCAAATCGTTGCGCAATCCGAAAGCGTCTTTTTTGTGGATCGAGCTGTCCATTCAGAGGTTCGAGAAAACCGGCCGGACCAAGGAGGTAGCGAGTATTGGTCAATTCCCATTTACGTAACGGGTTCGCAAAAGCCAATGCGATATCAAAAGCTGCCAAATCGGCTGGTTTGCGTGGCATTTGAATGACGTCGAGAGATTGAATATTGTAGTAAGGAAAATGGTGTTGAGCCCATTCAATCCCATAAAGGCCGCCGGGACCGCCAAAGGAGTTATCATAGGCGCGCAATGGTTGCTTCGATTCAAAAGGCAGTTGAGCAACGCGATGCTCATACGATGCATGCCGTAAGAAATCTTCGACGGGATTAAGTGTGCCAATTTCATATTTCTGCTTGTAATCCCAATGAATGATCCAAGGCAAATCAGCCCGGCTCAGGTCAAAAAGGAGAAATGCGCCCAAAAGAAATGCGCCTAATTTGGCACGCGGCCCGGAGAAGAAACCGGCTGTCGTCAATATTAACAGTCCCACCGCCACGGCCATCAAGCCGACAAACCAGCCCACTTGAGCAAGACTAAAGGCAGCGATTTGACTGGCAGATTCAATATCTGTAAAACCGACCTTTTGAAGATAAGCGATAAAAGTGGGCATTTCTGAAGAATAAATCCACCAACTCAAAATACTGGCGCCAAAAAAACTCGCAAAGACCATGGCCCATTTGCGGTCAAAAGAATTCTTGAAGCCAAAAGGTTTTTTAATGGAACCATCCAGATAACGCAGGCTCAAAGCGTTGACGCCATAAGCAAATAAGACTGGCAACGCCATCACCGCAAAGATGGAAAATTTGACTGGATTGCGGATGGTTGAAAAATAGGGCAACTGATAAAGCGCACCGTAGAAAATCGGTGCGTATCGTCCCCAAGCGATGGGAATGGAAATCACCACTGTTGCCAGCCAAAACCAGATGAATTTCTTTTGTACATCGGTGAAGGGTGAGTCTTTTCGTCGGAAAGATTGACCAATGGTCCAAATAGCCACCAATACCACCAATACGCCACAATAAGCCCCGCCGCCTGAAAAGCGCATGGGTGTTCCGGGTGGCGGGGTGGCACCGCTATCCAGCAAACGATCTACTTCTGGACTGCGTCCCATGCTACCCCAGTAATTGCCATTGACATAAGCATTTTGAAACAATGGCATCATGTTCGCTGGCGTATCCATGCGATAACCAAATAAACCAGGCACCAACAGGCTCAAGGTTTCGGTTTTGGCCATGCTCCATTGTGTGGCCTTATCCCAATTTGCGGCCTTTGTTTCCGCATCCTGACTGGTTCCTGCAATGCCTTGGATCTGCGAGCCAACCAGTGCGGTAATCGATTGAATAGCGATAAAACCGGCAAATATGGCGATAACGGCAACATGCAAGACACCACGACCAGCCCGGATCAAGGTTGTTCCCTCGGTTTCAATGAGTGCTTTGAAAAAAACAAATCCGGCGATAAATACACTACATAAAGCGCCAATATCCGCTCCTTCCATCACGTTCACGCCAACAGCCATCCCAGCCAAAGCCAATCGCACACACCTCAGTAATATTGGAGTTTCTCTGGTGTTTGAAACAATCAGAGCCAAGGCGAAAAAATCCATGCCCAAAGCAATCTCTTGAGTAGCGACACCCCAACAGGCACCTGAAAAAAAGGTGGAACTCAATGCCACCGCCACCGCACCCAGAAAAGTTGCTAGTGGTGAGAATTTAAGTTGTTTAAAAAACGTCCAAGCACCCAGCCCAAGAATGAACAAAGCAATGGGAGCGAGAAATTTTGCATAGCCGACGGGACTTAGACTCCACTTGATTAAGCCGATAATACTAACCGGGAAGGCTGACGCATTAAATCCAATAGTATTTAAG
This sequence comes from Verrucomicrobiia bacterium, assembly GCA_036498725.1. GTDB lineage: Bacteria > Verrucomicrobiota > Verrucomicrobiia > Limisphaerales > UBA11358 > UBA11358. The sequence goes on along the minus strand of DASYEY010000104.1, from coordinate 9,319 downwards.
TCTACCCACATGCCATTAAATCCTGATGGCAATTTTATCCAGTCCGTGTTTTGCTGTCCCAAAGGTCCATCATTAGCAAAATGAATGTAGTTTGGCAGAAAGCTTCGCCAAAATAATAAGGCAAGTACTAAAGCTAATAAGGCTATAAAATACAACCCACAGGATTTATGTTTAGCTTTAGAATTTGTGCCAATGATTTTCATTAAATACAAATACTAGTATTCAAGTCGGGATTTTACAACCGATTTAAAATTAATATCTGGGTTGTCATCGTCGGTCGATTATCATACAAATCATACATACATTCTATTTATGGGACTTGAAATAAACGGTGTTCAACTACTAGTGGCTGCCCGCAAAAGCGGAGTGCAATTTAACCATACGGTGATGTTAGGAAGGTCTGTCTTAAATGTTTTTCCGCAGACAATGGTTTCATTATTAGAACGAAATGGCTTATCGGCCGGAAAATTCAGGCGGGCAGGGTCGGCATGTGCTTATGCTGAGCCATTTTTTGAGGCGTTAGGTGCTTCAGTCGTGGATACCATAGATAATTCAGATTATGAAGGCGCAAAACTGGTTCATGATTTAAATCAACCTATCCCACCAGCTTGGCATGGGCAGTTTGATGTGGTATACGATGGTGGCACTTTGGAACATGTGTTTAATTTCCCTATGGCTCTTCGCAATAGTATGGAGTTATTGCGTCCGGGCGGACGCTTATTCATCCATACTTGTGCTAATAATCTTTGTGGTCATGGTTTCTATCAATTCAGTCCTGAATTGTTTTACCGCACTTTAAGTTTGGAGAATGGCTTTGAAGTGGAGCGGATGATTGTTCATCGTGTTGGACCTTATGGAAATTGGTATGAAGTGTCTGACCCTAATGTCATACAATCGCGTGTGGAATTAATCACCTTCACCCCAATTCATATGCTGGTGCAAGCAAAGCGAATAGCAGTAAAAGAAATTTTTAGCCGAACACCACAACAGAGTGATTATGTGATGAAGTGGCAGGAGGCAGATAAAACAATCGCTGAAACAGTGCGGAAACCAGTTTTTGCTCGTGCAGCTCGGCTTGTACACGTCATTAAAACGGGATTGAAATTTTATCGGCTACAATCGCTTAGCAATCGGAATTTTTTTCGCCGGATCGCCCGTGAATGAGTAAAACATCTCAACTACTTGGCCAATTATAACTTTGTCATTGCCTGCAAGGTTTTGTCAGATCGAGATAGTACGGTCACGAATTTTTCCTGTGCCGTTGTCCAAGACAGTTCGCCTTTCAATTTTTCACCATCCATCGTTGCTAGATAATTTTTTCCAGCCCGCTGCTTTCTGATTTCATCTTCCACGGTGCGTTGGAAGGCCTCCAAGTCAAAAGGAGCGACGTAACGCACGAAATCACCAAAAACCAGCGGATAACAATCCAGGCGATAAGCAACCACGGGCAAATCAGCCGCCAAGGCTTCGCCCACAACAATGCCCCAACTTTCATAATGGCTGGGCATCGCAAAAACACGACTGGATTTGAGCAGTCGAAATTTTTCTTCTTCTGACACCAAGCCGCTAAAGATGACATTTTTTGCTAACCCACGCACGCGTATGAGGGGTTCCAACTTTTCTTGACTTTTTCCAACGATGACGGCGCGAAAATCCGGCATTATTTTTTTCAGCCAATCCAAAGTGGCGAGCAAATCATCGATGCCTTTTTGCGGGTGGACACGACCGACCCAGGCTAAATCAAATTGCTTGGGTTGTGCTGGCACCCGGTCGGCGGCGGCGACGTCGCTGCCGTTGGGCACATAGAATAATTGTGCTGCGTTGTAGCCAAGGTTCAATAAATAATCGCGCATTTCTGGATGGCTGTAAGTCACCATTCCACCACGAATGCGCCGAAACCAGCGCAGTGATAATTGTTGATTAAACCAATAGTAAATCGAAGCTAGCCGGGTGCTGGTCACATCGCCACGCGATTTGAAGACAATTTGCTTGAACGAGGGGGCAATCATCCCCAGATATAAAACTTTAGCGCGAGCGCGACAGCGAATGAGGGGAATCGTATCAAATAGATAATCTGACATCGCATAAGCAATGTCATCTGACCGAACTTCATTGAGTTGTGACAAGGAGCCGCGCAGTCGACGGCCAAAATCCCACAGTAAACGAAGCTGGCCCGAAAAGGTGGTGACATCGCCTAATTGACCAAGCGAATCATCGGTTAAGGTAAGATTTAATGGCAGATTTTGTTTGGCTAGATAATTTTTTAAGGCGTGCCCGCCAAAAAAATGAATAGGATAACCCGACGCTAGTGCAGCAGTGGCCATATAACTAAAATAAACGTCACCGCCACCGATGCCGCTGGCAAAAATGCCATTGACGAAACACAGCAGCCGTGGTTGGCTGGCGGGCTTCGCAGCTGAAGCCGAGGGAGAATTTAGTTCCATATCAGCGACAAGATCAAGATTTGAGATGCTGTTTTACTTGTAATTCCGCAATGAGCTTTTTGTCCTGCCCGCGCTGTTTATAGGTCCATACGCCCCACGTGTTGCCGAGTACGCTGCCAAGACAGGCGGGCCAATGCCAAAGCCAGCGCCAATCGCCATCACGGATGATTCCCCGCAGGGTATGAAAGGCTGGACCAAAAAAAGTCAGGCAATAGACGATGGCCAGCCAGAGTGGAATGAGTGGCCGCTCCTTGATCCAATTTTCTGGAGCTTCCTGTTGTACGCGGAGAAAATGCACGACTGACCGGCGGCGTTTTTGAACAAATTTCCAGAGTGTCTGGATATAATAATGATGCACCCCTCGCCCACGCAGGCGCAGCCATTCACGTTGACCGCGTTTCATCAAGGTGAGCGCGACGTTTGTATCCTGAAAATGTTTATCGGCTTGTGTTGCCAGCAGATCTATCCGTCGGAAGACAAATCCGTTAGCGCCGAGCGGATAGGAAAAGGTTCCTTCCGACAAGGTCCAGCGTTCGGTTTCACCATTACGCGCGATCAATTTTGGATTTGCGCTCATAAGCCAAGCTATTGGGTCACTGATATGCAACAAGTGTGTGATATAGGCGCAAAAGGAACTCATTTTCGGTGAAGGGAGATAATAACTTTCAACGCCGAGTGCTTGAGGGTTGGCTGTCAACGCTTGAATGGCCAGTCGCAGATAATCCGAATGCGTCAATTCATTATCTGAATCCACAAAAACGATGTATTCACCAGTCGCATGTTGAAGTGCCAACCGTTTGCCTTCTTCCATGTTTTTACCGTTGTCGTCGAGGATGATGACATTAAATTTTTTACCGATTTCACGAGTGCGGTCAATGGAGTGTGCATCGGCCATGATGATTTCGATTTTTTCACTGGGATAATCCTGCCGGGTAACGGATGACAGACAATTTTCCAAAATTGTCTCCACGTTCAGCGTGGGAATGATGAAGCTGACGCGGGGTAGATTTTCAAGGGCAAGTGGCATAGCGCATCCGTTCAAACTTTCAGATCACCAAGCTCAAACGCTGGCGCAATACTCAATCGCTCATTGGCAGATTTCAAGTCGCGGAGATAAATGATATTACCTCTGCTCTCATTTTTTAGAGCCAATACTTTTCGTTCGAATGGTTCATAGCTGTAGGGGCTAAAACCAAAGTTGCGAATTTGCGCATGCAATTTTTCTTCGTCATAACCGTAACGGTTTCCCGAATTGACCCGCTCGACGATGATGGCTTGAAGAACCGGATTTTGCAGAATCGTTTCAGCGCCACCAAAGACTTCTGTTTCAAAACCTTCGACATCAACTTTCACTAAAACGGGAGGGCAACTGGCCAGTTCATGGTCCAAAGTTGTCATGGGAATGTTGATGGAATTCTGGCTTTCAATGGTGATTGCCACATGGTTTTCAGTTCCCAACCCATCGCTGAATCGGGTAATTCCAGTTTGGCGGCCAACAGCTGCATTTATTAACTTAACATCGTTTTGCAGGCCATTGAGTTGAATATTCCGTGAAAGTATTTCAAACGTTCCCGGGCTGGGTTCAAAGCAAATTGCTTTGGCCTTGGCCACGCCCGCTGCCAATACGGTGAACACGCCGATATTGGCACCGACATCGGCGAATCTTTCTCCCGGACGTAAGAAGTGCATTACGAAGGCCATGTCTTCAAATTCACACAGCCGTGGAGCGATGTAGTGCGCAGCACCCTTCATCTTTGGCGCAACCAATAGCCGTGTTTGATTGGGAAATTCCAGACAAATTTCACCCGGTATAAGCCGCACAGCTACTTGGATAAAACCATATTCCATTACTGCCCTAAATTTTCGATTGCGGTTTAACGGATGATTGGCAACAAAGCGCAGGGCAGTTGCAATTTTAGTGATGGGGTTCATTCAGAGTTTGGCCGAGATAAATTTTACTGAAATGACCCACGAGAAATCGTTGATAATGATTCTCCGTGATTACCTTCCAGTTCAATGGCTTCAATTTCCTTGATCGAAAGCGCGTGATTATAAATTGCGACCTCGTCCAGCAAGCCATCAAAAAATGTGTTGTAAGTCCAGTCGCCCGGATGGTCGCAAGGGCGGCGGCTGATGAATATATCATCAATGGTGTGCGGAGTGAAAATCCCTAAATTTTCTTCGGCAACAATTTGACCATTAACGAGTAAACGGCCAATGCCGCTTGTCTTGTCATAAGTCATAACGATGTGTTGGAATCGACCCCTTATGATTGTGCCCGGCGGCGAGCAAAGCACGTGTGAAACTCCTTGGTCGTCACCGATATTTCCAAATAAAACTCCACGATCTTGTGGCATATGTCCGATCCATAATTGAACAGAGTTTTTCTGCACCGTGACTTCCCATTCTAAAATCGGATGAAATGAATTTACATTCATGGGTTTGATCCAGGCTGAAATGGTCAGACCGTCACTTTTTCCAACGTCCAAACTTGGATTCGCCGGAATTTTGGCCCATGAACTATTTCCATTTAAACTAAACGATCTTCCGACCTGGCCATCTGCAAAATTCATATCGGTCAATTCGGCATCATTGGTGCCGATAGAATCTTTGCCGTTATTTTCGCCCGACCACAAGGCGACCAATCCCGGACGGTGTCCACCCACTGGATTGGCGGCATACACGCTCATCGTCCGGATCGATGTCGCCCGCAGATCAATTTGCCCAAAGCTGGTTTTGACGATCACGTTGGGATCCATGAACCAAACCGTCAAGGTGTCGCCACCAGTTGTCGATAGTTTGGCGGAGTTGCTGGAAACACATTCAATTGAGCGAATATCCTTTACCGCGAGCTTTAAATTGCCCAACAAAGAGGAATGGAATTGGATTTGATTGTGGATGGGTTCACCGATTACGCGCGAACCGTCACGTAATTCTATGGTTAATCGGCAGGACGGGAGATTGCTGTCGGTTAAACCAGCGGTAACCGGGCAGGCGGCCAACAATTCCAAACTGATTAAACCAAGTACAAACGGGACAGTTTTCACCACCTCAAGCTGAGGCAAGCACTATGAGGCGTCAACTTTGATTTCATCAAATCCATATCAAAAAAACTCGCCTCGGCGGACACGGCGGATTAAATTTCCCGCCTGTCATGCAACAAATTTTCATCACCGGCGCAGCCGGTTTTATCGGGAGCAGTCTGGTAGACCGGTTGTTGGCGGAAGGCAAAACCGTTGTGGGTTGGGACAATTTTTCAACCGGCCAGAGAAGGTTTCTTGAAGGCGCGCTGAAAGATCCCCAATTCAAACTTGTGGAAGGCGATAATCTGGACCTGCCGGCTTTGACAAAAGCCATGGCCGGTTGTGACATGGTGTTTCATCTGGCAGCCAATGCGGATGTACGGTTTGGGCTCAATCATACGTTCAAAGATTTGCAGCAAAATACCGTCGCCACGTTCAACGTATTGGAAGCCATGCGCGCGAACGGCATCAAGCGCATCGCGTTCAGTTCCACCGGCAGCGTTTATGGTGAAGCAGAAAAAATTCCCACGCCGGAAAATGCACCATTTCCGATCCAAACCTCACTTTATGCCGCATCCAAAGTTGCTGGCGAAGGCATGATTTCCTCTTACTGCGAAGGCTTCAAATTCGAAGGTTATATTTTTCGGTTTGTTTCGATTTTGGGCGAACGTTACACGCACGGCCATATTTTTGATTTCTACAAGCAATTGCTCGATCATCCGGGTCATTTGAAAGTACTCGGTGACGGCAAACAGCGAAAAAGTTATCTGCACATCCAAGATTGTGTCGGTGCCATGTTGCAGGTGGTCAATGCGAGCGCCGCCAAAAAGGCAAAGCATGGCGTAGAAATCTATAACCTCGGGACGGATGAATATGTGCAGGTCAACGACTCTATCCGCTATATTTGTGGGGCGTTGGATTTGCAGCCCCAATTGGAATATACCGGCGGCAGTCGCGGTTGGGTGGGCGATAATCCGTTCATTTTTCTCGACACCCAAAAAATTCGCGCCACTGGTTGGAAGCCGGCATTGACCATTGAACAAGGCATCCAGCGTACACTGGCATGGTTGCAGCAAAATCAGTGGGTTTACGAGACGCGCCAATGAACATCACCGTCCTCGGTCTCTGGCATCTCGGCAGCGTCACGGCGGCGTGTTGCGCCCGGCATTTTCAGGTCGCTGGCCTGGATTTTGATGTCGCAAATATCAGCCGGTTGAATGCCGGCCATGCGCCATTATTGGAACCGGGATTGGATGAATTAATTTCTGCCGGCCTCGCTGCCAAAAAACTTTCTTTTACCACCGATCCGAAAATTGCCTGTAAAAATACTGATGTGCTTTGGTTATGTCAGGACACACCGGTGAATGAGGATGATGAATCGGACGTGGAATCGGTTTTGGCAAATCTGCGTCGCGCGTTGCCGTATTTGGCGCCGGACGCATTGGTATTGATTTCTGCGCAACTGCCGGTTGGCACCTGTGCCGGGCTGGAAAACGAGTTTCCACAGTTTCACTTTGCCTGTTCTCCGGAGAATTTGCGGCTAGGCAAGGCGATTGAGGCGTTTGAAAAAGCTGAGCGCGTCGTTGTCGGCATTCGTACCGACGTCAAAAAGTCATTGCTCGAACAACTGTTCAAGCCGTTTGCGGCGCAGACCATTTTCATGCGCACGGAATCGGCAGAAATGGTCAAGCACGCGCTGAATGCGTTTCTCGCGCTTTCCATCACGTTCATCAACGAAATTGCCCGGCTTTGCGAACATACCGGTGCAGATGCGAAGGAAGTTTCCCTCGGCCTCAAGAGCGAAGCGCGCATTGGTGCCAAGGCCTATCTTGGGCCGGGCGGTCCTTTCGCGGGAGGCACGCTGGCGCGCGATGTCGTCACGCTTTCAAAACTGGCGATGGTCAATGGCGAAAATATTTCCGTCATTCCCGCCATCAAGCAAAGCAATGATTTGCATCGTGGTTGGGCGTTTCGCCGTTTGCAATCGCGCCTTGGCGATTTGCGTGGTAAAAAGATTTCCATTCTTGGCCTGACGTACACAACGAATACCGACACGTTGCGCCGCAGCGCCGCAGTGGAATTATGCCAGCAACTGCTGGCGGCGGGCGCGCTGGTCAGCGCTTTTGATCCAGCAGTGAAAGACTTGCCGCCAGAACTAAAATCGGTTGCGCTGGCGACCGAGGTGGCCGTAGTCATGGCTGCAGCCGATGCGGCAGTGGTATGCACCGAATGGCCGCAATTCCGATCGGTAGCTTGGCCGCAAATCATTCCACAAATGAAGTCACCCGTATTTGTGGATGCGAACCGTTTTCTCGAAAAGGAATTGAAAAATGTCCCCGGCGTCGAGCATCTTTCAGTCGGCCGCGCTTAACATGAAACTCAAAAATCTCAATGCGTTGATTACTGGCAGCAGCCAGGGGTTGGGCAGGACCATTGCAGAACATTTTTTGCGCGAAGGCGCGAACGTCATGCTCTGCGCCCGCAGTGAAAAAGATCTGATGGCCGCGCGTGCGGAATTGGCCAAACAATTCCCGGCCCAAAAAGTGGTTGCCCAAACTTGTGATGTCGCTGATGAAGTGCAGGTCAACTCGCTTGTGGCCTTGGCGTTGAAAGAACTCGGCTCATTGCAAGCGCTTGTGCTTAACGCCGGGATTTACGGGCCGATGGGGCCGACCGAATCCGTTTCGCTCGACGAATGGCGACGGGCACTGGACATCAATCTTTTTGGAGTGTTGCTGCCGAGTCGTGCCGTGATTCCGCATTTCAAAGAATCTGGTCGCGGCAAAATCGTGGTCTTAAGCGGCGGCGGCGCGACCAATCCGTTGCCGAATATCAGTGCCTACGCTGCGTCAAAGGCGGCTGTGGTCCGCTTAATGGAGACGCTGTCCGAAGAATTGAAGGGTTTTCATATAGATGTGAATGCGATTGCGCCCGGAGCTTTGGCAACGCGCTTGGTAGATGAAGTGCTGGCGGCTGGCGCAGACAAAGTTGGCGCGGCATTTTTTGAAAAAAATAAAACTTGGAAGGAAAAAGGCGCGGTGCCGTTGGAACTAGGCGCCAATCTGGCGGTTTATCTGGCCAGTTCCGAAAGCGATGGCATCACCGGTAAACTCATCAGCGCACAATGGGATCCGTGGAAAGATTTACAAAAATACCGCGATACGCTCGCGAAATCAGATATTTATTGTCTGCGCCGCATTGTGCCGGAAGATCGTGGTCAGAAATGGAATTGATATGAATCTGCGTGTTGCCCTCATTGGCTGTGGTCTGATCGGACAAAAGCGGTTGAATCTGCTGCCGCGCGGCAGCGTCACGGTTGCCTGCGATACCCAACTTGAGCGCGCCCAAAAAATTGCTGCACAAAGTCCGGGTTGCATCGCGACAGAGTCATTTGAGCAAGCCGTCAGTTCACCCAATGTAGATGTAGCGATGATTGCCACCATCAACTCGGCGCTGGCTCCGGTTGCGCTGGCCGCGATTAAGAACGGGAAACATATCCTGGTTGAAAAACCGGCGGCGATTTCAGTGAAAGAACTCGACGAGCTTGAAGCTGCCGCAAAAAAAATCGGCGCCCTTGTCCGGGTCGGTTATAATCACCGTTTTCATCCGGCGGCCCTAAAGGCGCAGGAGATTTTCCGCAGCGGTGCGCTGGGCGAAATGATGTTTGTGCGCGGTCGTTACGGCCATGGCGGCCGCGTTGGTTACGACCAGGAATGGCGGGCGGACCCTAAAATTTCCGGTGGCGGCGAATTGATTGACCAAGGCGTTCATTTGATTGATCTCGCCGGAATTTTTCTTGGGGAATTCACGACGGTTGAAGGCCAAGCGACGACGTATTTCTGGAAAATGCCG
>DASYEY010000103.1:0-2020 GCA_036498725.1 Verrucomicrobiia bacterium | reverse complement strand
GGCCGTAACCGCGATAATCAAACACGAGCACGCTCACGCCGAGCCGCAAAAGCAATCCGCAAAAATTGAGGCGATGGCTGATGTTGCCGCCGTTGCCGTGGCAGACGAGCACGGCGAATTTTGCGCGAGGCGAATCTTTGTCAGCCGGAAAAAACCAGGCGTTAAGGCGGGCGCCATCGGCGGCGGTGAAATGAATGTCCTCGAACGGGCGTCCGAGATCGGCGGGCGCGGCTCCCCATTCCCGTTTGGGATGGTAGATTTGATTGTGTTCGAACCAGCGAAGCATGGGATGAGAGCGTTACATAGGGCATCCGGAATTACCAGCGCGCACGGCTTTGTGCCAGGGCACGTGCGCTCCCAAGACAAGAAACAACCCCGTAGCCTCGGCATTTCTTTCGTCTCTTAGAACTACAAGAGAGTGGAATCAACACCCAACACCACAATTTTTGCTTAACTGCCTTATTATAAGCTGATAACAGATTTTATTTTCTTGCGTTGCGGGGGGCCGCAAACTGCACTTCGCAACGGAGAATAAGTTTGTGAAAAGTTTCACAAAGTACTTGCAGATAAATAAGGCTTGGTTATTTTGGTGGAGCTTTTTAAAATTAATATCAATATGAGAATGAATCCTCGGTTTTTAATTGTTCCGGCGCTCGTGGCCGGTTTGCAAGCAGCGGTGGCCGGTGACGTGACGGGCACCATTACTCTCAGCGGCACGCCGCCGCCAGAAAAAGTCAACGAAGCCCTCAGCTCCAATCCCGATTGCGGCAAGCTTCACAGCGAACCCGTCAAAACCCAGTTTTACGTGGTGGACGGCAAGAACGATTTGGCTGACGTCGTCGTGACGGTCAAAGGCATGGCTGGCAAGTCCACCGGCGAAACCGCCGCGCCGCTGGTTCTCGACCAAAAGGGTTGTGAATACATCCCTTACATCGCTGCCGTGCAGACCAAGCAGAAGATTGTCGTGAAGAATTCCGACCCGCTGTTCCACAATGTAGATGTGGTTCCGGGAGCCGCTGGCAACTCTTCGAGTGCCAAGAACCAGGCTCAAGGCCCCGGTGCGCCGGATTTCGCCATGAGTTTCCCGGCTGAGGAAAGTTTCCTGCGATTCAAGTGCGATGTGCATCCCTGGATGTTCGCGTATGTGACCGTGGTGGACAGTCCGTATTTCTCGGTCAGCAAGAAGGATGGCACCTATAAAATCTCGAACCTGCCTCCTGGCAAGTACACGATTGAAGCCGCCCACCGCAAAGCGGGTAAGGTGAGCAAGGAAGTTGAAGTGAAAGACGGGAGCACGACCCTGGACTTCACGATGGAAGTTCCGAAATAATTGCGGGATTTTCCGGGGGCCGCTGTGGTACGCGTTACCGCAGCGGTCTTCTTATTTAGCCCGATCCATTAATACCACAGACCGATGAACCGTTCGTCATACAATCCCTGGCTGCATCGCTTCGCCGTTTTGACGGCGGTGACCACGCTGGCGTTGATTGCCGTGGGCGGATTGGTGACGAGCAAGGGCGTGGGCATGGCGGTGCCCGATTGGCCGACGACTTACGGCTACAACATGTTTTTGTTTCCCATCCATGATTGGGTGGGCGGCATTTTCTTCGAGCATTCGCATCGTTTGCTGGCGTCGGGCGTGGGCTTCCTGACGATCATCCTGATGGTGTGGCTATGGGTGAAAGAGCCGCGGGCATGGTTGCGCTGGCTTGGCGTGGCGGCGTTTTTTGGCGTGGTGCTGCAAGGGGTGCTGGGCGGTTTGCGCGTGCGTCTCGCGTGGGACAACCTGGGGATTTTTCACGCGGCGCTGGCGCAAAGTTTCCTGGTTCTGGTATGCGCGATTGCGCTGGTCACGAGTTCCTGGTGGATTCATTTGCCGACGCGCGACCTGGTCATCTTTGATCGCCACGGGCTGCGGAAAATGTTGCTGGCGGTGACACTTTTGATTTTTGGACAACTGGTTCTCGGCGCGACCATGCGGCACCAACACGCCGGACTGGCGATTCCCGATTTCCCGCTG
>DASYEY010000102.1:0-2770 GCA_036498725.1 Verrucomicrobiia bacterium | reverse complement strand
AAGGTTTGGAGATTGGAATCACTCGAATTATTGTCACCGCTTGTGATGTTCGCTTTCAATCCTAGCCGTGGTTTGAGCAGAGCGTTTTCAAAAATGAAGCCGACATCCGAAGCGACCGTCCAGGCCTGGATGTCACCGCTGCCGAAACTGCCAAACTGATAGATCGATTCCAAATTGTAATCCCAACCGGCTTTGTGTCCCCAGATTCTGGTTCCGATGGAGTGGCGTAGTTCATGGGCGGTGCCGGCTTCAAAACTTGCGTTCTTTCGATCCAGTCCCAAATAATAAAGGTCAACATTTCCTCCGGGTAGCCAGGAAACGGGCGTAACGGCGTAAAGCCCCCAAAAATTCTGATCCGGGTCGGAACCGTCGTCGAACACGCCCGTTTTTGTCAGCACAGGTTTAACCACAAAGGCATCTACTTGCCAGTCAGCCACTTTCATGATGGTTTTGAGGCCATCGAAGCTCCGGCGCACGTTGGGTTCTTCGCGAAATGAAACCAAGCGCGACGAACCGTAAGCCAATTCCTGCCGGCCGGCACGAAAGGTGAATGAGTCTTCGTCCGACCATGGCATGCGCACGTCAAAAAATGCCTGGTTCAAATCAAAATCATCCCGGTCCGTTGGGCGCGGTCCGCCGTTCCGGCCATCTTCCAGGCCGCTTTTAAGCTGCGTGAAAATCCGGAAATTATCGCCCAAGTGCGCGTCCGCATGAACCATGTAACGCTGGAGTAAATAGCCGTTGTCATCCTGCGGCCCGCGGCCCCAAAGATTATTGCGATAAAATTCGTAACGCTCGCGAATTTCTCCTCCCAGCGTCAGATACCCGTTGCCGTTCGTGGTGAAGGGAACATATTTTATGGCATCGAGATAGTCGGAACGCAGCGCCGGATCGCGCAGATATTCATAATTCTCATCATAACGAAGTTTTTTGAAGGGCGGAGGAGGTGCAAGTGTGACGGCGTCATCGGCGGAGGCGACGCCAATGACCCCCGCCGTCAGTTCGGTGGTCAACAGCCACAAAATCCATCGTTGGTAGCACCGTCCTTTACGTTCATGGAATATTCTATGCACGTGAATTATTGAATATCACTTGGCAGTTTATTGAACCATTTGGCATCCAACGAGAATCGTCCGCCGCCCATGAACACAAGCGTCGCTACGATGAGCGTGTAAAGAATCGCCAACTGCGGGTCGTCTCCTGCCAAAATGTTTTGCAAAATCGCCCCGCTCAAAGCAAAGGTCAGCAGCAAGGCATTGATTCGGGTGTAAAGACCAACCACAATAAATAATGAACAAATGAATTGAACCAGGGTCGCCGCCAGGGCAGAAGCGAAGGGCGCCGGTGCGTGCATTTCCGCCACGACTTTAACCAACTGCCAAGGCGTCCCATCACGCAGGTAGACGATGCCGCCTTCCAGCTTGTGCAGGCCGTGGATGTAAAAAACCATCAGTCCCACGGAAACGCGGAGGAGGAAATTTCCCCATGCTACTGCGCTGCAGTTTTGATTGGTGTTCAATGACGCTTTGAAAGGATTCATAGCTTATGAATGTCGGGTTCATTCAGGGCTTAAAACGCGAAGCAATCACAACCCCGACCGAAAAAGTCCGCATAACGATTTCGCGCCGTTTCAGCGGCGGTAAATAATTGTTGCAGCGCATGCTGGCAGCCGTGTTGGTGGCATTCAGCACTATGATGATGTTGTTGGGCCATCGGGACGCCGGCACGCGCGGCTTTGCGGATGTCCAGCGGCGCGCCGTAGCCGCCGAAAGCTTTTACCGGCGACCATTCTGGCAACACGGGAATTGATGGCGGGGCGTGCGCAGAAAATTCTTCATCGGCGTGGACAATTTTTCCACCAACGACCGTGAGAACCGATTTGATATGTTTGATCTCGGCTTCGGGCACGGAGAAATAATCGTCGGTCAGCGCAACGACGTCGGCCAGTTGCCCCACGGCAATCGTACCTTTCTTTCCGCTTTCGCTTGAGAACCAACTGCTGCCTTGCGTGTAAAGCCGCAATGCCTCCTCACGGCTCAGGCAATTCTTTTCGGGATACATTGAAACCCCGCCCACGGTTTTGCCGGTGATCATCCAATACAGTGAATCCCACGGGTTAAAACTCGACACGCGCGTCGCATCGGTGCCGGCCCCAACCGGAACGCCCAGCTCCAACATTTTTCGCAGGGGCGGAGTTTGCTCGACCGCTTTCTTTCCGTAGCGTTCGATAAAATATTCGCCTTGATAGGCCATGCGATGTTGCACGGCGATGCCGCCACCCAGGGCCTTTACCCGCTCGATGTTCTTTTCGGAGATGGTTTCGCAATGGTCGAAGAACCAGTTCAGTCCTTTGAAGGGCACGTCGCGGTTCACTTCCTCAAAGATATTCAAGAAACGGGTGATGCTTTCATCGTACGTTGCGTGCAAACGGAACGGCCATTTATTAGCGGCAAGCAGCGAGATGACGCCTTTGAGATCGTCTTCTAATGAATCCGAAAGATCGGGACGCGGTTCCAGAAAATCCTCAAAATCCGCCGCCGAAAAAACCAGCATTTCGCCCGCACCGTTACAACGCAAGAAATCATCACCGTTGCCCGGCCCAGTCATCTTGATCCAACGGGCAAAGTCTTCCTTCTCCTGCTTGGGTTTTTGCGTAAACAGATTATAGGCGATGCGCAGGGTCATTTCGCCGCGCTTATGCAGCTCTTCGATGACGGCGTAATCCTCCGGATAATTATGGAATCCGCCGCCGGCATCAATGACGCTGGTC